>JANWLS010000164.1 GCA_025450765.1 Vicinamibacterales bacterium | reverse complement strand
GGCAAGCAAGAGTTGGCGGTGCATGGCATGGCAGTCGGCCAGATCTGCCTGGACGGCTCGGTTGCGCACCGCGAGATGTAGTCGGGAGAGATAGAGCGCACTGCCCACCGACGTATTCGGACTCCCCAACATATTCATTGCAGTCATCGCATTACTCCTGAGTTTGTTCAGTTTGTGAGGCAGAACCCGCAACCTCGGCAGGCCGTGACAGAAATTCTGTCCGCACGAATCGCGACTGATAGCGCCGATCAAGCGGTAGAAACGAGACAGGCACGTCCATCCGCGACTCGCCTGTGGGTTGGCGTTCTTCGATGACGAGGCGCACGCGCGCGGGCTCGCGCCAATGTTGTTCGCCATCACGCGCCGTTAGCCAGGGATATGTCCTCAGCGCTTCCTCCAACGGCTCTGGGCGCAATCCGTCGCGTAGCCGAATCGGAGCAGCGGGAACGAACGCCTTCCGCCCAAGAAAGAGTGGCCAGACAGGCTGCGCCAGAGCATCGTTGGCCCGCGCCAGTAGCGTCTCCTGGTCTGCAGTAGACGCCTCCAGACCCACCAGAAAGCTCGCGTCGGCAAGATAGAAGCGCGTCGAAAGCACGGTGCCTGTCGTCTTGCCGTCCTGCTCCCCAAAAGCCGCGACACCATAGTTGGGGAGCAATGCATCCTTTGCGCCCGCCGTGTGGTAGTCAGACTCCACCATGCCAGGGCGATCAACGCGCACCCCCATGCGGAGCGCGGCCAGGTCGCTCAGGTCGGCATCGCGCGGACGACCCAGCGCGGCGCAGAGCAGGCCAATTACGCCGCTCTTCGATGGCTCCAGGCCAGTGTCACGCCGCCCATATCGGCTCTGGATGCCCCACGATTGCATGGGACCTTCGAGCCTGAGCAGTAAAGTGCTCATCGTCTGGTAACCGCTTTCTATCGCGTGGTTGGCGAGCCAAACGCCGCCGAGACCGCCTGATTGGCAAGTGCGGCAATCTGCGAGCCGTCTGAGCTGATAGCAACCTGATACACACTGAGGTTCTTCAGCGTTTCCGACTCCATCGTGGCAATGCCGATCCAGCGAATGCCCTGCGTGCCATACATCCCTGACAATTTGCCCCAATGCTCATCGAGCTGGCGCATAGACGCCTGGCAAAGATCGTATTCACGACCTGGGCGCGCAGGCTTGAGGAAGGCGTTGGCCAGATTGCAGGCCGAATCTTCACGAACAACCGCCATCACAAATGACGGCTTATTGTGCGCCGCCATGCTGTTCTGCTTGCCCGTCGGAATGGCGTTGACCGAGGCATGAATGAAGGCCGAGACGGTGCGGCGCGCCAGATCAGGATCGAGCGACTTCGCCAGCGCGGTCACGTCAATATTGGCGTAGCGATAGAAGCACGCCGAGTTGAACTCGATCGTGCCCATCATGCCGGCACCGGCGGTCTCTGCCGAGTTCAAGTCATCGACCGCGGTGTAGAAGTCGAACTCCATGCTGACGCGGTTGGTCGAGATCGCGTGCGCGACTTGAGCCGCGGCGTCGATGTTGCGTTCGGGCATGTCGGCCAGCATGCGGCCGAAGAGCGCCAGGTCGGCCGCGCGTCCGCCCTCGAAGCGACGGCCGAGCGCGGTCTTCACCTCGACGGGGACGCTGTCCTTCGCCGCCTTCTTCTTCGGCTTCGGGCCCGCCTCGCCGGTCGGTGGCGCCGCCGGAGTCAGGGCGTCCCACCACTGTTCGCAGGCGTCGGCGAGCGCCGCGATCTCGCGTTCGCCGAGGAACAACAGGTACTCCGTCTTGCCGTCCTCTTTCACCGTCAGTTCGACGGAGGCGAGGGCCGCGATCACGCGCGGACGGGCGCCTTCTTCATCGCGGCCGCGTGCGGCGAGCCGCTTGACGACCTCTTCGAGCACGCGCTTGGTGCGGATGGCGCGGTCGCTCGCCGGAATCAGTCCCTCGTCACGAAATGCCGTCCGGATCGCGCGCTTCCAGCAGTGGCTGGAGACGCGGGCGCGCCGGAAGCCGCCGAACTCGCAGTCCTTGGGGCTGCCAGTGTCGTCGCGGTTCAGGTTCGCAGGCGCGAAGTTCTGCAGGATGTGCAGTTCAACGAACATCGGTGGTCTCCTTTTCGTCCGCCGGAGCGGGCTCTGCTGCATCGTCTTCGGTTCGCCCGTGGCCGCCCCAGAATTGGCGCGACCACCTGCGCTGCACCCAGCGGTTTTCGGTGTCCCAGCTCTGGATGTCGTACCAGAGTCGTGCCCAGTCGACCGGCACGTCCTTCGATTGCAACAGCGAGATGGCGTGCCGCAGGTGCTCCGGCAGGTCGTCGCGGTGGCAGGACAGGAGCGCGCGAAAGCGTCCTTCGGTGCTCGGGCTGATGCCGTCTGGCCCGGACAGGCGGCGGAACGACGCCCCCAGGTTGTGGGCGCCGGCGTAGGGCTCTTCGCCTTCCCATGCCATCGGGTGGCTAGCGAAGAGCGCCGCGACGAGATAGCCGGCGCGTTCCCGCGCGCGGCTCGGCTGTGCCCCCAGGTCCGGCTCGACGTAGGGGAACATCGCCGGCTCAGAGCCGGGTTCGGTGCCAAGGCCGCGGCGCAGCGCCGCAAGTGCGCCGCGATCTTCTTTTCGGGCGAGGTCCAACAGCGCGGCGATCAGGGCGGGCGGCGATTGAGACGTGGTCATACCGATACCTCCTCCTTCAGATAGGGCCGGACCAGACCGGCGAGCCTCCGTTCGAACGCGTCCTCGCTCCTGGCGACGGCCTGGAGCGTGCGTCCCGATGTTTGGAGCGCGCCCGTCGCGATGCGGAACGCCTCGCGCGCTGCGTGCCGCAGCGCCGCGGCCCACAGCCGCAGCTCGCCGACGCCATACTCGGCGCCGGCATCGTCATAGTGCGTGAGGTCTTCGGGCAGCCGGGCGAGGAAACGCAGGAACGGCTCGTCGAGCGCAGCCCAGTACAGGCGGTCGGCGCCGAGCGCCTTCAGGAACTGGTGTGCATCGCCGCCGGCGCCGATCAGCGCGGTCGCGATCTCGCGGAGCGGTCCGCGCGCCGAGAGGAGCGAACCCGCATCTTCGGCGAGCGAAAGCGCCGCGGAGAGGGGCTCGTACAGATCTTCCGGGTGTTCGACGAACTGGTGCGGCAGCGGCAGCCGCTCATGGCGCCAGAACTCGGCCTTCGCCCGGTCCGATGCGAGCCCGAGCCCGTGCAGTTGTATTTCTGCCACGGGCACGCCGACCGCCGCGAGCCACGCGAGGGTCGCTGGACGCGCCTGATCGCCCGCCTTCGCCGAGTCCTGGAAGATCACGCTGCTGTCGCGCCAGAGTGCTCGTCCCTCGGAGAAGGCGAGTGCGGGCCAGGGGTCGGCAGCGTCGCGCGACTGCACTCTCCGGAACGCGAGCATCGGCTCCTTCCCATGCAGCCGAAAGCCGTCGGGGAAGGCGTCGCCCTTCATGATCACCGCCCGCGAAACCCTGACGATTCCGCCCTTATCTTCGGGATATGCGCGGACGCGCCTGCTCTGCCATGTGAGCAGGTCTGTGTATCCGGTAGGCGCGCGTTCGGCGATGTCCGTTGCAGGAGCTCGCTCCCACCCAGGCGCATCGACAGAGCCGGCCCCGGCGGCGAATGGATAGCCGCGTTCCGGAGCATAGCGGACGAGGTTGAGCATGAGCGTTTGGAACAGCGTTGAGCCGCTCGCGAGAAACACGACACTGTTCGCGAGCGGTGCGGCAGGCGCACTCGGGCCTTCGCCTTTCAGTCGGGCTACCGTGCCGCCGAGCGCGAAGCTCTGCGCTGCGACGATCGCGCGCGCGACCGCGTCCGGCGGGAACGACGAGCCGTCGTCGTCAGCCGTATGATCGAATAGTGATGGGTTATTCCCCGAACTGAGCGCAGGCCATAGCTTTGCTGCAGAACCCGGCCGCGACGCGCCGATTGCGGGGCACTGGTAGAACGGGTACCGCTGGTCGAACAAGTCGAATCGCGCCTGCCAGCGTTCCAGGTAGGCGGCGATGCGCGGGTCATCGAACCGGCCGCGGGCGTAGAGCGCCTGCCATGCCTCGACGTCTCGTGGACCCACCGCGCGATGCAACACGGCGAGCAGCAGGCGATGGAGCGCCGCCGTCACCAGCGGCGTCTCGCCGGCCAGCTCGATGCATTCGTGCGCGCTGGCGAACGTCTCGCGGATCGAGAGCAGGTCCGGCGTGCGCGCACCGGCTCGGAGACAGGGCAACCAGGGCTCATCGATCAGGTTGAATTCGGGCGTTGCAGTCATGGGCTCTCTCCGTCATCTTCTGTGACTTCCAGACCAGAGTCATCGTCGAGATGCAGTCGCCAGCGTTCCACTCGGCACAGGTTCGCGGGATCGAACACGAGAAGCCGCTGATGGCGCAACAGCGGCGAGCGTTGCCAGCCCGCCGGCACTGATTGCGCGAGGATGCGAGGTGCCAGCCCCCGCTGACCGATCGAGACGGAGCGCCCCAGCAACGCGCGGGCAAGCTCGCGTCCCGGCGCCCGGCGTAAATCGACGGAGCGTCCATCGGGCAGCCGGACGCCGTCGTCGTCGCGGTATAGGCAAACCACGTCCACGCGCGGACCGCTCAGTCGCGTCAGCGCCTGATGAGCCGCGTGAATGTCTGGCGCATCTTCGTCGAGATTGTTCGCCGTGAATTCGGCGAGCTCTCCATCGTGGCTGGGCGAGCGCAGCCAACGGTCAATCGCCTCCTGTTCGTCCGCCCGGCGCTCGCGGAGCATGCGATGTCGCGTGCGCGCCCAACGAGCGGCGATTGTGTCGTCGAGATCCGCAGGCGGCGCCTCTTCGGTGTAGACCGCTTCGATCAGCTGTTCTACGTCCTGCGGGACGCGGATGCGCGTACCATGGCGGGTCAGCGCGAGCCACGTCCGCAGCAGAATGTGCTCGTCGTAGACTGCTGTGTCGCCGCGCTCGAAGCCGGGCACTCCCTCGACGACCGCCGGCCGCCGGATGTACAGCGTCGGCGTTTCCAGGCCACGCGGCCGTTGCGTCCGCTGGTGTCGGTGCAGACGGCCAGCGCGTTGAAGTAATAGGTCGACGGGCGCGATGTCGGTGACCATTACATCGAAATCGAGATCGAGGCTCTGCTCGATAAT
>JANWLS010000163.1 GCA_025450765.1 Vicinamibacterales bacterium | reverse complement strand
TTCCGAACCGCGCAGGGCGAACACCAGCGCGACCGCCGCCAGAAAAAAGAGGGCGTCGCCGGCCACCAGTACGAGCCGACGGCTCAACCAGAGGCGGCTAATGGTTCTCATGCAGAAGCTTCTCGTGGTTTGGTCAATTACCCGATTATTGTGGATGGTGAGAATGGGCGCCAAGGCGGTAGATAGAGCTTCGCCCTTTCACTCACATCTGGGAATCGACCGCAGATCAGCAGTACTTGAAGCGCAGGAGCAGAAAAAGCGACGGGAGACTACGAATTCTGACCCTGTTGAGCTAGCGTGTCAAGAAAAATACGGTTGGGTCGAAAATGATACAGATTCGAAAAAGAACCCTTCGATGAAGGCACGGAGCTGGCCGAGGGATTCGGCGCTGTTGATCGCCGTGCGCAGGTGGGAGCCGTTGTCGAGGCCCTTGGTGTACCAAGACCCCAGGGCGCGCAGTTTGTTGATGACCCAACGGTCGTGGCGCGAGGACGCGTCGGACGCTCCGACGGAATGACGAAACCCCTGCGGTTCGTGCACGCGTTCGCTCAGCAGCAGATCAATGTAGTCGAGGAGAAACTGGCCGCGCTCGGCCATCGTCACCTCGCGCGGCGCGCGACCGGCGGCGATGTCGGCCGCCTGGGCGAGAATCCACGGATTGCGCAGCACGCCGCGGCCCACCAGCACGCCCTCCACACCCGCCCGCAGGCGGTCGATCACCTGTTCGGGCTCGAGGCAGTCGCCGCTGCCGAACACCGGGATGTCCACCGCGTCCGCGATGCGCGTCACCAGGTCCCAGTCGGCGAGGCCGGTGTACGACTGCGCGGCCGTGCGCCCGTGCACGGCCACGGCGGCCGCACCCACACCTTCCATCCGCTTCGCGAGCTCGGGCGCATTGATCTCGTGCTCGTTCCAGCCGGCACGCATCTTCACGGTGACGGGAATGTTCACCGCCTTGACCATCGCCCCGATGATGCCGGCCGCGTGCTCCGGCTCGCGCATCAGGCTGCACCCGGCGTTGTGCTTCGCGATCTTCGGCACCGGGCAGCCCATGTTCACGTCGACGATGTCGGCGCCGAGCCCCTGGACGATCTGCGCCGCCTCGGCCATCTTCTCGGGATCGCCGCCGAAGATCTGAATGGACACCGGCCGCTCTTCCTCGGTGTATTCCGTGTACTCGAGCGTCCGATCGATCCCGCGCACGAGCCCTTCCGAGCTCACCATCTCCGACACGACGAGCCCGCACCCGCCCTGCCGCTTCACGAGCCGGCGGAACGCGGTGTCCGTCATGCCCGCCATGGGGGCGATCGCGTAAGGAGACGGAAGCTCGATGTCTGAAATCTTCATCTCGTTGATTGAACCGGGGGCTGGGCGCTAGTAGACCCTGACGTCGCCGGCGTCCACTTCCACGCTCACCGCCTGGCCGATGAGGTCTACGGTGAGCACGAGGCGGGCGCGGTGCGCATCCTTGCGCATCAGGCGGCCGACCACGCCGCGCAGCGGGCCGTGGACGACCTCCACCATCATCCCCTCGTGAATGAGGGGGCAGGGATCGTACTGCAGCTCGCTCGAGACGAGCGTGCGGATGCTCTCCACTTCCTGGTCGGGAATCGACGCCGGCTCGCCGTCGAACGAGACGATGTTCACGACGCCCGTGCACTTGAGCACGGCGAGCGATTCGGCCGGATCGAACCGAGCGAAACAATAGCCGGGAAACAGCGGCCAGTCGATGCGCTTCTTCCGGTCCTTCCAGCGGCTCCAGCGCGTGATGGTCGGGAGAAAAGCCTCGACGCGCTTCTTCTCGAGCTCGCGGCGCACCACCTGCTCGTGGCGCGACCGCGTCCAGATCGCGAACCAGGCGTCCTGAGCCATGCTGGCGGGCTACGAACCGGCCGAGAGCTGCGCGAGGAGCGCCTTGTCGCCTTCCTTCAGCCCCTGCTCGTACGCCTTCTGCGCGGCGTCGTTCTTCCAGGAAATGATCGCCTGCGAGCGGAGCTTGTCGAGATACGTCACGAACGCGTCCTTTCGTTTGTCCGTGAACACGCGCCCGCTGATCTGCTCGCGCGCCTTGTCGAACGGCGTCACGACGGCCGCCGTGCGCGAGACGAGCTGCAGGACCTGGTAGCCACGATCGGTGCGGAACACCGGGGTGATATCACCGGGCTTCAGGTCCTTGATGAGGTCGCGGATGCCCTGCGAGAGATCGGTCGTCTGGATCGGCCCGATCAGGCCCGCGTTCGCCTTCGAGGGCGCCTCGGACGCCTCACTGGCGACCTTCTCGAACGGCTCGCCGCCAGTCGTCACGCGCTTCCGCAGCGCCTCGGCCTTCGCCTTGGCCGCATCGTCCTGCGCCACGTTCAGCGACTTGCCGTTCGATGGCACGGTGACAAGGATCTCGCGCAGCGTCACCTGCGGCGGTGTCGTGAACTCCTGGATGTGCGAATCGTAATAGGCCTTCGCCTCGGGATCGGAGACGGCGATCCGATCGAACACCTCGTTCTGCAGCACGCGCTGCGTCAGCATCGTCTTTTCGAGCTGCTCGCGAAGCTGCACCATCGTCACATTTTCCTGGGCGAGCGCCTGCTTCCACTGCTCGTCGTTCTCGATGTGATTCTGCTTCTTGATGTTGTCGACGATGGCGTTGAATTGATCGTCGGAGAGCTTGTAGCCGAGCGACCGCCCCTGCTGCTCGAGCAGCAGCTCGTCGACCGCCGTCACGAGAATCTGCGGCGTCGCCTCGTCGAGCGCCTTCTTCACCGCCGCATCCTGCGGGTCGTTCTGGTCGACCTGCTGGCCGCGGGCCCGAAGCACCGCGAACTGCTGGGTCTCGAGCTCGGTCTTGGTGAGGATGTCGCCGTTCACCTTCACGATCACCGCTTCGACAATCTCGGCGTGGGTCGTGACGGCGCAGACGACGAGGGCGAGAAGGGCGGCGAGAACGCCGGCCAGCAATCGAGAAAGTCTGTACTTCATATGTTGTTGTTTCAACATTTTACCTGCGTTCCGCCAGATCGACCAACAGGTCCCCGAGCTGGTCGAAGAGCCCCCCCTCGAGGCGCGGGTCCTGGTCCCGGCGCTTCAGAATCTCGGCCTTGCTGAAGCCCGGCCGCACCTCGCCCTCTTTCGCCCGCGTCGTCCACCAGGACGAGGGCTCAGCCTGACGCCGGCTTCGCTTGTGGGCACCAGGCGCAGGGCGCGGGGCGCTGGGGCCGACTCCCTTGGCGCCGGGCGCCGGGCGCGGGGCGCCCGGTGGCTCACGGTGCCCATCCAGGCGCAGTCGCAAGGCCGCGGGCGGAATGAGCGTCAGCTCCGGGCGCTCCCGGACGAGCGCCACGAGCTGCGTCGGGTCCACCTTCGTCTGTGCCTTGAACTTCAAGACGACCACCTGCCCTTCGCGGTCGATCGATTCGATCCCGATCTGCTCCGCCATGATCCGGAGCCGCGCGTAATCGGCCAGGTTGAGGACGGAATCGGGCGGCGGACCGTAGCGATCGCGGATGCCGTCCATCGCGCGGCCGAGCGCCGCTTCCGATCGCGCACCGGCGATCTGCCGGTACACCATCAGCCGCTGGTTCATGTCGGGCACGTACTCTTCGTCGATCCGCAAGTCGACCTGCAGGTTCACCGTCGTCCGCGTCTCGTCCTCGAGCTCCTCGCCCTTGAGCTGCCGGATGGTGTCCTCGAGCAGCTTCATGTACATCTCGAAGCCCACCGCGTCGATCTGCCCGCTCTGCTCGCCGCCGAGCAGGTTGCCGGCGCCGCGGATTTCGAGGTCGAGCGCCGCCACGCGGAAGCCGCTGCCGAGGTCGCTGAATTCCTTGATGGCGGCGAGCCGCTTCTTCGCGACCGGCGAGAGCGAGTCTTCCGGCGGAATCAGGAGATAGGCGTACGCCGGGCGATCGGATCGGCCGACGCGTCCGCGGAGCTGGTACAGCTGCGAGAGACCGTAGCGGTCGGCCCTGTTGATGATGATGGTGTTGACGTTCGGGATGTCGAGCCCGTTCTCGATGATCGTCGTCGCGAGCAGGATGTCGTACTTGCGCGCGATGAAGTCGAGCATCGCCCGCTCCAGCTCCTCCTCGCCCATCTGACCGTGGCCGACCGCGATTTTCGCCTCTGGCACCAGCCGCGAAATCAGGTTGCCGATCGAGAAGATGGACTCGACGCGGTTGTGGACGAAATACACCTGCCCGCCGCGCGCCAGCTCCTGCCGGATCGCCTGCCCGATCGCCGACGGATTGAACTTGATGACGTTCGTCTGAATGGACAGCCGATCCTTCGGCGGCGTCTCGATGATCGACATGTCGCGGATGCCGACGAGCGACATGTTGAGCGTCCGCGGGATCGGGGTCGCCGTCATCGTGAGGACGTCGACCTTGCGGCGAAGCTGCTTGATCTTTTCCTTGTGCGCGACGCCGAACCGCTGCTCCTCGTCGACGACGAGCAGGCCGAGATCACGGAAGTGGACATCCTTCGAGAGCAGCCGGTGCGTGCCAACGATGATGTCGAGCTTGCCGGCCTCGAGATCCGCGAGCGTCGCCTTCTGCTCCGCCTTCGAACGGAAGCGGCTCACCATGTCGATCCGGACCGGAAAACCTGCAAAGCGCTCGGTGAGCGTCTTCTGATGCTGAAACGCCAGCACCGTCGTCGGGGCGAGGAAGGCGGCCTGCTTGCCGTCCATGACCGCCTTGAAGGCGGCGCGCATCGAGACTTCCGTCTTGCCATAGCCGACGTCGCCGCAGAGCAGCCGGTCCATCGGCGACGAGCTTTCCATGTCGGCCTTGATGTCCGAGATCGCCGACCGCTGATCCGGCGTCAGCTCCCACTCGAACGCATCCTCGAATTCCTGCTGCCACCGCGTATCGGGTGAGAAGGCGTATCCCGCGACGGCCTTGCGCGCGGCATAGAGCTTCAGCAGCTCCTCGGCCATGTCGCGCATCGCCTTCTTGACCCGCGTCTTCGCCTTCTCCCACGACGCCGTGCCGAGCTTGTCGACGCTGGGCCGGGCGCCGCCGGTGTACTTCTGAACCAGGTCCAGGCGCTCGACGGGGACGAACAGCTTGTCCTCGCCGGCATAGCGCAGCTCGAGGAATTCCTGGACGGAATCGCCGACGCTGATCTGCTTCAGGCCGACGAACGCGCCGATGCCGTGATCCACATGGACGACGAAATCGCCCACTTTGAGATCGCGCAGATCGGAGAGAAAGGTGCGGGCGGCCGAGCGGCGGCCTTCCGGCGCGTGCCGCTCCTCCTCGAAGACGTCGGTTTCGGCATAGATCTGGAGCGCGGCGTCGGGCAGGCGGAAGCCGTGCGAGAGACCGCCCGTCGTGACGAGGACGGCGGCGTAGCGCGCCCCTTCATCGCTGTCGACGGACACGCCGAGAAGCTCGTAATCCTTCAGGAGCTCGACGATCCGTTCCGCACGACCAGCGGTCGCCGCGACGAACAGGATCGTGTCGCCCGATTCGCGCCGGCGCTTGACGTCAGCCACCCAGGCGCTGATCTTGCCCCTTAGCTCGATCGCGGGCTGACATGCGATGTGGACGGAATGCTCCGCGTGGCCTTCGGCCCGCGCGGGTTCGTGCACATCCAGCGTCTCCAGCCGGATCGCTTCGTCCAACCGGCGCTCGACATCCGTCGGATTGACGAACAACTCCGCCGGCGGCGCCACGCGATCGCCACGCGCGACGGCGTCCTCGTACCCGCGCGCCGCCTGCTCCATCACCCTGGCCGCGTGCGCGTTCACCTCCTCGCGCTCCGAGACGATCGCGACGACCGGCCTTGCCGCCTGCGCGTAATCGAAGATCGAGGCCGCGAGGAGCCGCGCCGTGTCTGGATCGGCAGGCGCGCCCTCGCTGAACGACTCGCGGATCGGCCGGATCGCCAACTGATCGATCGGCCCGGTGGACCGCTGCGTCCCCGGGTCGTACCGCCGCATCGACTCGATCACGTCGCCAACGAACTCCAGCCGCACCGGCTCCGGTTCGCCGGCCGGAAAGATGTCGACGATGCCGCCGCGGATTCCGAATTCGCCGCGTTCATCGACGGGATCTTCGCGCGTGAAGCCGGCATCCACGAGGAGA
>JANWLS010000162.1 GCA_025450765.1 Vicinamibacterales bacterium | reverse complement strand
TGACGGGTCTGTCTCGCCGAACCGGCAGGCGATGGTGCCGGTCGGCGCACGGCTCGTCGCCGTCAACAGCAGAAAGCGCGTGCTGCGGTGGATCGGGAAGATGGCGTCGCGGTTGTCCATCCCGATCACCGAGTCGATGCCGCAACGCGTGAGTAGCATCGACCGCAGCGGCGTGCTTCCGATGTCGCTGAAGAGGCCTGACGGCAGCACGAGGCCGAGCCGCCCTCCGTCGCGCAGGAGCATCAGCGCCCGCTCGACGAAGAGCTGATAGAGGTTGGTGTGTCCCTCCGCGCGCGCGTGGTACAGGCCCGATCCGCGGACGAACCGAAGCTGGTGCTGGAGCATCGTCCGCTGGTCCGCCCCTCCGTCGGCTCGCAGCACGTCCCACGGCGGATTGCCGAGGACGGCGTCGAAGCCGAGCGACGCCAGCTGCTCGCCGCCTGGCGAGAAGAAGACCTCCGGGAATTCGAGCGTCCAATGGAAGAAGCGATGCCGGGCCGCGATGGCGCGCAGCCGATCGAGCCAGGTCTTCAGTGCGTCGGACGAGAGCGTCGTGCGTTTGTCGAACGCGGCCGCGGCGAGCTCGGCGAAGAGCGCCGGGCGGGGAGTCTCCTTCGCCGGCAGGAACCAGGCCGCGCACCAGAGATCAGCGGCGAGCTTGCTTTGGGCCAGGCGGCCTCGCGCGTCCGTCAGCTGTTCGAGTGTTCGCTCTTTGTGCCGGACGATCTCGGCGGAATCGTCGGGGATGGAAGCCAGTTCCTGCCGGATCGGTAGCGCCTCGCGAATGGCCTCGAACGCCGGATCGGCCTCGAAGAGCGGCAGCCGCGCCGTGCGACGGTGCCCGCCGGGTGGTTGGCGGGCGAGATCGTCGAGCGAGGCGCCGATCAGGCTGTCGCCGACGGCCAGATGGTGGTCGAGAAACGTGAGCGGCCGATCGGCGGCAAGCGTCGCAAGCCAGAGCGAGAGCCTGGCGAGCTGAACGGCGGTCGGGTTCGCGTCCACGCCGTAGAGACATCGTTGCGCAACCAGCCGGCGAAACTGGCTGCGCTCGCCGGCACCGATATCGCCCGGCGAGCAGTCGCCGGACTCGACGAGCGCCGACTCGTACTGTCGCGCCAGGTAGCGGCAGGCTGCGACGAGAAACGCGCCGCTGCCCATCGCCGGGTCGACGATGCGCAACGAAAGGATCCGGTCGGGAGAGCGGCCCTGCACGAGCGGGGCAAGCGTGCGCCGCACGAGGTAATCGGTGATCGATCGCGGCGTATAGAAGCTGCCAGTCGCCTTCCGCCGCGTGCCGGTGCGATCGAGCCGGACCGCCGGCGCGAAGGGCGCCTGACCAGCGGATCCAGTTGTGGCCGCGGCGGGTACGTAGTCGAGCACGCTCTCGTAGACGGCACCGAGCTGCTCGACGTCCAGATCTCGATACGCGATCCGCTCGCGACCGGCCGCGCCGGGCCGGCTCGAGAGCGCCCGCATCGCGCATCGCACCCGTTCGTCATCGAGCGCGAGCCGTTCGCCGAGTGGCGTCCGCGACGGCGAGAAGAGGCGGCCGTTGAAGGCGGTGACCACGAGGTCGCCGACCCGGCATCCGGCCGCGGCCAGCCGCGCAATGGCCTGGAGCGATTCCCAGAGCCCGCGTGCGCTGCCGGTGCCCTCGGCGAGGTCGCGCAGCGTCTCGATCGTGTAGGCATCGCGATACGCGGGCTGCCATGTCGGGACGAGGCCGCGCGCCTCAGCGAAGAGCAAAAAGAGAATCCGATAGACGATCGTGAGCGACTGCTCGAACGCCTCGTCGAGCGGCGGCGGGGGCCGGCGGCTTCGCCGGTTCCGTCGCGCGGAGGCCGCGAGCAGGGCATGAAGGAGCTCCTGCAGCGCTTCGAGCACCCCCTCGCGCAGCGATCGGCAGACGCCCACGCCGTGCCGCGTGGACGTCTCGATGGCGGCGTCGATCGGGCCATCGAGGGCGCGAGCGCGCAGCAGCGCCCAGAGCACGGCGAACGTCCGTTCGTCGTGCGCGGCTGTTTCCAGGTCGATTTCAAGAAAGCGCGTCGCATAGGGACGCTCGGCATCGAGCAGCCGCAGGGCCGTCCCGTTGAAGCAGAGCGCCCACCGCGTCGGGCTCTGAATGCGCACGCGTGCGGCACGCCAGGTCGCGGCGAGATCAGCTTGCCAGTTCGAGATGACGAGAAGACCCGGAATGGTGGCGCTGGCGAGTGCCGCGACGAGCACGGGTGGCTGATCGAGCACGGTGAGGGTGCCGATCGAAAAGCCGAGCAGCTCAGCCAGCGGAGCACCGGCGGTATCCAGGATCGATCGCAGGCTCGACGCCGGGCCGAGCGCTCGGCTCGCTCGCGTCCACCAGCGGCCGAACTGGCGGAACGCGTCCGGTCGCGTCGGTTCGGCCGACCGCGCGGCCACCGTGGTCGCGAGCAGCTCATCGACGAACCAGCTCGAGACCAGGCGGCCCCCCACGCCTGGCGTCACGGCGCACCTCCGCGTGATCGTCGGCCGGGCACAACGAAGATGATGCTCGGCACACGCGGGACGACGAGCCGCAGCGGTACGGGTTCGACCGCCATCAGCCGCCGCGTGCTGACGGCTGCCTCCTCAGTTCGCCTGACGGCCACGCGTTCCGCCGCGTGCACGGCTCTGCGATCGAACAGCCCCTGCTGCGTCAGCCTCGTCAACACCGCCGCCTGCGCCGCGGCGTGCGCACCCATCGCCCGCTCGCGGTTGCACAGCATGGCGACGCTCTCGACATCGACGTCTGCCAGCTCCCCACGGCGACGCTGTGCGACGGCCGCGACGATCTGCCGCAGTCGCGAATCGAGATCGGACGGGGCTTCCGACAGCGGAATCCAGATCGGCAGCAGCTGTTCTTCGGCTGCACGCTCGCCGGCGGCGTCGCGAGACAGGACGATGCGGTACAGGTAGAGCCTTCCGCCGCCCGCCGGAGGAGGGCGCATCCGCCGCTTCGGCACCTGCGCGATCCAGGGAGCGCGCCGATCCAACCGCGCGCGCCACGACTCGCAGCCATCGTCGGAGAGGGCTGCCCGAGGCACGCGACCCGATCGAAGAAGGCGGATCTCGTGCAGGCGCTGCGCCTCGCGATCGGCCTCGGCGGACAGATCCAGTGTTCGAACGATCGAGGGCTCGCTCGCGGACGGAGCTGCCGCCGGCGCCGCCTGCGGCTCGGAGGCGCCGAGCCATGCCGCGTGATCATGCGGGCTGGCGATCGCCTCCAGGACTTCGGGCTCTGACGGCTGTGCCTATTGATCCGGATCGACCAGCGCCTCGCGGATCCGGTCGAGGCGCTGCACGAGGCGCGCCAGCACCCGCGATTCTCCGGTGTGATGAGCGATCAGATGAATCGCGTGCACCGTGCGGCGCTGGCCAATCCGATCCACGCGGCCGATCCGCTGCTCGAGCCGGCGTGGGCTCCACGGCAGCTCGAGGTTGATCACGAGCCGGCAGCGCGCGTGAAGATTCAACCCTTCGCCGGCGGCATCCGTCGCCAGCAGGATCCTCGCCGCGCCGGACGTGAATGCCTGCGCCGCGGCCATCCGTTCGCTGCGCGACAAGCCGCCGTGGAGCAGGACCACGTCCTGCGGCGGCAGCACCGCCACCAGTTCGGCGAGCGTGTCGCGATATTCGGTGAAGATGATCGCCGGTTCGGCCGCCCGTCTCAGCAGCCGCTGGATCGCCAGCAGCTTGCTTTGCGTCCGTGATGCGCACACCGCCGCCTCGTGCAGGTCGGCCAGCAGGCGCTGCTCCGAGGCCGTGTCCGCGAGCGCGGCGATCCCCATGGCCTGCGGCTCAGCATCGGCAATCTCGCCGTCACCAACGTCGGGATCGAACGCGAGCGGCAGCTGGTGCGCGTGCTCTTCTGAAATCGCGGCATCGCCGAGCAGGCGCAGGCGCCTGGCGGTGGAGCGGGCGAGCGATCCGGCGCTGGAGAGCGCACGCTTGTTGAGGACGAGCATCGCCAGCCAGGCGTCGGCTCCGCCCTCGCGCGATCGTTCGCGGGCTGCGCGTTGCGTGTAGCGAGCGAGCCGCGCGTGCATCTGTCGCTCGGCGGGCGTTGGCCGCACCCGCAGCAGGTGGACCCGTTTCGCGGCCGGCAGTCCCGCGTCGCGCCGCGTCCTCCGGAACATCACGATTGGCCCGTCGTTCAGCTCGCCGCATCGGCACAGGCTCACAAAGGCCCGCGCGTCCCCTGCATGGGGCGTCGCCGTGAGCAGGACCACCCGCCGCGAGCGGGCCGCGAGCATCCGCGCGAGATGGCCGCGATCCGCCGCAGTCGCGGCCGTGTGCGCTTCGTCGACGATCAGCAGGTCCCACCAGAGCGACGCCAACCCTGGTTCCACCTCGGGACGCTTCGCGTAGTCGAGCGAGGTAATGAGGATGTCGGCGAGCGTCCACGGGTTCACGGCGCGCGGAAACCGGAGTTGCTGCTCGCGCACGAAGCGGCGATCGACGATGGTTGACTCGAGGTGAAAGCGAGTGGAGAGCTCCGCCGCCCACTGATCGCGCAGGCCGACCGGCGTCAGGATTAGACAGCGCGTGGCCTGCTGGCGCGCGCGCAGCTCGGCGAGGATGAGTGCGGCCTGGATGGTTTTGCCGAGACCGACCGCGTCCGCCAGCAGAAAGCGGCAGCCGCGGCCCGAGACCGCCGCCAGCGCGGGGGCGAGCTGGTGGGGCAGCAGCAGCACGTGCGCCGACGCGGCGGTGCGCAGTGTGTCGTAGGGACCCGAGGTGGCGGCCAGCACGCGTGCCGCCGTGACCGCCGATCGAAAGCGCGTGCGGCGCGGTGCGGTGACGGCCGTGAGCCGCTCGAGTCGATCGAAGGGCGAGACGAGGACGAGGCGGCGGCCGCCGTTCGCGCGACTGGCGCCCGATAGCGCGACGGCGACACACGCGTCGCCTGGCGTGACCTGCGCGATCCGCCACTCGTCGCCACGTACACGCACGTGATCACCGACGCGCCACTGGGGAGGCATCGCGGGTTCTCAAAGCAATGGCGATGCCGTGAGTGACTAAGCGGTCGATGGAACTGGGTGATGGGATCAGAACTGATTGAACAGGGAGTCAGGGGTGGGAGCGTGCGGCCCCAGCGCAACTAATCAATGCTGACATCTCTATTTCAGCCCCATCCCCACACTACCCACGAACATGCTGGAGTGGGGATTTCCGAGCTGCCCCGGCGACGGGGGCTTCTGCTGCAGGTCGTAGAAACGGATGTCGAAGGTAAACGCGAGGTGCCGCGTCGTGAACCAGCGGGCGCCGGCGCCGTAATTGATCACGGTGACGCGTTCCGAGGGCTGCGGTGGCAGCGAGGTGTCTTGCATCGCCAGTCGTCCTGGCCCGATCCCGCCGCTCAAGTAGCTCCAGCCCTGCCCATTTCCGAAATTGAACGAGATCTGCGGACTGGCGGTCGTGAAGCGCGTTGTCACGGCCGGTCCGATCTCGGTGGCTCCGTGATGGCCGCGCGCGAGGAGTGCCTCGGCGCCGAGGCCGAACGTGATCGCGTGCCACTTGAGGAAGTACCAATGCCCGTCGACGGACACACCGAGGCCGATGCCTGGAAGGTCCGCGGCGGGCAGATTGCGTATGGACGCGAGGCCCTGGTTCTGACCGAAGTGCGCGAACGCCCCACGCACGTCGGCGGCGAAGGGACCAATCGCGGGAGGCGCCTGCTGGGCGTGCGCGGTTGGCGCGGCCGCCGCCGCGATGATCAGCAGCGCGCAGACGTGGCGGAGCAGTCGGCGAATGCGCAACCGGGACACGATAGCATCATTCGCCGGCCGCCTGTCGCACCGGCGCGGCTACGCGTCTTCGTCGGAGCGCGATTGAACGACTCGCGCCTGGGTGCGCTCGGCTTCGGCGTCCGGCGTCTCGGGTGCGGTCGTGGCGCCGATCCGCGCGAGCACCGCGGCGAGGCCGCAGCGCTCCGGATCGAAAAAGCCCCATTCGTTGCCTTCGGCCTCGGTGCGCCGGGCGGGCTCGATGGCCGAGGCATTCTGCAATCGGTTCGTGGTGTCTGGTGCCATGAATCGTCCTTTGGCAAAAGCCCGCTGACATCGGAGCAAGTCGTGTGCCGATGCTCGCCGCGCGCAAATCGCCCAGAATCGCGCCGCCGCACACGGCGCCCGTGCCTCGCGGCCCCAGACTTGATCGTCGAGTTGCAGAATTGCGCAATCGCCGGATCAGCGATCGGCCAGCTTCACGCCCGTCGCCCCCAGGTGCCACTCGTCCCAGAACTCCACGACGAGCGGGTGAACATCGAGTGCGTGCTGCACGATCTGCCGCTGCACGCCGATCCCCTGGCCGTGAATGATGCGGACCTCGCGGAACCCTGCGGCGTGCGCGGCTTCGAGGTAGTCGAGCAGCACGGCTTTCACCTCGCGCGGGGCGAAAAGATGCAGGTCGAGCGACGATTCGATGGGAAGCTTATGCAGGGCGCTCGTAGCGGGCCGTCACGACGGTCTTGATGCCGCCGCGCACGGAGAAATCACCGACAATGATCATGCGGCGCGGCTGGCAGGCGGCGACGAGATCGTCGAGAATCTGGTTGGTGGCATGCTCGTAGAAGATGCCGCGGTTGCGATACTCAATCAAGTAGTACTTCAGCGCCTTGAGCTCGAGACAGTGATCGGCCGGGACGTACGTGATCCGGATCTCCCCGAAGTCGGGCAGGCCGGTCTTCGGGCAGAC
>JANWLS010000161.1 GCA_025450765.1 Vicinamibacterales bacterium | reverse complement strand
CGCGAGATCACCGCGGTTTCCGGGAAATGGACGGCGCGCAGCGGCTCGTGCGCCTTGAACACCGACTCGCCCATCGCGAGGCCTATCCGCTGTGCGTTCCGCGCCAGCCGCTCACGCGCCGCGCCAGGCAGCTGCTGCCACAACTCGTTCCTCACCGAGTCGCCGGTCACTTGCGCCGCCCATGAAGGTTCTGCCCGATCCGCCCGCATGCCGATTATCCATTCCCATCATCCGCCAATTCACGCGCTCCGACTGTTCGTCCCCCAGCGTACCGATTCCCGCGGCCCTGTCGGCTACGGTGGACGGATACCTCGACACCGACCCGTGGTGGACGCGTGCCCGTGGCACGGGCCGCCGATGCACGGTTCGTCAGAAGAGCCGGCGCAAGAGCTGGGAACACGCCCCATGTTTCGCACAGACCCCCGATCGCGAACCCGCCGGCCTGCCCGGCTGAGTCCGCCGTTCATCATCGCAGCGATCCGGCGCCGATCCTCCGCGGCGATGGCAGGTCATCCTCATGTCGTGGTCGCGGCGATACTCGCCCTGACGACCGCGGTCGGGTTGCTGACGTTTGGTGTGTTGGGGCCGGAGAACGTCGAAGCGCTCTTCCTCCTGGCCGTGCTCGTCAGCGCCTTGAGGGCCGGGCGCCGCCCGGGCTTGTTCGCCGCACTGACCGCCACGGTGGTCTTCGACTTCTGCTTCATTCCTCCACGCTTCAGCTTCGCGATTACCGACTTCAGCTTTTTCGTGACCCTGTCGGTGTTCGTGCTGGTCGCCGCCGTCACGAGCGAGCTCGCCTCGCGCGCCATCCGCGCGCAGACGGCCCGCGCGCAGGCCGAGGCCGCGACGGACGCCAAGGACTCGCTGCTGGATGCGGTGGCGCACGAACTGCGCACCCCTCTCACGGCCATTCTCGGGTGGCTGCAGATCCTCCAGAAGACGGCCGGTGACGGGGAGCGCCTGGCGCGCGGGCTCGCGAGCGTCCTCCGCAACGCACAGCTGCTCGAGCGGCTGGTCGCCGACCTGCTCGACGTGTCGCGGATTCACGTCGGCAAGCTCTCTCTCGAGGTGCAGACGATCGACCTCGGTCCGGTGGTCGGGCGAGTGCTCGAAGATGCGTCCATCCGCGCGGCCGAACAGCGGATCGTGCTCGATTACGCCCTGGAACCCACCGGGCGTGTCGTCGCCGACTCGGAGCGCATCGCGCAGGTGGTCACCAACCTTCTGTCGAACGCGCTGAAATTCACGCCCGCCGACGGGCAGGTGTCGTTGCGCCTGTTCGAGCAGGACGGGTGCGCCCGCCTCATGGTCACCGATACGGGCCGCGGCATTTCGCCGGATTTCCTTCCCCACGTGTTCGAGGCGTTCAGCCAGGGTCAGCCCGATCACCGCGCGCGCGGACTGGGCCTGGGGCTGGCGCTCGTCAAGCACCTGATCGACGCCCACCACGGACGGATTCACGCGGAGAGCGCCGGACCCGGCCGCGGCGCAACCTTCGTCGTCGAGCTGCCGCTTGCGGTAAACTGCTCCGAACCTGCTCATTTATGAAAACAGCCTCTCGCTATCTCGTCTCCGTGGCCGTGGCGTCCTTCGCGGCCGTCGTCGCGCTCGTGGCTCAGCCGGCGGCGCCAGGGGCGGCATCGGTCCGCTTCGAGCTGTCGTTCCCGGCATCGGCGCGCGCGAGCACCACCGACGGGCGCCTCTACGTGATCCTTTCAAAGGACGCGAAGACAGAGCCGCGGCTGCAGATCGAAGGTTACTCGGGCGAGGCGCCGTTCTTCGGCCAGAACGTCGACCGTCTCGCGCCGGGCCAGGTGGTCGCGCTTGAACCGGGCGCCGACGGCTACCCGTACCTGCACCTGGCCGATCTGCCGGCCGGCGACTACGAGGTGCAGGGCCTGCTCAGCCTCTACACGACGTTCCATCGTGCCGACGGGCACGTCGTGAAGATGCACATGGATCAATGGGAGGGGCAGCGCTTCGCGATCTCGCCGGGCAATCTGTACAGCACGCCGGCGCGGATCCATCTCGCGGCCGGCGGATCGCCGCAGGTCGTGCGGCTCACGCTCGATCACGTCATCCCGCCGATCCCGGTGCCGCCCGATACCGACTTCGTCAAGCACGTGAAGTTCCAGAGCCCGCTGCTCACGAAGTTCTGGGGCCAGCCGATCTTCATCGGCGCGACGATCCTGCTCCCGAAGGGGTACGACGCGAATCCGACGACACACTACCCGGTGAACTACGAGCAGGGACATTTCTCGCGATCGGCACCCGGCGGCTTCGGCGAGCCGGTGACTGTCCCGGCCGGCGCGAGCGATCGGCTCGAGGCACGCGTGCGCGCCCAGCAGGCGTTCGAGGCGGCGTGGACCTCCGATGATTACCCGCGGATGATCTACGTGACCTTCCAGCACCCGACGCCCTACTACGACGATTCGTACGCGGTCGACTCACCGAACGTCGGGCCGTACGGCCAGGCGATCACGCAGGAGCTCATTCCCTACATCGACGCGCACTTCCGCACGATCGCGCAACCCTGGGCGCGCGTGGTGTCCGGCGGATCGACGGGCGGCTGGGAATCGCTCGCGCTCCAGGTCTTCCATCCGGAATTCTTCGGCGGCACGTATTCGTATTGTCCGGACCCGGTGGACTTCCACGGCTTCCAGATCGTGGACATCTACGACTGGCCGAACGCCTGGTTCCGGCAGACGGGCGGCATCACGGTGCCGCTCCCCGGCATGCGCGACACGCACGGGGTCGTCCTGAACACGATGCAGCAGGAGATGAATTACGAGCGGGCGCGCGGCGACAAGGGCCGCTCGGGCGAGCAGTGGGACATCTGGGAAGCGGTGTACGGCCCGCTTGGGAACGATGGCTACTTCAAGCCGCTGATCGATCCGCAGACGGGTGCGATCGACCCGTCAGTGGCCGCCTACTGGCGCGACCACATGGACCTCACGCAATACCTGAAGACGCACTGGTCGACGGTGGGGCCCGAGCTCGCCGGCAAGATTCATCTCTGGGTCGGCGACATGGACACGTACTACTTGAACAACGCCGTCCACATCCTCGACGGTTATCTCGCGACGACCAGCAACCCACCGTACGCCGGCAGCATCACCTACGGCGCCTACCAGCCGCACTGCTGGGCGGGCCCGCAGCCGCTGGCGGATCGGCTGAAGGGGATGGCGGCGGATATCGCGAGGCACACGCCCGCGGGATTTTAGGCCATCGGCGGCGACCGGCGCGGCGGCTTGACGGCCGGACCGCCGCGGATTGATAATCAATCAACTGATTGATGGCATCCATGAGCCATACTACGACTGGACGCGGGCGCGCGGGAAGACCGCGCTCGGTCGACGGGGAGCGTTTGGACCGCCGGCTCGAGCTCGTGCGCGCGGCGTACCAGATTATCGCGCGCCACGGCCTCGAACATCTCCGCACTCGCGGCGTGGCAGAAGCGGCGGCGATCAACGTCGCGACCCTGCACTATTACTTCCCGACCAAAGAGTCCCTGATCGCCGCCGTGGCGTCGCATCTGGCCACGCTGTTCGACACGAGGGCGGAGACACGGGGGGGCGTGGGCGCGCTGCAGGCACTCCGGCAGGAATTCGCCGACATGCGCGACTATCTGGCCGATCGACCCGAGATGATCCAGGTGATGTTCGAGCTGAACGCCAGAGCGCGGCGCGACCGCAGGATCGCGCGAATCATCGAGCCACTGAAGGCGTCCTGGCGCGGGACGATCGAGCGCGTCGTGGCCGGCGGTGTCGCCGAAGGGGTGTTCCGGAGCGATCTGAACACGGCTCACGTCGCCGGGGCGATCGTGGCGGCTTTATGGGGCGCGGCGACGCTCCCCCTGTCGTGCGGAGAGCGCGAAGGCCTCTTTGCGGTCATCGAGGCTTGGTTGCGGCCTTCCGGCGCAAAACGCCGGAAGACCGGCTCGCGGACGGGGCGGCGAGGATCTCGATCATGAACAGGGGAACGCGGCGTCTGTGCCGCCTGGCCGGGACCTGCGGAATCGTGGGCGTCCTCCTCATCCTCGAGTCGTTCAGGATCAACCAGGGACCGCCGCTGACGGCGAGCGACGCCGCGTTCATCGCCTACGCCGGTACGCACGCCACGCCCGTGCTCGTTGGTTCGTTCATGCAGCTGGCAGGTCCCGCCCTGATCATCGCGTTCGCGCTCACGCTGGTGAGTCTCGCGGGCGGCGAGCGCCGCGCGTCGGGACTGGTCACGATCTTTGGGGCGGGCGCGCTCATGACGACGAGCATGCTCGAGGTGACGTGCTACATCGGCGGGCTGTTCGTCAACCCGCCGGACCTGCCGCGCATCGCCAACACGTTCGGCTATGCCGTGCAGCATCTCTACTTTTTCGTCGCGGCTCCGGCGCTCTTCCTGCCGCTCGGTGTCGTGCTGCTGGAGAGCCGCGTGCTGCCGAAGACCTATGCGTGGCTGGCCGTCGCACTGGGCGTCACGTTTGCGGCGCTCGGCCTCGCGACCGTCGATCGCCTCGTGCTGCCGCCCCTGGTCACCGCCTTTGCCGCCATTCAAGCGCTGTGGTGGCTGGCGGCGAGCGTCACGCTCATCCGGCGGTCGGGACGTATCGCCGCGGAAATCGGCAGCCGCCGCCAGATCGCTGCGGGGGATGTCGGCCTCTACGACTGAATCACCTTCGTCGTCTCCGCGATCCGGCGATCGATTTCCTTGATGGCCTGTGTGATTTGCTGCTTGCGGGCGTCGTGTTGCGTGTGCTCGAACTGGCGGTGCAGGTCGGTGCGGGCCAGTTTGAGGGATTCGAGCGTCCGGACGTGCTCGACGTGCTTGATCGTGCCCGAGTCGCCCCGGCGACGCGTGCGCTGCAGGTCTTCCATCCGCTCCTGAATGCGCGCGTCCGCGTCGATCAGGCCTTCTCCAGCATCACCCATGATTTCCTCTGACATCGCGTGTTATCTCAGCTCCGTAAAGATTCCAGCCCTCTATTATAGCGCGTTCAGCAGTTCCCGGACGCGGCGCGCGAGCTCCTCGGCGTGGAACGGCTTGGGAAGAAAGGCGCCGTCGGCGTCGGTGAGGCGATGGGCGGAGAGCTCCTCCTCCGGGTAGCCGGACATGTACATCACGCGCATGGCCGGCCGCTCGGCGGCCAGCGTGGTCGCCAGCGCGGCGCCGCTCATGCGCGGCATCACGACGTCGGTGATGAGCAGATCGATCGGCGCCTGGTGCGTGCGTGCGAGGAGCAGCGCCTCCTGCGCGTGGCCGGCGTCGAGCACGCGGTAGCCGTGGCGCTCGAGGACGCGCCGCGCCAGCGCCCGCACGTCGCTTTCGTCTTCCACGAGCAGCACGGTCTCCGTGCCGCCGAGCGACAACTGGTCGTCTCCATCGGCCCCACACGTCGCGTCCGCCGCCTCGTCTTCGATGGCCGGCAGGAAGATGGAGAGCGTCGACCCCGCGCCCAGGCGGCTGTCCACGCGGATGAAGCCGCCGCTCTGCTGGACGATGCCGTAGACGGTGGAGAGCCCGAGCCCGGTGCCTTTGCCTTCGGGCTTGGTCGTGAAGAACGGCTCGAAGAGGTGCGCCTGCACCTCGGGCGTCATGCCGGCCCCCTCGTCGCGCACGCGCAGCCGCACGTAGGTACCCGCATGCGCGCCCGGCGTCCGGCTCGCTTCGGCGGCCTTCACGTCGACGAGCGCGGTGTCGATCGCGATCACGCCGCCATCGGGCTGCGCGTCGCGCGCGTTCACCACGAGATTCATCAGCACCTGTTCGAGCTGCCCCTCGTCGGCTTTCACGCGCGGAAACGGCGCGTCGAAGCGGGCGACGAGCTGCAGCCGCTCGCCGATGAGGCGCCGCAGCAGGTTCAACATCGATCGGACGCTCGCGTTCACGTCGACGACCGTCGGCTCGATGGCCTGGCGCCGGCTGAAGGCGAGCAGCTGCCGCGTGAGCGTGGCCGCGCGGTGCGCGGCCGTCCGGATCTCTTACATCTGCGCGCTCAGCGGATGATTGCCGAGGTCGCTCAGCGCCAGCTCGCTGTAGCCCTGGATCGCGGTGAGCAGGTTATTGAAATCGTGCGCCACCCCGCCGGCGAGCCGGCCGATGGCGTCCATCTTCTGCGATTCGTAGAGCTGCGCCTGAAGGGCGCGCCGGGCCGTGATGTCGATGAGGATCGTCTCGACGAGCGCGGGCCCTTCGTCGAACCGGTCGAGCAGCGTCGCGTTGCCGACCGCCCACGCGGTCGAACCGTCGCGGCGGCGCAGCGGAATTTCGAAGCTCACCACCGCGCCGTGCGTCCGCAGCTCCCCGAGGATGGCGCCGCCTTCGGGGCTCGCGAGGTCGAAATCGGCCTCGGGATCGGCGAGGGCCTCGTCGGCCGACGAAAAACCCAGCATGCGCGCGAAGGCGGTGTTGCACTGAATGAGCCGGCCGTCGATGGTCGAGACGCAGAGGCCGGCGACGGTGCTGTCGAAGAGCAGGCGATACCGCGCTTCCGAGCTCCTGAGCGCCCGCTCCATCTGATTGCGCTCCGTCACGTCGCGCGCGATCACGACGACGCGCCGGCCGTCGGCGGCGGGGATGTTCTGCACCGAGAGCTCGAGATCCACCCGGCGGCCGTCGCGGCGAACGATGGTCGAGGCGCAGCGGTTGCGGATGCGGTCGAGGCTGGCGGCGCGATCGAGCCGGTGCGCGAGGCGCCGGCGCTCGTCCATCGGAATCAGGTTGAAGACCGACTCCAGCGCGACGAGCTCCTCGGGGCTGTAGCCGCTGATCTCGGCCGCCGCCGCGTTGGCGTACGAGATGCGGTGCCCCTCGATGATGAGGAGGGCGTCGCCCATCTGGCTCTGCGCCTGGAGCAGCGTTTCGGAGAGGTGGCTGGGATCGGCGATGGCGATCGGGCGCGGGCGGCGCGCCGGCAGGGCGGGCAGGCTAAGATGCCCCTGTGGGCGCTCCCGTCTCCCCACTCGCCTCGTTTGCACCCGCCGTGCGATCGTGGTTCGAGACCTCATTTGCCGCACCCACCGCGCCGCAGGCCGCCGCCTGGCCGATCATCGCGCGCGGCGACTCGACCCTGCTCGTCTCCCCGACCGGCAGCGGCAAGACGCTCGCCGCGTTCCTCTGGTGCCTGAACCGGCTGCTCGTCGAGCCGCCACCCGACAAGGCGGCGCGCTGCCGCGTGCTGTATATCTCGCCAATCAAGGCGCTGGCCGTCGATATCGAACGGAACCTGCAGCATCCACTTCGCGGGATTGTCGAAGAGGCGCGCCGCCGCGGCGACCCGGTGACGCCGCTCCTCGTCAGCGTGCGCAGCGGCGACACACCGGCCGCCGAGCGCGCGGCCTTCCGCCGTCATCCGAGCGACATCCTGATTACGACGCCCGAGTCGCTGTATCTGCTGCTCACCTCCGACGCGCGGCGGGCGCTGGCGTCGGTCGATACGGTCATCGTCGATGAGATTCATGCGTTGGTGCCGGCCAAACGGGGCGCCCACCTGGCGCTCTCCCTCGAGCGCCTCGAGACGATCTGCGCCAAGTCCCCGCAGCGTCTCGGGCTCTCCGCGACGCAGCGTCCGCTGGACGAAGTCGCGAACTTCCTCGGCGGCTGCGGCGCAGGTCACATACCCTATCGGCCGGTCACCGTTGTCAATGCAGGGCTTAGGAAGGAACTGCGCCTCACCGTCGACCTCCCGGTGCACACAAGTGCACAGAACACGCTGCAGGCGTCGCTCTGGACGGCGATCTACCCTCGGCTGCTGGAGCTGATCCGATCCCACCAGACGACGCTGATCTTCGTGAACAGCCGGCGCCTGGCCGAGCGCCTCGCCGGCATCCTCAACGACCTCGCGGGCGAGCTGCTCGTGCGGTCGCACCACGGCTCGCTCGCGCGCGAGCAGCGGTTCCAGGTGGAAGAGCAGCTCAAGGCCGGCGCGCTGCGCGCGCTCGTGGCCACCTCCTCGCTCGAGCTCGGGATCGACATGGGCACGATCGATCTCGTGGTGCAGATCGAGTCGCCGCCGTCGGTCGCCCGGGGATTGCAGCGGATCGGGCGCAGCGGACACCGTGCGAACGACGTGAGCGAAGGGGTGATCGTCCCGAAGTTCCGCGGGGACCTCGTGGCGTGCGCGGCGGTCACGGCCGCGATGCACGCCGGCGACATCGAGGCGACGCACTATCCGCGCAATCCGCTCGACGTGCTCGCGCAGCAGATCGTGGCGATGGTCGCGATGGACGACTGGGACGTCGACGAGCTGTTCGCCACCGTGCGCGGCGCGGCGCCGTTCGCGCAGTTGAGCCGGTCGGCGTTCGACAGCGTGCTCGACATGCTCTCGGGCCGGTACGAGTCGGACGCCTTCGCCGCGCTGCGGCCGCGGATCACGTGGCATCGGCGGCGCGGGGCGCTCTCGGCGCGCGAAGGCGCGAAGCGCGTGGCGGTGACGAACGGCGGGGCCATTCCCGATCGCGGCACCTACGGCGTGTTCCTCACGAGCGGCCGAACCGGCGGGCGCGGGTCGGCCCGCGTGGGCGAGCTCGACGAAGAGATGGTGTTCGAGAGCCGCGTCGGCGATGTCTTCCTGCTCGGCGCCTCGAGCTGGCGGATCGAAGCGATGACGCACGATCGCGTGCTCGTCTCCCCCGCACCCGGGCAGCCCGGACGGATGCCGTTCTGGCATGGCGATGCGCCGGGCCGGCCGGCGGAATTCGGGTTCACGATCGGACGCCTCGCGCGCGAGATCGCCGACATGCCGGCGCCCGCGGCGCGCGAGCGGCTCACGGCGCGGCACGACCTGAACCCGCACGCCGCCGACGCGCTCATTCAGTACGTGCGCGAGCAGCGCGCCGCCGCCGGCGCGGTGCCGAGCGACGAGACGATCGTCATCGAGCGCGGGCGCGACGAGACCGGCGACTGGCGCGTGCTGGTGCTCTCGCCGCTCGGGAGCCGCGTGCACGCCCCCTGGGCGATGGCGGTCGAAGCGCTCGTGCGCGCCCGCATCGGCTTCGACGTCGAGACCATGTGGGGCGACGATGGCTTCATCGTCCGGTTCCCCGACGCCGAGACGCCGCCCGACCCGGCGCTGCTGCTGCCGCCCGCAAGCGAGATCGTGGCGCTCGTCACGGGCGAAGTGGGCGGCACGGCGCTCTTCGCCTCGCGCTTCCGCGAAGTGGCGGGGCGCGCGCTGCTCCTCCCGCGGCGGCGGCCCGGGCTGCGGACGCCGCTCTGGCAGCAGCGGAAGCGTGCGGCCGATCTGCTGGCCGTGGCCTCGCGGTTCGCCTCGTTCCCCGCGATTCTCGAGACCTTCCGCGAATGCCTGCACGACGTCTTCGACCTGCCGGCGCTCGAAGGCATCCTGCGCCAGGTCGAGGAGCAGAAGCTCCGTGTGGCGGTCGTCGACCTCGAGCAGCCGTCGCCCTTCGCGTCCACCCTCCTGTTCAGTTACGTCGGCAACTACATCTACGAAGGCGACGCACCGCTCGCGGAACGCCGCGCCCAGGCGCTCACGGTCGACCAGGCGCAGCTGCGCGAACTGCTCGGCGAGGCGGAGCTGCGGGACCTGCTCGATCCGGAGGTGATCGCCGAGGTCGAGCGCGACCTGCAGCGACTCGGCGACATCGGCCGCGTGCGGCATGCGGACGATGTGCACGACCTGCTGTTGCGCCTGGGCGATCTGACCGCAGGGGAAATTGAGGCGCGCAGCGAGCCCCTTCCCGTAGGCGCGGGCCTTCGTGCCCGCGCCTCCCGTGGCCGCCCGTGGGTGGCGGATGCCATTGATGCGCTGATCGCCGACGAGCGCCTGCTGGCGATCGACGTCGCCGGCGAGCGGCGCTTGATCGCCGTCGAAGATGCCGCCCGCTATCGCGATGGCCTCGGCCGCCGCGTGCCGGCCGATCTGCCGGCGGCCCTGCAGGCGCCGGTGGCCGATGCGCTCGGCGACCTCTGCGCGCGCTACGGCCGGACGCACGGCCCGTTCGCGACGGCCGATATTGCCGCACGCTTCGGGGCAGACGCCTCGGCGATCGCATCCACGCTCGCGCGCCTCGCCCTTGACGGTCGCCTGCTCGAAGGCCAGTTCCGCCCGCAGGGCCGCGGGCGCGAATGGTGCGATCCGGATGTCCTCACGACGTTGCGCCGCCGGTCGCGCGCGCGCCTCCGCCGCGAAATTGCGCCGGCGCCGCCCGCCGCACTCCAGCGGCTCGCGCTCGCCTGGCAGGGGATCACCTCGCCCCGCCGCGGCGGCGCCGAGGCCATGGTCGACGCCATCGAAACGCTGCAGGGAGCGGCGGTGCCGGCGTCGATGCTCGAGGAGCCCGTGCTGGCGTCGCGGCTGGACGCGTACGATCCCGCCGATCTCGATCGCCTCGCCGCGGCGGGTGCGGTCGTCTGGGTTGGTGTGTCGCCGCTCGGCCCGCGGGATGGCCGCGTCGCGCTGTATCTCGCGGATCGCGTGGCCGCCCTGCTCCCGCCCCGGCGCGTGCCGCCCGACCTGCCGCGCCGCGAGCGCGCCATCCTCGACGCGCTCACCGCGCGCGGCGCGCTGTTCTTTTCGCCGCTCCACGAGGCGGCCGGTGGCGGTTATCCCGGCGAGACGCTGACGGCACTCTGGAATCTCGTCTGGCTCGGCCTGGTGACGAACGATTCGTTTCACGCGCTGCGTGCGCGCATCGCCCCGCGGCCGCGCGCGCGCCGTCATCAGGCCGGCGAAACGGCAGGCGGCGCCGACCGGACACGACGCCTCGGACCCTCGGGTTCGGAAGGCCGCTGGTGGCGGGTCGAGTCGCTGATCGATCCGGCCCGCACGCCCACGGCCTGGAGTGCGGCGATCGCGCAACAATGGCTCGCGCGCCACGGCGTGCTCACACGCGAGGCGATCACGGCCGAGGGCATCATGGGCGGCTTCTCGACCGTCCTCGACACGCTTCGCGCGCTCGAGGAGCGCGGTCGCATCCATCGCGGCTACTTCGTCGAAGGGCTCGGCGGGATCCAGTTCGCCCTGCCGGGCGCGCTCGACCTGCTGAGGGCCGCACGCCCGGACGCGGCCGTCGCCGCTGTCACGCTGGCCGCCACGGACCCCGCGAACCTCTATGGCAGCGTGCTCGCCTGGCCGCCGGCCGGCAGCCGCGAGGGCGGACGTGCATCCCGCGGCCCCACGCGCTCGGTGGGCGCGTTCGTCATTCTTCTCGATGGCGCGCTGACCGCCTACGTGGGCCGGGGCGATCGGCCGATCTGGATCGCGTGGCCCGAGGATCCCGCCGATCGACCGCGCGTGGGCCGCGCCGTGGCCGGGGCGCTGATGGGACTGGCGCGTTCAGGCGGCGAGATCCCGCGCGGGATGCTCATCGCCGAGATCAACGGCGCACCGGCCGACGCGCACCCGATGGCGGCTTACCTGCGCGACGCCGGGTTCGTCTGGGGAATGAAGGGCTTCCAGGTCTTGCGGTCAGATGAGGACGCGCGCCGAATGCGTGTAGACGTTGAAGCTGTCGCCGCGCACGAACCCGATGAGCGTGATGCCGGCCCGGTCGGCGAGCTCGATCGCCAGCGTCGACGGCGCTGAGACAGCCGCCACGATGGGCAGGCCGGCGATGTGCGCCTTCTGCACGATCTCGAACGACGCCCGTCCGCTCACCATCAGCACGCACGCCGACAGCGGCAGCGTGCCCGCCATCAGCGCGCGCCCGACGATTTTGTCCACCGCGGTGTGACGGCCCACGTCTTCGGACGCATCGAGCCGCTCGCCGCCGGGCGAAAACACGCCGGCCGCGTGCAGCCCGCCGGTTTCGTCGAACGCGGTCTGCGCGCGCCTCAACTCCTCCGGAAGCCTCGCCACCGTCACGGCGCGAATGGTCCACGTCGACGCCAGCGGCGGCACATCGAGCGCCAGCGACTCGATCGAGCGGCGGCCGCACAGGCCGCAGGACGAGGCGGTGGATGTCTGCCGCCGGCCCTCGAGCAGGCGCGGCAGCTCCGCGGCGTGCGAGTCGCTGAACATCACGTTCACCACGTTGGTGTCCAGATCACCCGCCAGATCCCGGCGATGCGCGATGCTGCGCACGTCGCTCGCCCGCTGAATCACCTGCTCGGCCAGCAGGAAGCCGGCCGCCAGCTCGCGGTCGTGCCCCGGCGTGCGCATGATCACGGAGAACGGCTCGCCGTGCAGCCGCACTTCGAGCGGCTCCTCGGTGGCGGCGAGATCGTGCGCCCGCGAGGCTCCGCCGGCGCGGACGCGCGTCAGATCGATCGTGCGGAAGAGCGCCGAGGGATCGGCAGCCATTACGGCTGCCTCAGCACGCGGCGGATGGCATCCACGAGCGCGTCAGGCAGGCAGGGCTTCGTGATGAACGCGTCGCACCCGGCGCGCTTCGCATCGTCCGAATGACCGGCGAGCGCGTGACCGGTGAGCGCGACGACGGGAATGTGGCCGGTGGCGGGTTGCGACTTGAGCAACCGCGTGGCCTCCCAGCCGTCCATGCCCGGCAGCGACAGGTCCATCAGGATGATGTCGGGCCGGATGCTGCCGGCCTTGTCGATGGCCTCCGGCCCGCTCGACGCCTCGGCGACGTCGAAGCCGGAGAAGGTCAGATACTCGCGATACATCTCGCGGGCATCCGGATAATCGTCGACGAGCAGGACCAGCGGCTGCGTACGGCGTTCGGCAGACATTCGCCCGGAGTATAAGTCGCCGGGTTGGCAGGCAGCACGGCAGCGGGGGTTCACATACGGCCATGGCGGAGACGTTTTCGTTCGACGTGTCGTCCAAGGTCGACCTTCAGGAAGTCGATAACGCGCTCAACCAGGCGCGCAAGGAAGTGGCCCAGCGCTACGACTTCAAAGGCGCAAAGGCGGAGATCGCCTTCAACGAGACCGAGGGGACGCTGACGCTCGTGGCCGACGATGAGTTCAAGATGGACGCGTTGTGGGAGGTCGTGCAGACCCGGCTCATCCGCCGCCAGGTGCCGACGAAGAACTTCGATCCCGGTCCGATCGAGCACGCCGCCGGCAGCACCGTCCGGCGCGTCTATACCCTCCAGCAGGGGATTCCGACCGAGGCGGCCCGCGAGATCGTCAAGCTCATCAAGGAACGGAAGCTGAAGAAGGTGCAGGCCGCCATCCAGGGCGACCAGGTGCGGGTCTCGTCGCCGTCGAAGGACGATCTGCAGGCCGCCATGCAGGTGCTCCGCCAGCAGGACTTCGGCGTGGCCCTCCAGTTCGGCAATTACCGCTGAGACCGCCGTGCGCATTCCGCGCGCCACCTACCGCCTGCAGTTTCACGCGGACTTCACGTTCCGTGACGCCCTGCGAATTGTTCCCTACCTCCAGGCGCTCGGCATCAGCGACGCGTACGCCTCGTCTTATCTGAAGGCGGTGCCCGGCAGCCGCCACGGCTACGACGTAGCCGATCCGACCCGGCTCAACCCCGAAATCGGCGACGAGACCGACTATCGCGCCTGGGTGGACGGCCTCGCCGCCCGCGGCATGAGCCACATCCTCGACATCGTGCCGAATCACATGGGTATCGCGCAGTCGGCGAACCCGTGGTGGCAGGACGTGCTCGAAAACGGCCCGGCGTCGCGCTACGCCTCGTATTTCGACATCGACTGGCACCCGGTCAAGCGCGAGCTCGAGGACAAGGTGCTGCTGCCGATCCTCGGCGAGGCGTACGGCGCGGTGCTCGAGAGCGGCGCCATCCAGCTGTCGTGCGAACAGGGCGCGTTCGTGCTGCGCTACTTCGAGCATCGGCTGCCGGTCGCGCCGAAAAGCTTCGATCAGATTCTCGCCTGCCGCCTGCCGGAGATCTTCGTGGCGCGCGGCGAGTCCGATCCGGACGTGCAGGAGCTGGAGAGCATTATCACGGCCATCCGGCACCTTCCGGCGCGCGATGTGGTCGAGCCGGATCTCGTGAGCGAACGGGAGCGGGAAAAAGAGGTCATCAAGCGCCGGCTCGCCGCCCTCATGCGCGGCAGCACCCCGATCGCGGCGTTCGTCGAGGAGAACGTGCGGCTGATCAACGGCACGCCCGGCGAGCCGCGCAGCTTCGATCGGCTGGATGCGCTGCTCGCCGGCCAGGCGTACCGTCTCGCCTACTGGCGCGTCGCGTCCGAGGAGATCAACTATCGGCGGTTCTTCGACATCAACGAGCTGGCGTCGCTCCGGATGGAAGATCCCGAGGTCTTCCACGACGTGCACCGCTTCGCATTCGAGCTGGTCGAGCGCGGCGACGTCACCGGGCTGCGCGTTGATCACGTGGACGGCGTCTACGATCCCGGCGATTACCTGCGCCGGTTGCAGAACTGGGCGCGCCACGTGCTGCCCGGCGCGGCCGGCGACCGCGCCCTCTACATCATCGTCGAGAAGATCCTGAGCGGCGACGAGGCGCTGCCGGCCGACTGGCCGGTTGACGGCATGACCGGCTACGAATTCGCCGGCATCGTGAACGAGCTGTTCGTCGACCGGCGCAGCGAGAAGGCGTTCGACGAGATCTATGCGTCGATCGTGCGGCGGCAGCCGCCGTTCGACGAGCTGGCCTACCAGAACAAGAAATTGACGATGCTCTTGAGCATGGCGGGCGACGTGCATGCGCTCGGCCATCAGCTCAACCGCTTCTCGGAGAAGAACCGGCACTATCGCGACTTCACGCTCTACAGCCTGACGCTCGCGATCCGCGAGATCATCGCCTGCTTCCCGGTGTACCGGACGTACATCACGGGTGCGGATGCCGTGCGCCCGCGCGATCGGGCGTACGTGCTGCAGGCGGTGGCCGCCGCCAAGCGGCGCAATCCGGCGATGAGCCCGCTCGTATTCGATTTCGTCGCCGATCTGCTGCTGCGCGATGCGGAATACATCCCGGTCGAAGAGCGCCACGAGCAGCGCGACTTCGTCCGCAAGTTCCAGCAGCTCTCGAGCCCGGTGACGGCCAAGGGGATCGAAGATACGACGCTCTACGTCTACACCCGCCTGACGTCGCTCAACGAAGTGGGCGCCGACCCGCGACGATTCGGCGCGACGCCGGCCGACGTGCATGCGTGGATGGCCTCGCGGCAGCGGCACTGGCCGCTCGCGCTTTCCGCCACCTCGACGCACGACACCAAGCGCAGCGAGGACGTCCGCGCCCGGATCGATGTCCTCTCCGAGATTCCCGGCGCATGGAAGGCGGCGGTGGCCCGCTGGCGTGGGCTGAACCGCCGCCACAAGGTGCGCGTCGAGGGGTTGGCCGCGCCTGATGCGAACGACGAATATCTGCTGTATCAAACCCTGATCGGCGCCTGGCCGTTCGAGGGGCTCGACGATCGCTTCCGCGAGCGGATCGCCGCGTACATGGACAAGGCGATCAAGGAGGCCAAGGTTCACACGAGCTGGGTGAATCCGAACGAGGCGTACGAGCAGGCCACACGACGGTTCGTCGAGCAGATCCTGCAGCCGGCCGCCGACAATCCGTTCCTGAACGAGTTTCAACCCTTTCAGGCCCGCATCGCCGAGCACGGCATCTCCAACAGTCTCGCGCAGGTCGTGGTGAAGATCACCGCGCCGGGTATTCCGGACTTTTACCAGGGGAGCGAGCTGTGGCACCTGGCGCTGGTCGATCCGGACAACCGGGGTGCCGTGGATTACGATCGGCGCGCACGCGCGCTGGCAGCGCTCGAGCCCGAGCTCGCCTCACCGGATCGCCTCGGCCGGCTGGCGGATCGGCTGCTTGCCGATCGCGTCGACGGCCAGGTGAAGCTCTTCGTGACAATGATGGCGCTGCGTTGCCGGAGTCGTCACGCGGCGCTGTTCGAAGGCGGCCGGTATGTGCCCCTGCTCGCGAGCGGCTTGCGGCAGGAATCGGTGTTCGCCTTTGCGCGCCAGCACGAGAGGCGTCACGTGCTGACGGTTGTCCCCCGTTTTCCCACCGTGCTCGTTCCGGAGGCCAATCGCCCGCCGATCGGCGCGGACGTCTGGGGCGGGACGAGTCTCGAGATGCCGCCCGGGATCGCTGGCCGCTTCGTCAACGTGTTCACGGGAGAGGCGATGGAGATT
>JANWLS010000160.1 GCA_025450765.1 Vicinamibacterales bacterium | reverse complement strand
GATGAGACGCTCACCTGAACATCCGATAGGCGCACCGAGCTGGTACTGTCTTCGGCAATCACAGCCAACTCCAGCATCCTCTGCGGCGCAACGCCGGGCGCCACGACGAACCCAAGGGGCTGCCCTTGCAAGAAGCCATACGTAGATGTGATTTCCACCTGGCCAGAAGAAAGGACCCGCAGGTAGCCCGCCGCTGATCCTGACTGCCCGAACGAAGCCACCGAGGGACTCGACGAAATCCACGCCGTGCTTTTGGTGACCAGGAGGGACACGGGGCAGTAGACATACAGATCGTGCTAGTTGGTCGCCGTCGCGGTGCACTGCAGGTCTGACCCGCTCGGCAAACACGACACGAACATTTGATCGGGATTGGAGGAGCCGCGGCCGTGCTGGTCTGTGCAGTTCGGTGTCGTCGGGCCGCTGCAGCCCGACATCAGGACCATGCCGAGTATCAGTACAACCCACTCCACGCGTTCGCGGCTCATGTGCTGCATTGTAGCCGCCACGTTTGATTGGCCTGAGGTTCAGCGCGGACGCGGTAGGCGCGGCGTCGGTGCTGGCACCTCCTTGTACCCGACGTACCCGACGGGGACGCAACACGAACGTCTGCCCGTCAGGCTGGACGATGGTGACGACGCCACAGGGAAGGGTGTACTCGACGTCTGCGTGCAGGGGAGCGACGAACAGTCCCCGAAATACGATGGATCGCAACGAGGAATCGTCCACAAACCCCTTTTTCCTTCTGCGTCACGCCCTGAGTCTTTCAAGTCCCTGATTTGAGCAGGTGGCTGTTCCGAGCGATCGGGTGTCCTGCTAGGATGGAACCGTGCTGCTCGACAAGCGCGTGAAGCGCAAGGTTCGCGGGACCTCTTCGACAAAAGGACGGATCACGATGAAGCGGCTTGCGCTCGTGCTCGCACTGACCCTGTCCATCGCGCTCGTCAGCGCCTTCGCGCTGAATGCGGAGGCCCCGTCGCCGTCGAATGATGATGGCCCGCAGTTGAACGGGACAACCCTCACCCGCCCGGCGAACTATCGCGAGTGGATCTTCCTCAGCGCCGGCCTCGGCATGAGCTACAGCCCGGCGGCCGCCGACACGGCGCCGCCCTTCGACAACGTGTTCGTCAATCCGTCCGCGTATCGTCAGTTCCTGAAGACCGGCACATGGCCCGACCGCACGGTGCTCGTGCTCGAATTGCGCTCGTCGCAGGACCGAGGGTCGATCAACCAGAGCGGACACTTTCAAACGACGCGCCGCGGAATGGAAGTGCACGTGAAGGATGCGCGCCTGCCGGGCGGCTGGGCCTTCTTCCAGTTCCCGGAAGGCCACGACACCGCCGTGCCGCTCAGCGGGAAGGCCGGGGCTACTTGCCTCGCCTGTCACACGGACCACGGCGCCGTCGACCAGACGTTCGTGCAGTTCTACCCGACGCTCATCGACGTCGCACGCGCCAGGGGGACCTACAAGCCGAACTAGCGCCGTCCCGATAGCCGCCAGATATCCAGCACGCCGCTCGTGCGGTGATCGTTCGCGTCGCCTTCCGGCAGCGCGATCCGTCCATCGACCACAATCGGGCTGTTCCAGTGCCCGGCGCCGCAGGACAGCGTCGTCACTTCTTTCCCGCTTTCGGGCTTGTACACCCGCAGGCCGCCACCCGGGTCGTAGATGAACAGCAATCCCCCGGCCACGACCGGGCTCGTGCCGCCGTGGCCGTTGTGCCAGACCTGCTGCAACGTCCCGTCGCTGAACGTCCATCCCGTCGTGCCACTCTCGTCGGCGGCAAACATCCAGGTCGCGCGGCCGGAATGCCAGACGGCCGGCGCCGTAAAGAGATCCGAGCCTGACGGGGTCGGCACGACCTGCAGCTCGCCGCCGCGGTGCGGGTCGCTGCCGCTGATGCGCGGCCGGCTGAGGATGCGAATCTTGCCGTCCTTCCCGCCCTGCGCAAGGAAGTCGCCGTCGAGGAGCACGGGCGAGGTCGATCCGAGGTCGGCATCCGTGTCATTGAGCCGGTCGGTATCTTCCGGCGTGTAGTTCCCCAGAAGCTGCGTCGCCTCGCTATTCAGCTGCAGCACCGAATCGCCCCAGTACGTCTTGCCGTCCCAACGCGCGTTGCCCGTGGCCACGAAGATGTCTCCGGTGCGCGCATCGATCACGGCGCCGGCCCGCCCCCAGATGGCGGAATCGCTCTCGGGACAACTCCTCGGGCTCAACAATCCGCGACGGTCGCTGCAGAGTGAGTTCCAGACGTGGAGCAGCCGTCCGCTCTGCGCATCGAGGATCGCGACGTGTCCCTGATAGGGCGGCTCGTCGCCGATATAGCCGCCGGTGGTCGCGATCACATGACCAGCGAACGTGTTCAGCGCCGAGGCGATCTTCTCGCGCTGGGGCAATCGCGTGATGGCGGTGCTCCACTCGACATGGCCGTCGCTCACGGCGAGCTTCTGAATGCGACCGTCGGGCGAGGCGGCATACACAGACTGGCGGCTGTCGTCGGCCGCCGGCGTGGCGTTCGTGATCCGGTACGACCCCGCCCACGTCTGGTACCCGCGCGGCGTGTACTCCCAGAGCGTCCGCCCGTTGTTCGCGTCGATCGCGATCGTCTTGCCGTAGGTGGTCGTGACGATGAAGACGTCGCGAAGGGCGCCGTGGACGCGAACCTGGTGCAGGTAAATGGGCGAGGCATCGACCGTCCCATCGAGCGGAACCTGCTGGCGCTGCATCGAGGCGACGTTGCCCGCATCGATGCCGGTCGGAGTGTTGGAGGCGCTCGAGCGGCCGACGTCCCTGCCGAAGCGGAGCCAGTCGCGGCTGGTCGCCGGCTCGCCCGGCTGACTCTCCTGGGCGACCGGGATCACGACTGCCCAGCACGCCACCGCGACAAGGAACAGGACGAGGACCACGAGAGAGGACCGGGAGCGCATGATCCCAATCTACTCCCGCCGCGAATCGATTCGTCACCCGCCGAACGGCCGCGCTGCTACCTGAGCCGCGCGGCGATTCGCGCGTACTCTTCCGGCGTGTCGATATCGAGAAACGCGCCGTCATCGTCGACCGCGACGTCCACGATGTCCGCGTGCCGGGCGCGCAGGACGGCTTTGGCGCCCACCGCCGCGTCCGCACGGCGCAGCTCAGCGAAGAGGGATCGATCGAACAGCACCGGGTGCCCATGCTGTCCGTGACGGGCCGGCCGCACGATCGGCGCGCCCGTCCGGCGGTACGCCTCCAGCACCGCGCGGACGGTCATCGAGGACACCAGCGGCACATCCACCAGCGTGACCAGCAAACCGAGCACGCCGGGACGATCGACGGCCTCGATGGCGGCCACCAGCGACGAGAGCTGGCCCTGCGCATAGTCGGCATTCTCGACGATCCGCGCCGCGAGCCGCTCCCGCTCGACCGCCTTCCGAATCGCGTCCGCGTCATGGCCCGCGACCACGATCACCTCGTCGGCGCCGCCGTCATGGAGCGTCCGGACGATGCGGCTGAGAAAGGTCTCGCCAGCGGCCAGCGGCAGCAGAGCTTTCATCTGTCCCATTCGCGACGAGCGCCCGGCGGCGAGCACGGCGGCAGGCAGCATGCTCAAATCGTAGATCCGGAACCCGGCCGCCTGCGCTAGAATCGCGCAACGGATTCGCGTCCCGGAGGATTCATGCGCACCCACCCCCCCGATGACGACGTCGACGACGTCGACGACGACGAAGAAGACGACGACGAGGACGAAGAGGCCCGCGAGGACGAGGGCGGAGACGAAGAAGAGGGCGGTTGGGACGACGATGACGAGGACGAGGAGGAGTGGCAGGTCGCCCCTTCAGCTTGACTTTCCGGGGCCGACTTCCTACACTGCACCCGTCTTCAAGCTCAGCATCTGACAGGTGGGAGTCTAGGCAGTACCGACCGCCGCCCTGGATGCACAGACTCGCGGCAGCCCCGGTACGCTGCCCAGAGCTCGAGGCCTTCGCGCACGTCGTGAGCCCGGCACCCTTTGGCCCACGCTCGATAGCGTAAGCCGCCTCGTCCGCCCTTGGGATGATCTCAGGGGTTTTCGTCTACGGAGGACACGGGTATGCCGACGGGCACGATTGCACGGCTCCTCATCGACAAGGGATTCGGCTTCATCCGCGATGAAGGGGGGATCGAGCACTTCTTCCATCGGAGCTCCGTCCGCGGCGCGGTGTTCGAGCTGCTGCGCGAGGGACAGCGGGTCGAATTCACCGTGGAGGAATCCGCCAAGGGCCCGCGTGCCGGTGAAGTTCGCCTGATCGAAGGCTGACGCGTTGCCGGTTGGCTCCGGCCTCCCTGGGGGCCGGAGCTTCCGCATTCTGGCGGAAGCGCCTGGGAGTCGAACCCAGCCCTCCCGCGTGAGCGGGAGGCGACCGATTTTGAAGACCGGGAGGGCCACCGGGCCCCGTTCACTTCCACCCGGCATTCTACTTCAGCGCGACATCCCCCGCCCATTCGTCCAAGAGCCGGAGAAACGCCGTCGTGTCGGCGAGATCCGGCAGGACTGCGTCCGGCTGGCACGCCGCCCGTTCGTCGACCGAGTGACTCCCCGTCGCCACGGCGATGGCGCGCGCCCCCGCGGAGCGCGCGCACGCGATATCCAACGGCGTATCCCCAATCACCACGACCGACGCGGGCTCGGCCGGCGGCGCATTCAACGCCGCGATCCGCCGCAGGGCCACGGGTACGAGGGCGTTGCGATCCGGCCCTTCGTCGCCATAGGCCCCGCCGGTGAAGTGGCGCCACAGATCGAAGTGCTCCAGCTTGATCCGCGCCGCCGATTCGTAGTTGCCCGTGAGCAACGCCAGGATCACGTCGCCACGATGCTGCAAGGCGTCGAGCAAGGGGCGCACACCCGGCATCACGCCCTTGCGCGGGCCGCCGATCAGGATTTCATCAGAGAGATAAGTGCAGTACCGCTCGCGAAAGTGTGTGAGCCGCGGAGGGTCGAGCGCGATCCCCGCGCGGGCGGCCGCATCGGTCAGAATCACCAGATCCGTCCGTCCCGGCATCGGAATGCCGCGAAAGGCGTCGGCGATCTGAAACAGATCTTCGAAGGCCCGAGTCATCGCCCGGCCACCGGCGCCGCCGGTCAGCACGAGCGTTCCGTCGATATCGAACAACAAGATGTGCACCATGCCGGCCATCACCCGATCGGCGCCTCGGGGGCCGGCATTCCCACCTGTCCGCCGATCAGCCTTCTGCCTGCACGTTGCCGGCCCGAGGCCCCTTCGGCGACGGCTCCTCTTCGAAGCTCACGCGCTGTCCCTCGTCGAGCTGATCGAAGTTGCCTGCCCGTACCGCGCTGCGGTGGAAGAACCACTCCTGTCCGCCGTCGTCGCGAATGAATCCGAACCCTCGATCCCGAACCAGTCGCTTGATCGTTCCGCTTGGCATCCGAGACTCCTTGGTACAACCGACACTTGGGCACCATCATTCAATATCCGTTCCGCGCACGAGCCTGCGCCACGGGAGTTCCACCGCGCGGCCGGGCTGCCTCGCGTCCTGCATCATGCGTGTCGTCGGCCTTACGGCCGAGCCGCCGCCGGTGCTCGCGCACGTGTGCACAGGCAAGGGAGTTGATGTGAAATGCATCAGCCACGTCGGCCGGCACCGTTCGCTCGAGATGCGCGGCGAGTGGAACGGCAGGGGAATGCTGAGGTACTCGGGCGTTGAACATCTGCCTGTCGCCGGTCGAGACGAGAGCATGAATTTGAGACGCGTCGGCACCACCCGATTGACGGTGCGGCGTTCGACCTAGCGCCCGAACCACCGCCGCCACCCTCCGGTCCGGGCGACCGTGCCGGACGCCGGCTGGACGCTGTAGACGTCGTGTGCCGCGGCGTCGGCGAAGGCGCGGTCGGCCGTGATGATCAGCGCCGCGATTCCACGGGCCTCGACGACCGCCCTCACGGTGGCGGCCAATGCCGTGGAGGAGGCCGGCGACAGACCGACCGACGGATGTTCCAGCAGCAGCAGCTCCGGATTGAGGGCCAGGGCGCGCGCCAGGCGGAGCCGCGCCCGCCACTCCGGCGGGGCCTGCGCCGCCACGACCGCCAGGGCATCCGGCGGAAGCGCCACTTCGGCCGCAATCCGATCGATGCGCGCCTGCACATCCGGCGGAATCGCATCCAGCTCGAGGGTGTACGGCAAGGCAAGATTCTGCGCGATCGGCATCTCCTCGAGCAGCACCACGCGCTCGCTGACGATGCCGAACCGATCGAGCAGCGCCAGCCAGGCGTCGCCGCTTTCGATCGACGCGGTCGAGCGCTCGAAGATGCGCACGTCACCTTCATCCGGGAGCGACGCCCCAGTCACCAGGTTCACCAGCACTTCCACGGCCGCCGCTTCGAGGTCGAGGAGTGCCACCGCACGATCGGCTGGCACGCGCAGCTCGTTCACGCGGAGCGGACGAAGGCCGCCGTACGACTTGCGGAGGGCGTTGAGCTCGAGAGCCGATGCGGGCATTACTGGACGGGGTCGCGGCGTGGAACGCGGGCTTGCAGCGCTTCGAAACGTTCGAGCGGCAGGCGCACGGTACCCGGCGTCGTCGCGCCGTGCGCGCCACCGCCATGAAAATCGGAGCCGCCGCTGACGGCAAGGCCGGATCGATCGGCGAGCGCCAGATAATGGCCGGTCGTCGCCTCGTCGTGCTCCGAATGGTAGGCTTCGAGCGCGGACAGGCCGGCTTCGATCAAGCCTGGAATCAGCTCGTCGTTGCCGAGCAGCCCGGGATGCGCCAGTGATGCCACACCGCCGGCTTCGCCGATCGCGCGAATGGTATCGGCCGGCGAGGGGCCGCAGCGCGGCACGAAGGCCGGACGATCGCTGCCCAGCCAGCGATCGAACGCCTCACGGACGTCCGCGACGAATCCCGCGTCCACAAGGGCCCGCGCGATCCAGGGCCGCCCCACCGATCGCCCCGATGCATCGAGCGCTGGCTGCAGCACGGCGTCGATGTCGATCGGCATATCGAGCCGCGCGAGCCGCTCGGCAATCGCGCGCGCCCGATCGAGGCGCTGCTGCCGCTGCCCCGCGAGAAACGTGCGAAGGCGCGCAGACGAGGGATCGATGAAGTAGCCGAGGATATGGACGTCGCGTCCGTTCCAGATCGCGGTCATCTCGATGCCGGGAATCGCCGTCAGCCCCATGGCCTCGGCCAGCCCGGCGACTTCCTGCACGACCGCCACGGTATCGTGATCGGTCACGCTCATCACGCGAAGGCCGGCTTGCTGGCACCGGGTCACCAGATCGGCGGGCGCGTGCAGGCCGTCCGACGCCGTCGTGTGCATGTGGAGGTCGATCATCCCGTGACCCTCGCCGGGCGCCGGGCGGGACGCCGCGCACGCTGGCGTCCCTGGCGCTTGACCAGGGCGCGATACTCCCGAATCAAGAGCGCCAGGTGCTCGCGCTCTTCATCCGCGAACTCGAGAAAAATCTGCTTGCCCGCGGAATCCTCGAAGCGTTCGCCGTAGCGCTTGAAGAAGCGGTGCGAGCCGCGCTCGCACTTGATGCCGATCATGAGCGCCTGCGAATCGTTCACGCCCTGGCGCAGGCGCTCCGCCCCTTCGGCGAAGAGCCCGTTGGCGGCGCCTTTGAAGAACAGGAACGTGGGCCGCGATTCGAGCTGCGGATCGCGGGCGAGCAGCACCCGGTAGCGGGCCTCGAGCGTTCCGAGGTGTTCCTGCTCTTCTTCCGCGAGCTTCTGGAAAATGGCGCGCCCCCGCGCGTCCTTGGTGGTGGTCGCCGCGCGCGCGTAGAACTCGAGCCCGCTGCGCTCGGTGGCGATCGCGATCCGGAGCGCATCGCGCGCAAAGAGCATCTCCGTCGTTCCGCCTTCGACCGCGGCCGGACGCCCGGTGCGGCAGGCTTCACACGTGCCGTAGATCTGCAGCACGCTCTGCCGCGCGGCAAAGTTGCGCGCGGAGGCGACCTCTTCGATGAGCGACTCGATATCGGAGCTCAAGAACTCCGACGAGCGGTTGCAGGTCTTGCAGATCAGGTGGAAATGCCGCGGATGGCGGTAGGAGTGCTCGAAGCGGAACCGGCCTTCACCGAAGTCGACCTTGCGCGCGATGCCGGCCTCGACCATCCACTGCAGGGTGCGGTACACGGTCGCGCGGCTGATGCGGTGGTCCTGCTGGCGGATGAGATCGACGAGGTCGTCGGCGCTGAGGTGGCCTTCCTGACGCAGGAAGACATTGACGATGAGATCGCGCTTGCTGGAGCGCTTGCCACCGGCCGGACGGAGACGATCGAGGTCGAACTCAGCAGAATCCATAGCTGTTGGCGGTTCGCGCCCCGCCCTGAGACCGGGCGCCGGGTGCCGACCGATGCAGATCTTCGGGTGCGCGGGACGCCTCCCGCCAACAGTTCGCGGCCGAGCCGCGCGCGGATTAGTACTGACCGTGCGCGGCGGCACCCTCGCCGTCGACGGTGAACGACTGGCCGCAGCCGCAGGTGCTCGTGGCGTTGGGGTTCTTGATGGTGAACCCGCCGCCCGTCACGGTCTCGACGTAATCGACTTCGGCCCCGAAGAGGTAACGGGCGCTGATCGGATCCACGTAGAGCTTGACGCCGTTCGATTCGAACACCTGGTCGGCGTCGCCGGTCCCGGTCTCTTCGATCATCAGCCCGTACTGGAACCCCGAGCAGCCGCCGCCCTGCACGAAGACGCGCAGGCCGCTGCCGTTCTTGTTCTCTTCGGCCAGAAGCTCCGTAATTTTCGATGCTGCCGACGGCGACACGTTAATCATGGGACGAGGCTCCTCTAGCGATCCTGCTGACGGTCTCAGGTTTTTCGCGAGTTTCCATTATAACACCGGCGGACCGTCACCCCCGCATCAGCTCCAGCTGCTCCCCGGACGCCTGCTCCACCTGTTGGTGCAGCGACTGCCCATGGCTGTCCATCGTGACAATGGCGGGAAAATCCCGCACCTCGAGATGCCACATCGCCTCGGGCGTGCCGAACTCCAGCAGCGACACGTCGTCCACGCGCTGGATGCAGCGCGCGTAGAACTGGGCGGCGCCGCCAATCGCGTTCAGATACACTGCGCCGGCCTCGCCAAGAGCCTTCAGCGTCCGCTCCCCCATGCCGCCCTTGCCGATGACCACGCGGACACCGTAGCGCTTCAGGATGTCGCCCTGATACGGCTCCTCCCGGATGCTCGTCGTCGGGCCGGCCGCCGTCACGGTCCAGGTTTCGCCGTTCTTCGTCACGACCGGGCCGCAGTGGTAGAGCACGGCGCCGCGGAGGTCCACCGGCGGCTCATGCTTCATCAGGTGTGCGTGCACGGCATCGCGCCCGGTGAACAGGCGGCCGGAAATCAGCACGACGTCGCCGACGTGCAGGTCGCGCACCTGTGCTTCGGTGAGCGGTGACTGCAGGCGGACCTCCCGTCCCGTGCGCTGGAAGCCCGACTGGTCGAGCATCGGGACGATCGGCACGGCCGGATCGCGATAGATCCAGTGTCTAATGGCGCCCGTGCTCGCATCCAGACTGAGGCCGAGCCGGCGGTACGCCCAGCAGTCGTAGGCCACCGACACGAAGAAGCTGGCCGGCAGCCGATTGAGCGCGCCAATCTTGCAACCGATGAGCGTGGTCTTGCCGGCGAACCCCATCGGCCCGACCTCGAGCGCGTTGACCGTCTTCATGATCGACGCTTCGAGCTCCGCCAGCCTCGCGTCCTCGTTCACATCGTCGAGGGTCCGGAAGAGTTGCTCCTTGGCATGGAGATAGCCGGCGGTGCGATCGCCGCCGACGCAGACGCCCACGGCGCCCGGGCTGCAACCCTTCCCCTGCGCCTGCCAGACGGCGTGCAGGATGCACTTGCGAACGCCTTCCAGTGTTCGGTCCGCCCGGCCAAGATGCGCGAGCTCGCACGGGAGCGAGTACTGCGCGTTCATGTTCTCGCAGCCCCCACCCTTGAGAATGAGGCGCACGTCGATTTCGTCCTGCGCCCACTGCTCGAAATGGATGATCGGCGTCCCCGGCCCCAGGTTGTCGCCGGAGTTCTTGCCGGTGATCGAGTCGACGGAGTTCGGACGCAGCTTGCCGCGGCGGGTCGCTTCCGCAATCGCCGCACGGATCTGCTCCTTCATCCAGATCTGATTGATCCCGACCGGCACCTTCACCTCGAAGGTCGGCATGCCGGTGTCCTGGCAGATGGCGCCTTCGCCATCGGCGGCCAGGTCGATGTTCTGCGCGATGATCGTGAGCGCCTGCGAGGCACGCGTGCCGGCGGTCTCGCCGCCGAGCGCGCCGCGCATGGCCGCCCGCACGTCGGGCGGCAGGTCGGTGGCGGTCCGGACGATGAGCTCGAGGATGCTGTCGAAAAATGAGGGCAACATGGCGGAAAAAGTATAATTCGATTCAGCCATGGCCGACCGGGTCGAACGCGATTCGCTCGGGGAACGCCGCGTTCCCGCCGCTGCCTACTACGGCATCCAGACGCAGCGCGCGATCGAGAACTTTCCGATCAGCGGCCTGCACGAACCTCCCGACATCGTCACCGCCACCGGCCTCATCAAGAAAGCCGCGGCCCAGGCGAACGCGTCGCTCGAGCGGTTGTCGCCCGACGTGGCGCAGGCGATCGTGCGGGCCGCCGACGAGGTGCTCGGCGGCGCGCTGCGCGACCAGTTCGTCGTCGACGTGTATCAGGCCGGTGCCGGCACCTCGCACAACCTGAACGTGAACGAGGTGCTGGCGAACCGCGCGTCCGAGCTGCTCGGCGGCCGCCGCGGCGAGTACACGAAGGTCCATCCGAACGACCACGTGAACATGGGCCAGTCGACCAACGACGTCTTTCCGACGGCGACGCGGCTGGCCATCCTGATGGGAACGCCGGGTCTCGTCGAGGCGGCCCGCGAGCTCGCCGGCGCCTTCGCCGAGAAGGCCGCGGCATCCGCCGACGTGGTGAAGACGGGACGGACCCATCTGCAGGATGCCGTCCCGATGACGTTCGGGCAGGAGCTGGGCGGCTACGCTGCGAACCTCGAGACCGCCGCGACGCGGGTCGCCGAAGCCTCGGAGGCCCTGCTGGAGTTGAACCTCGGCGCCACGGCGGTTGGCACCGGCCTCAATGCCGGGGAGCCGTTTCAGACCCGCGCGATCGCCAACCTCGCCCGCGCCATGACGCTCGAGCTCCGCCCCGCGCGCAACCTGTTCCGCGTGACGCAGAGCATGGGCGACGTGCTCGCCTGGTCGGGTGCCGTGCGTCGCCTGGCCGTGGAGCTGTCGAAGATCGCGAGCGACCTGCGGCTGCTCAGCATGGGCCCGCGCGCCGGCCTGTCGGAGATCACGCTGCCGGGCGTGCAGCCCGGGTCGTCGATCATGCCAGGCAAGGTGAACCCGTCGATGGCGGAGATGGTGAACCAGGTCTGCTTCCAGGCGATCGGCTGCGACACGACGATCATGATGGCGAGCGAAGCGGGCCAGCTCGAACTGAACGTGATGATGCCGGTCATCGCCTGGAACGCGATGCATGCGATGACGATCCTCCGCGAAGCGATGCGGGCGTTCACCGAACGCAGCGTGCGCGGGCTCACGGTCAATGCGACTCGCGCGCACGAGCTGCTCGACCGGAGCACGGCCACCGCCACCGCCCTCAGCCCGTACATCGGCTACGCGGCGACGGCGGACATCGCCAAGGAATCCGTCCGCACCGGCCGCTCCATTCGCGAGCTCGTGCTCGCGCGCGGGCTGCTGGACGACGCCGCGCTCGATCGGATCCTCTCGGCGGAGGCGATGACGCGCCCCGGCATCGCGGGCGGCGGCGAAAAGACGGACAAGCCATGAGCACGCGCGCGCTGCGGCTCGTCGCGCTCGCGGCGCTGGCGTGCGGCCTGATGCCGGCGTGGCTCTCCGCGCAGCGTCAGCGGACGCCGCAGGCGCCCGCCCGCCTGTTTCAGCCGCTCGACCTCGGGCTGCTCGAAGCGCCCGATCGCGACCTCTGGCAGAAACCGGACTTCATCATGGACGAGCTCGGCATCGCCGATGGATCGGTGGTCGCCGAAGTCGGAGCCGGCAGCGGCTGGTTCACGATGCGCCTGGCGCGGCGCGTCGGACCGAACGGGATCGTCTACAGCGAGGATATTCAGCGGCAGATGATCGAAGTGATCGACCGCCGGATCGACCAGGAGGGGCTGCACAACGTCCGGACGATCCTCGGCACGCCCGACGACCCGCGGCTGCCGGCCGGCAAGCTCGATGCGGTGCTGCTCGTCGATGTCTACCGCGAGGTCGACAATCCCGAAGTCCTGCTGCGACACGTGGCGCGTGCCCTGCAGCCGAACGGACGCTTCGGCCTGGTGGATTTCAAACCTGGCGGGGGAGGGCCCGGGCCGGCACCCGACGAACGCGTCGATCCGGCGACGGTGATCCGAACGGCTGCCGCGGCCGGCCTGCACCTGATGAAGCAGGAGGACGTGCCGCCGTTCGAATTTCTGCTGGTGTTCGAGCGGAATGCGTCCTAACGGCGCAAACCCGTGAGCTTCCAGAGGCCCGGCATCACGCCGGCCGCCACGAACAGCTTCACGATGTCGAGGGCGAGGAACGGATACACCGCCGCAGCCAGGATCGCGGCGAACCCGGCGGCGTGCACGCCCGGCGCGAAGACCAGCAGGCCGGCGATGCCGCCCAGGTAAATCACGGCCAGCCCGGCCGCCATCGCGACGACGCTGCCGAGGTAGCGGCGATCGAGGCCGCGCTCGGCGAGCCAGCCGGCGAGGAACGCCGCGACCGGATAGCTGAGGAGGTATCCGCCCGTCGGTCCGAACAGCCGCAACAGACCCTGCGGCAGCAGCGGCGAGGCGGCAAACACGGGAAGGCCGATCACGCCAAGCGCCAGGTAGAGGATCTGGCTCGACATCCCGAGGCTGCTGCCGAGGGCGACACCGCCGAGCAGCACGATCATCGGCTGCAGCGTGAGCGGCACCGGCGTGAACGGCAAGGGCACACTGATCTGGGCGGCCGCCGCCGTCAGGGCGGTGACCAGCAGGACCGCCGCGACGCGGATCGCGCGGCCGTTGTCGGTGCCACTGGCAATGGCCGCCACGAACGCGGACGGCGGATTGGCTGGAAGCAGTCGTGTCGTCACGGGTCAAATTCTAGCGTATGGCTGTTGCGATCACAATTGCGGGGAGCGACCCGAGCGGTGGCGCCGGGCTGCAGGCGGACCTCAAGACGTTCGCCGCGCACGGTGTGTACGGCCTGAGCGTCACGACGGCCGTCACCGTGCAATCCACCGTCGGTGTGGGCCATGTCCACCCCCTGGCGGCCGACCTGGTATCGGCCCAGCTGGAGACGCTGGCGGGCGACTTCGCCATCGATGCGGTGAAGCTCGGCATGCTCGCCAACGACGCCATCGTCGAAGCGGTGGCCGCCGCCATCGTCAGCCTCGATCTGCCGAAGGTGATCGTCGACCCCGTCATGCTCTCGAGCAGCGGCGCGCGCCTGCTCGATGCCGATGGCGTGTCCACCCTCGAGCGCGAATTGCTGCCGCACGCCTTTGTCGTCACGCCGAACGTCCCGGAGGCCGAGCGGCTCGCGCGGTCAACCATCAGGTCGCTCAGCGATGTGAAGCGCGCGGCGGAGGCTATCCATCGACTGCGGCCGCACGCGGTGCTGATCAAGGGTGGTCACCTGGAGGGGAACGAAGCCATCGATGTGCTCTTCGATGGCGACGAGATGCGCGAGTTCCGGGCGCCTCGCATCGCGGGCGCGGCAGCCCACGGGACCGGGTGCGCCTTCTCGGCCGCCCTGGCAGCTTCGCTCGCCCTCGGCCATTCCCTCGTCGACTCCGTCGACCGCGCGAAGCAGTACGTGACGGGGGCGCTCGAGCATCGGCTCACGCTCGGCCAAGGCGCCGCGCTGCTGAATCATTTCTGGGCGTTATACTGAAGTGATGCCCTGTCCGCTCCTGGCCATCGGCGCGATTCCCCTCGATGCGGGCATGCTGGCGGCTGCGGTGCAGGCCGCGGCACGCACGGCCGACGCCTCCGACGGCGCGGTGGCCACGTTCGTCGGCCTGGTGCGCGACCGGAACCTCGGGCGCACCGTGCAGTACCTGGTGTACGAGGCCTACGAGCCGCTGGCGATCAGGAGCTTCGAACGGATCGCGGCCGAAGCGGCCGAGCGCTGGGCCTCGGCGCGCCTCGGGATTCATCACCGCATCGGACGGATCGAGATCGGCGAGGCGAGCATCGCGATCGCGTCCGCCTCGCCGCATCGCGGCGAGGCGTTTGCCGCCTGCCGCTACGCGATTGAGCGCGTGAAACAGATCGCGCCGATCTGGAAGAAGGAGTACTTCGACACGGGCGACGTCTGGATCGAGGGCGCCGTGGCCGATCCGCAGGACGCCGCGGCGAGGCAGGAGGCGCTCCGGCGCGCATGCGCGTGACCGTCCGGCTCTTCGCACGGCTCCGTGATCTCACCGGCTTCGCCGAGCTGGTGCGCGAGCTGCCGCCGGGCGCGACCGTGCGCCGGCTCTGGGACGATCTCGTGCAGGAGTTTCCGGCCATCGCGCCGTACGGCGGATCCATCTCCGCCGCCGTGAACGCCGACTACGCCCGCATGAATGCGGCTATCCAGGACGGCGACGAGGTGGCTTTCCTCCCGCCCGTATCCGGGGGATAGTCTCGGGTCCCGGCGCGTGCTGAACGTAGCCCGCATGTGGCGATAATGCCGAGCGCGCCTTGTGCGCGAGGTACAGACGGCGGGGGTGGGGCCCCGCCGCAAGCTTGATAAATGCTAGATAAACTCCACTCCGTCGAGGCGCGCTACGACGAGCTGCTGACCCTGCTCGCCAGTCCCGAGATCCAGGCGGACCAGGCCGAGTACCGCAAGCAGGCGAAGGCGCTCAGCGAGATCGAGCCGCTCGTCGAGACGTTCCGCGAATACAAGACCGTCGCTCGCGAGCTGGCGCAGGCCGAGGAACTGGTCCTGCAGGCGACCGAGCCCGACATCCGCGAGCTGGCCCAGGAGGAAGTCCCGGCGCTGCAGGCGCGGCGTGACACCCTGCTCGGGTCGATCAAGATCCTGCTGCTGCCCAGGGATCCGAACGACGAGAAGAACATCGTCCTCGAAATCCGCGCCGGCACCGGCGGCGACGAGGCCGCCCTCTTCGCCGCCGAGCTCTTCCGCATGTACAGCAAGTTCGCCGAGCGCCAGGGCTGGCGCCTGGAGGTCCTGTCGTCCAGCGACACCGGCGTCGGCGGCCTCAAGGAAATCATCGCCACCATCGAGGGCGAACGGGTGTACAGCCGCCTGAAATACGAGAGCGGCGTCCATCGCGTGCAGCGCGTGCCGGCGACGGAAGCGAGCGGCCGGATTCACACGTCCACCGCGACGGTCGCGGTGCTGCCCGAAGCCGAAGAAGTGGACATCCAGATCAACGAAAAGGATCTGCGCGTCGACACCTTCTGCTCGAGCGGCCCGGGCGGCCAGAGCGTGAACACGACATATTCGGCCGTGCGCATCACCCACCTGCCGACCGGGCTCGTGGTGTCGCAGCAGGATGAAAAATCGCAGATCAAGAACCGCGCGAAGGCGATGAAGGTGCTCCGCTCCCGCCTCTATGAGATGGAACTGCGGCGGCAGCAGGAAGCCATCGCGAAGGACCGCCGCAGCCAGGTCGGCACCGGCGAGCGTTCGGAGAAGATTCGGACCTACAACTTCCCGCAGAGCCGCATCACCGACCACCGGATCAACTTCACGACGCACCGGCTCGTCGAGGTGCTGAACGGCGATCTCTCCGAGATGGTCGACGAGCTCATCACGCGCGATCAATCAGAGAAGCTGAAAGACGCGACCGCGGTTGGATAACACGCTCCAGCAGGCGATCGTCCGCGCGCGCGAGCGGCTCGTGCGGGCCGGGATCACGGAGCGGGACGCCGACCTGGACGCACGCCTGCTCGCCCGGCACGTGCTCGGCTGGGACGCCGCACGCCTGCTCGTGGCCTTGCGTGAGCCCCCACCCGCCCTGTTCCCCGCCGCCTACGAGGACGTGATCGCACGTCGCGAGTGGCGCGAGCCGGTGGCCTACATCACCGGGACGCGCGAGTTCTGGGGACTTCCGTTCGACGTCACGCCTGACGTGCTCGTCCCACGCCCTGAAACCGAGCTCCTCGTCGAGATGGCCGTCGAGATCCTGGCCCGAAGCCCGAAGCCAGTAGCCTGGAGCCCGTTGGTCATCGATGTTGCCACCGGCTCCGGGTGCATCGCGATTGCCGTGGCGCACAGTTGTCCGGAGGTTCACGTCATCGCCACCGATTGTTCGGCGGCGGCACTCGGGGTCGCGCAGCGCAATGCGGTGCAGCTTGGCGTCGCCGATCGGATTCGATTCCTGGAGACGGATCTTCTGGCCGGGGTTCAAGGGCAGGTGGATCTCGTGGTCTCGAATCCGCCCTACGTGCCAGACGAGGATGCGGCGAGCCTGGCGCCCGAGGTGCGGGACTTTGAACCCCACACGGCGCTCTTCGGTGGCACGGACGGGCTGGCCATCATCGAACGGCTGTTGCCGCAGGCGCTCGATCGGATCCGGCCCGGCGGTTATCTGCTGTTCGAGTGCGGCGAGGGCCAGGCGTCCGCCATCGAGGAGTTGATTTCGCGGGAGCCCGCCTGCACAATCATCGACATTCGACCCGACCTGCAGGGCATCCCGCGCGCGGTCCTCGTCCAGGTCGCCGAAGGCCACTCATGAGCGTCAATTGCTTGTTCTGCCGGATCGTGAAGCGGGAGGTCCCCGCCTCCCTCGTGTACGAGGACGAGGAGGTGCTGGCGTTCAACGACATCAGCCCGCAGGCGCCCGTGCACGTGCTCGTCGTTCCCAAGCGCCATATGGCGACGCTGAACGATCTCACCCCCGCCGAGGATCACCTCGTGGGCCGGCTGATCCGCCAGGCTGCCGCGATCGCCGCGGAGCGCGGCATCAGCGCCGGCGGCTATCGCATGGTGCTCAACTGCAACGCCGACGCGGGCCAGACGGTGTTCCACATCCATCTGCACCTGCTCGGCGGCCGGCCGATGCACTGGCCGCCGGGGTAGAACGTCACCGGCACGGCCCGAGCAATCGCATCCCCTGGACGTTGAAGTCGCGCACGCGGACCTTGTCCGACTCGCGGGTCGGGCGCACGTCGCTCGTATCGTCCTCGGGCATGCCGATCACCTGCACGAGCTGATTCACGTGCTGGTCGAGGTCCTGGCCGTGTTCGAGCTTCCACATCCGGTCCGTCCACCGATTTTCGTCACGCCGAACGGCTGGGCCCCGCTCGTCCTGGCGAAAACCGTTCTGGACGCTCGCGTTGGCCAGAATGTATCCGCCGCTGTGAGCCTTCAGCAGACATCCCGTCACCGCCACGGGGCGGTTTTCCCGGTACCGGGCGTCACGTCGGTAGGTCGTCGCCGAACAGCCGAACCCGAGCGCCGCGGCGACGCACAGAGCTGGAAGCAGTTTCCTCATCGCTCATCCTCCTGAAGACCGCCGGGCTCGAAGATCCCACCGTGAACGATTCAGGATTCGTACCGGCACGCCTGCGGGAGAGCCGCTACGGGCGAGCACGCACGCGAAAGCGGAGGCCGCTAATCCTTGAGGGCGAGCAGGTATGCACCGCGCCCGGCTGGCGCGTTCAGGAAGAAGTCCACCGCGCGGTACCCGCGGTTGAAGTAGTGCTGGAAGATTTCGCGCGTGGCCAGGCGCCACGCGCCGGCGCGCGCGGCATCGTCGGCGATCATCTCGGTGAAGCCGAGCGGCACCTCGACGAACAGCCGCCGCTCGGTGTGCGAGAGATCGAAGTGGTCGCAGACGCGCCAGCGTCCGAGCTCACGCGTCGGGTTCACCACCGGTGCCTCGGCGATTTCCGAGGTGCGGACGAGCGGTCCCGTCGTGCCGATCCGCCGCTCCACGTGCGGACGCCGGATCCACCATTGCGCCACCATGCGGTCGGTCGGCATGCGACCGTGCAGGCGGCTGCTGGTCTCGCCGTAGATATTCTCTTCGTACTCCTCGACGACGATCCCGAGCTTGCGGAAATTCAGGTGCGCGTTGACCGCCTGGAGCGGATCGAACGTCCACTCGATCAGGTCGAGGCCCCGGTCGAGCGCACGCTGCCGCTGCTCCAGCTTGAGAAGACGACCCGTCCCACCGCCGCGATGGCTCTCGACGACGGCGAGCATGTGAGACCACTGGGTCGGCGCGGCCTCGCGCATGGCGGCAAGCGAGTACACGAAGCCGACCATCCGGTCGCCGTCAAAGGCGCCGATCAGGATCCCGCCACGCTTCACCGTCACCGCCAGCAGCGCCACCGGCACGGCATCTTCACCGGGCTCGAATCCCCAGACTTCCCGTTCCATCGCCACGACGACGCGGAAATCGTCGATGGTTGTGAGGTCGCGTACTTCCATGGGGCTACAGCAGCGGCCGGAGCTCGGCGAGCGACGCGATCACCGGGATTCCGAGCTCGCGGAGCTCTTCGTCCGATTCGCCCGGCAGCGGCGCGCCGCGGCCGGCTCGCCGCACCAGGACACCACGCAGGCCGGCTTCGCGAGCCCCCTGCACATCATCCCGGAAGCTATCGCCGACCATCACCGCGCAGGCCGGATCCACGTCCATCTGGCGCAGCACGGCCGCGAAGATGCTCGGGTGTGGCTTCAGGTAGCCGTGCTCGGCGGAGGTCACGCACGCGTCGATGAGCCCGTCGAGGGCGAAGTGGCTCGCAAAGCCGGTGAGCGGCCGCTGTGCGTTCGACACCAGCCCAATCCGGATTCCGTCGGCCGCAAGGGCGCGTAACGACGGCTCCACGTCCGGGTAGAGCGAGAAGTGCGCAAACGAGGCCCACGCCTCGTACACCTCCCGCGCGCAGGCGGAGACGCGCTCGCCGGTGCCGCCCATCCCCTCGATGATCGCGCGGGTGTAACGGACGAACATCTCCGGGTCGTAGGCGTGCCCCGGGCACTCGAGCAGCGACGCCGCGGCGCGCACGGCCTCGTCGAACCGGGCCATGTCGACGTCGATGGCATACCGCGCGCAGAAGGCGCCGTAGCCCTCCGCCCGAAACGCGGGACCAGGCTCGATCAGCGTGAAGTCGACATCGAACAGGATGGCCTCCGCGCTACGGCTTGCCATCGTCCTGATACGGACCCGCGATCACCACGGCCGCGCGGTCCGCGTCGAGCGTCCGCCGGGCGGCGGCGTCCACCTCGTCTCGCGTGACGGCGCGCAGCAGCTCGGGGAGCCGCACGTCGTAATCGAGACCGAGGCCGAAGTATTCGACCATCTGGAGAAACGACGCGATGCCGGTGTTCGTCTCGAGCTGGCGCGGCATCGAGCCGATCAGGAACTGCTTCGACTCGGCCAGCTCCCGGTCCGTCACGCCCTTGCCAGCCATCGCCGTCATCTCGCGGTCGATCGATTCGATGGCGCGATCCACGTTGGCCGGGTTCACGCCGGCGCGCACGAACAGCGGACCAGCCACGACATTCGCGTCGAACGAGGAGAAGACGTAGTAGGCCATCCCCTGGCGCTCGCGAATGCTCTCGCCGAGGCGGCCGCCCATGGCGTACTGCCCGAGGATGTTGTTCATCAGCCAGTACGCGTCGTACGCCGGATCCCTGCGCGCAATCGTCGTGAAGCCGTAGGCGATGTCGGCCTGCGCCTTGTTCATCATCGGACGGACACGGCGCGTGCGCCGCGTGAGCGGCGCAGGCTCGGCGACCATGGGCGCCGGATCGGCGGCGCCGCGCCAGCCGGCGAACACGCGGCTCGCGGCATCGGTCATCCTGGCCGCCTCGACGTCGCCGACCGCGACCAGCACGGCATTCCCAGGCGCGCACCAGCGCGCGTGAAAGCGGGCGAGGTCGCCACGCGTCAGCTGTCCGACACCTTCCACCGTCCCCTTGGCCGGCCGCCCGTACGGGTGCCCATTCGGATACAGCGTCGCCATCAGTTGCTCGACCGCGACGACGCCCGGGTTGTCCTGGTCCTGCCGGATGGCGGTCACCATTTCGCCGCGCCGCGTCTCGACCTCGGATGGCGGGAAACTGGGGGCCATGGCAATCTCGCCGACGAGGCCGAGCACGGCTTCGAAGTCGTCGACCAGACACGTGCAGGAGATGGTGAGCAGATGGCGCGTGACGTTGACGGACAACGACACGCCGCGCCCGTCGAGCTCCTCGGCGAGCTCGTCGACGGACCGACGCTCGGTGCCGCGGTCGATCGTCTTCGAGACGAAGTACGCCAGGCCAACGCTGTCCGCCGGGTCGCACGCGGAGCCGGCGCGCACGGCCAGGTTGATGGTCACCGCCGGCATCGTCCGGGCTTCCTTGACGAGGATGGCCAGGCCGTTGTCGAGCACGGTGCGCGAGGGTTGGAGGCCGGCGGGCCTGACGGATCCGGCGGCGCCGACGGGAGCGGTCGCTTCGGGAGCCGGGTGCGCCGGCCGCTTCATGTCAGCCATGGAGCTCCGGTTCGAACCAGCCGATCGTCTGGTTGGCGGTGGCCAGGTAGCGCGTCGCGGCGGCGGCCACCTGGTCGAGCGTGACGGCCGCGACTCGGGACGCAAGCCCCTGATACAGGTCCACGGAGGCGATCGTCGCGAAGTAGCCCAACTGATGCGCGATGTTCGTGACGCTGTCGTTCTCGAACACCAGGCGAGCCCGCAGTTGCTTCTGCGCGAGCAGCAGCTCGTCGGGCGTGATCCCCTCGCGCCGCACCCGGTCGAGTTCGGCCAGCGTGGCCGCTTCGACATCCGCGAGCGACGCCCCAGCGCTCACGGTGGCGGAGATCACGTACAGGAATGGCTGCTCGGTCGGGAGCAGCGCGCCGTTCACCATGGACACCAGGCCGCGCTCGACAAGCGCGCGGTACAACCGCGCGCGCCGTTGCGGCGGCGGCGTCCGGAAGCTCGACCAGAGATTCAGGCCCTTGGCGCCGGTCAGCACGGCATCGAGGACGAGCACCGGAAAGAAATCGGGATCACTCACGCCCGGCGCATGATACCCGGCCTTGAAGTAGGCGGTCGTCCCCTCGCGCCGCAGTACCACACGGCGCTCCCCGCCCTGCTCCGGCTCGCTGAGCGCCGGCCGCCGCGGCGGGTCCACCGCAGGAATCCGGCCGAACGCCGCTTCGACGCGCCGCAGCGCATCGTCGGTCTCGACGTCGCCGACCACAACCAGGGTCGCATTGCCCGGGACGTAATAGCGACGGTAGTGGCCGTACAGGTCGTCGCGGCTCATGGCCTGCAGATCGGCGAGCCACCCGATCGTCGGGTGGCGATACGGATGCGCCTTGAACGCCGTTGACGTGAGCTCCTGATCGAGCAGCTGATCGGGGTCGTTCTCGCCGCCCTGCAGCTCGGAGATGATGATCGTCCGCTCCGCCTCGCAGTCCTCCGGGTCGTAGAGGCAGTTCCCCATCCGCTCCGCCTCGATGAACAGCATGCGATCGAGCGCGTCGCGCGTGGCCGTCTCGAGGTAGGTGGTCTCGTCGATCCAGGTGTACCCGTTCCAGCTCCCGCCAAACTGCTCGATGATCCCCTTCACCTGGTCGCGCGGGATGTTGCGGGTGCCCCGGAAGTTCATGTGCTCGACCCAGTGCGAGACCCCCGTGATCCCCGGCGTCTCGTTCTTCGAGCCGACGCCGTACCAGCACCACACGGAGGCCAGCGGCGCGGTGTGCACTTCCTGCACGATCACGCGGAGGCCGTTGTCGAGTCGGGACACGCGCATACACGGATTATACAGGCCGGTTTGGCCGCGCTTGGGGCTGGGCACTACAATAATTCCGTGCCTGAGTGGAAAGACACCGTCAACCTGCCGCGAACCGATTTTCCGATGAAAGCCAACCTGCAAACGGCCGAGCCGGTGTGGCTCGATCGGTGGCAGGCGATGGACCTCTACGGACAGATCCAGGCCGCGCGCGCGGGCGCGCCCAAGTGGGTGCTGCACGACGGGCCGCCGTACGCGAACGGCAAGATCCACATCGGCACGGCGCTCAACAAGATCCTCAAGGATCTCGTCGTCAAGTCCCACGCGATGGCCGGCTTCGATTCGCCGTACGTCCCCGGCTATGACTGCCACGGGCTGCCAATCGAGCTGCAGGTCGATCGCGAGCTCGGCCCGCGCAAGCGCGAGATGAGCGTCGCCGATTTCCGGCGCGCCTGCCGGGCGTACGCCGAGCGATTCATCGGCGTGATGACGAAGGAATTTCAGCGGCTCGGTGTCTTCGGCGACTGGGAACATCCGTACCTGACGATGAACTTCCGGTACCAGGCGGCCATTGCCCGCGCGCTGGGGAAGTTCGTCGATCAGGGGCTCGTCTACAAGGGCAAGAAACCGGTGCACTGGTGCATCCACTGCCGCACCGCGCTCGCCGAAGCCGAAGTCGAATACGAAGACCACACGTCGCCGTCGATCTACGTCGAGTTTCCGCTGGCACAGGAATCCGCCGACGAGCTCGCCACGCGGCTGCCCGCGCTGGCCGGCCGCCGCGTCTCGGTGCTGATCTGGACGACGACGCCGTGGACCATTCCCTCGAACCTGGCGATCGCGTTTCATCCGGAGTTCGACTACGCCGCGTACGAGGTCGACGGCCGCGCGATGATCGTGGCCGAGGCGCTCGCACCGGCGGTCGCCCAGGCCGGCGGCCGCACGTTCGGCCATCCGGTCGCACGCGCGAAGGGCGAGGTGTTCGAAGGCATCCGGTTCCAGCATCCGCTCTACGCGCGGACGTCGCTCGGCGTGCTCGCCGACTACGTCACGCTCGACGCGGGAACGGGGGCCGTGCACACGGCGCCGGGCCACGGGGCGGACGATTTCCAGACCGGCATCCGCTATGGCCTGGACGTCTATGCGCCGATCGGCTCGAGCGGACACTTCCTCGACACGGTGGAGATCGTCGGCGGGATGCGGGTGTTCGACGCCAATCCCAGGGTGGAAGAGGCGCTCGCCGAGCGCGGACGACTGTGGCATCGCGAACCGTTCGCGCACCAGTATCCGCACTGCTGGCGCTGCCACAACCCGGTGATTTTCCTGGCGACGTCGCAGTGGTTCATCCGGATGGACGCGCCGCTCGCGAAGCGGCCCGACACGGAACCGCGGACGCTTCGTCAAGCCGCGCTGCACGCCGTCGATCAGCAGGTGCGGTGGGTCCCCTCGTGGGGGCACGATCGGATCTACAACATGCTCGCCAATCGGCCGGACTGGTGCATCTCGCGCCAGCGGGCGTGGGGCGTGCCGATTCCCGCGCTCGACTGCACGGCGTGCGGCGAGGCGATTCTCACGCCGGCGCTCGTCGAGCAGGCCGCGTCGGTCTTCGACGAGTACGGCGCGGATGCCTGGTACGAACGGCCGATCGAGGAATTCGTGCCGGCCGGCTTCCGCTGCCCCTCCTGCGGCGGCAGCGCCTTCGAGCGCGAGCGCGACATCCTCGACGTCTGGTTCGATTCCGGCTCGAGCCACGAGGCGGTGCTGCCCGTCCGGCCGGAGCTGACGTGGCCCGCGGAAATGTATCTCGAAGGCAGCGATCAGCACCGCGGCTGGTTCCACAGCTCGCTACTCGTCGCGCTCGGCACGCGCGGCCGGCCGCCCTTCCGCCAGGTCCTCACGCACGGCTTCATCGTCGCCGACGACGGCCGCAAGATGTCGAAGTCGCTCGGCAACTCGATCGAACCGCAGGACGTCATCAAGGAGAGCGGCGCCGACGTGCTGCGCCTGTGGGTGTCGATGAGCGACTACTCGCAGGAGATCCGCATCAGCCGCGAGATCCTGGCGCGTGCGACCGAGGCCTATCGCAAGCTGCGGAACACGCTGCGGATTCTGGCCGCGAATCTGTACGACTTCGATCCGGCGACCGACCGCGTGGATCCGGTGCACATGGACGACGTGGACCGGTACATCCTGGCCCGCTACGCGGAGCTCGCCGAGCGTGTGAGACACGCCTACGACGAGTACCAGTACCCGACGGTGTTTCAGGCCCTCAACGGCTTTGCGACCGTCGACCTGAGCGCGTTCTATGTCGACGTCTCCAAGGATCGGCTGTACACGTTCGGCGCCCGCTCACGCGAGCGGCGCTCGGCGCAGACGGCCATGTATCTCATGGCCGACGGCCTGGCACGGCTCCTCGCCCCGATCCTGACGACGACGGCCGATGAGCTCTGGCACCATCTACCCGGCAGGCGCGAGGAGTCGGTGCACATCGCCGTCTTCCCGACCGAGGCCGAGCTGCAGAAGGTCGCGGATCCGGCGCTCGTCGAGCGGTGGACCGGTCTGCTGGCGCTGCGGGAGCGCGTGCTCGCAGAAATCGAGCCGCTGCGCAAGAGCAAGCAGATCGGCAGCTCGCTCCAGGCCAGGGTGGTCCTCTCGGCCTCCGGGCAGAATTATGACCAGCTCGCCGCCGTTTTGCCGTCGCTCCCGATGCTCTTCATCGTCTCGGAGGTCGAGCTGACGCGGGGTGGCTCGGCTGGCGCTCCCGACGCGGTGCCCATCGCGATCGAGCGCGCCGGCGGCGTGAAGTGCGAGCGGTGCTGGCGTTACGTGCCGCGTGTCTCCCAGGCTCCGGGATCAGAGGGCCTGTGCGAGCGCTGCGAAGAGGCGCTCGCCGAGGCCGTCAAACCGTGACCGCATCACGCGTCGCCGGACGACGTCTCGAAATCCTCGTCGCCGTGCTGGTCGTCCTGGCCGATCAGATCACGAAGGCGATCGTCCGGTCGACGATTCCAATCTACAGCAGCGTGGTCGTCATCCCCGGCGTGCTCAACTTCACCCACGTGCGCAACAGCGGCGCGGCGTTCGGGATCCTCAACTCGGTGGACTTCCCGTTCAAGGCCACGCTCATCGCGATCGTCGCCACGGTGGCCCTCGTCGCGGTGGCCTTCTACGCCGCCGGGCTGGCCCCGCAGCAGCGCGCCGCACGTGTCGGGCTGGCGCTGGTGCTCGGCGGCGCCGCCGGCACCCTGCTCGATCGCATCCTGCACGGCTCGGTCGTCGATTTCATCGATGCCTACTGGGGCGTCTATCACTTCTGGGCGTTCAACCTGGCGGACTCGGCGATTACGATCGGCGTCGCGGTCCTCATCCTGGACATGCTGCGCACGACCTCACATGCATCGGACGTGCTGTGAACATCACGGCCGGCCCTGAACACGAAGGGCTGCGGCTCGATCGCTTTCTGGCCGACGCCATCCCCGGGCTTTCTCGCGCCCGCATCCAACAGCTCATCAAAGACGGCCAGGTCACGCTCGGCGGCAAGACCGTGCGCGCGAGCCAGTCGGTGCGCGCAGGGGAGGAGATCGCCGTCTCCGTCCCCGAGGCGGTCGAACCGGCCGCGAAGCCTGAGCCTATCCCGCTCGACATCCTGTACGAAGACGAGGACCTGCTGGTCGTCAACAAGCCGGCCGGGCTGGTGGTGCATCCCGCGCCCGGACACGCGGACGGCACGCTGGTCAACGCCCTGCTCTATCACGTGCGGGACCTGAGCGGGATCGGCGGCGAACGGCGGCCGGGCATCGTCCATCGGCTCGATCGCGGCACGTCGGGCCTGATGATCGTCGCCAAGAACGATGCCGCACACGAGGAGCTCGCCCGGCAATTCCAGGATCGAGAAATCGAAAAGGAATACATCGCGCTCGTGTGGGGTATGGTGCAGGCGGGACGGCGGATCGATCTGCCGATTGGGCGCGACCCGGTGCACCGGCAGAAGATGTCGGCGCGTCCTCCTCGACCCGCCCAGGGCGGCCCGAGCGAGGTCGAGGGGCGCGCGCGGCGGGCGCGGACGGCGGTCACGCGGATCATGCGCGCGATCGGCTTCAAGGGGCTGTCGCTCGTGCGCGTCGCGATCCACTCGGGACGCACGCACCAGATCCGGGTTCACCTCAGCGCGATCGGCCATCCGGTCGTCGGCGATCCGCTGTACGGCGGCGTCCACCGGCGGCTGGCCGGAGACCTGCGCGCGCTCGCGAAGCTCGACCGTCCATTCCTGCATGCCGCACGGCTGGCGTTCGTGCACCCGCGCGATCAACGCCGTCTCGAGTTCACGGCGCCGCTGCCCGACGATCTCGAAGCCGTGCTCGAAGGCGTGCGCCCCGTGGACATCGAACCGGAGGACCTGAGGGTGTAGCCATGCCGATCGTCTACAAAGGACGCGTGTTCAGCGTGAGCGAGGACCGGGTGCGCCTTCCGAAAGGGGGCGAGATCACGATGGAAGCCGTCCGCCATCCGGGCTCGGTCGTCATGCTGGCGATGCCGGATCCGGATCACATCATCCTGGTCCGGCAGTACCGGTACGTGATCGATCGATGGATCTGGGAATTGCCCGCGGGGACGCTGCACGGGGGCGAGACGCCGGAGGCGGCTGCCGTGCGCGAGTGCGCGGAGGAGACGGGGCTCCTGCCCGATCAGGTCGAGCGGCTCGGCACGTTCTACCCGTCGCCGGGCATCTGCGATGAGGTGATGACGTTCTTCAGGGCCACGGGCCTGACGCCGGCGGCGCCAGGAAGCGCGGTGCAGGATGAAGACGAGGATCTCGAGCCGAAAACGCTCGCGCTCGACGAGGTGCGCGCGATGATCCGGCGCGGCGAGATCCCCGATATGAAAACGATCGCGGGAATGGCGCTCCTTCGCGATTAGGCGTGGTGCAGCTCGCCGTGCAGCTCGGCGGTCGCGACCGATCGCGCCGACGGCTGCGGCAGGAGCGCGAGCCGCACGACCTCGTCGACATGCGTCACGTAATGCACCGCGATGTCGCGCCGGAGCTCGGGCGTGAGGTCCTCGTTGATGTTCTTCTCGTTCTGCTTCGGCAGAATGACGCGCGAGATGCCGACGCGCCGCGCTGCGAGCACCTTTTCCTTGAT
>JANWLS010000159.1 GCA_025450765.1 Vicinamibacterales bacterium | reverse complement strand
TTCATGGGCACCTTCACCGACTGGGCAGACCAGGTGCACGGGCCCGACCAGCAGTGGGGCCAGCTCACCTGCGGGTGCCATCCGAACTGCGGTGTCGGCATGGCGGTCATGATCGACAAGGAAACCAAGGAAGCGGTCCCGGTCACCGCGTTCCTCCATGCCGAGCAGCTGGCCAAGGACATCGCGCAGGTCAACGACGCGGCGCGCGGCCGATTCCTCTCCGTCGCCGGGATGGCCCTGGCGGTGATGCGGAACTACGACCCGTTCAAGGCGCCGACGCATGTCAAGCTCACCGACCTGCTGAAGAAGTTCGACAAGACGTTCGGCGCCACCAAGAAGGCCCAGTCGGGCAAGTACGGCCGGGTCGAAGGTGATCGGACGATGAACGACATCCAGAAGCGGCGCGCGGACCGCTGGAACTTCCTGTTCATCGCCGGCATGTGGTTCCAGGATCTGTTCAACTACGACTTCCGCCGCACGGAGATGTGCATCATCCCGTACGCGACGCAGCAGGGCGAAATCTCCTTCTGCGCCTACAACACCGGCATCGGCTGGCGGCAGATCATCGAGAAGATGCACATGACGGCGACGCTCACCAAGTGGTACGACGAGCACGGCCGGCACGAGATCTTCGCCGGCGGCAAGTCGGTGCCCCTCAGCAGCAGCGAACATCACCTGATGCTCAACGAGGAAGCGGTCCGCAAGGGCGCGCAGACGGACCTCGACGATCTCGGTGTCGCCAAGAACGCGCGCGAAGAGAAGCTGAAGGCGCGCAAGGAGAAAGCGGCGCTCACGCCCGAGGAGCGGCACCATCAGCAGATGGCGGCTCTCTACCGCCAGCACGTGCTGAAGGAGGAAGCGCCGCCGCCGACGATGCAGATCATCGGCCTGGGCGACAAGGACCAGACGGTGAACTAGTGATCTCGGGCGGGCACAAAGGCCCGCCCCTACGGTCGAAGAGCCGGACCTGGTAACGGGGCCGGCTCTTTTCATGTACGCGGCTTCAGGCCATGGGCCCCAGACCTCGGGCGTCGGGCCTCAGCGCGGCCGGCGCTTGCGGACGGGTGCCGGGCGGTACTCCACCTTGACGTTGCTGATGGCCGCAACCGGGCGGCCCATGTCCGTGTAGGTGTAGCTGCCGTCGAGGCGGACCACCTCGAGCTTCTCGCCCACGATGCTCACCTGATCGACCTTCTCCGGGATGGTGATGGTGATCGGCTCGGTCCCGGTCGGGACGACGGCCTTCACGCCACCGGGGCCCGCACCGCCGCCGATCCAATCGACGACGTCCGCCCCGGTCCGGAACTCGGATCGCACGATCCCGCGATCCAGGATCGTCCCGTCCATCGTCACCACGACGACGGTCGCGGTGTCGCGCGCGTAGGCCGTGTGCGCCTTCACCTGGTCTTCGGAGTAGATCTGGCGGGTATGGAGATCGAAGGTGAGCGTCGCGTCGCCGCGATGCGCGGGAATCTCCACCAGGATGCCGGTCGCAGGGTCGCGGCTGGTGGTGACGTCACAAAAACGCTCGCCAGTCTTGACGCCGACACCCAGCTCCGACGGACAGGTCACCTTGGGCGTGACGGTCTTGGTCTTCGGTGCCGGCGCGCGGCGCGCCGGCCGGCGTCGTTGAGCCGTGGCCGTGAGACTGGCGGCTGGGCCGGCCAGCAGGAAGGCGATCGCCAACACGAGCACCCGTCGCATGGCGTCTAGTATACGGGAGCGCTCGCGTGATGCAGCCTGTGGCCTAGGAGATGTCGACGTGGCGGCGCTCGAAGGCCGCGATCGCGCCCCGATGGCGGAGGATCACCGCGATCGGATCGAGTCCCTGCAGCAGGCGATCACGCGCGGCGGCGTCGATCGCGAACGGCGCCTCGAAGCCGGCCGCATCGGTCACGAGCACGGCATCGAGATCGATCGTGAGGCCGTATCCCGGGGTGGCGTCGGCCCGCTGCACGATCCCGGCGACCACATCGGCCGGCAGCACGACTGGCGCCAGCCCGTTGTTCACGGCGTTTCCGAGAAAGATGTCGGCGAACGACGGCGCGATTACCGCGCGGAAGCCAGCGTCCATCAACGCCCACGCGGCATGTTCGCGCGACGATCCGCAGCCGAAGTTCCGGCCGGCGACGAGGATGCTCGCGTCTGCGTACCGTGCCTCGTTCAGCGGGAACTGCTCGTCCGCCGTCCCATCGGGCCGCGTGCGCCATCCATGAAACAGGGCGCGGCCGAACCCCGTGCGCGTCGTCGAGGTCAGAAACTGCTTGGGGACGATCTGGTCCGTGTCGATATTGGAGCGCCAGAGGGGCGCGACGATGCCGTGATGGCGATGAAACGGCTCCACGCGTACTCCTTCAGCGGAAATCCCAGTCGCGGGTATCCGCAAACCGGCCGCGGATGGCGGCAGCCGCGGCCATGGCCGGGCTGACGAGGTGCGTTCGGCCGCCCCGCCCCTGTCGGCCCTCGAAGTTGCGATTGCTGGTCGAGGCGCAGCGTTCGCCGGGGCCGAGCGTATCGGCATTCATGGCGAGGCACATCGAACAACCCGCGTCGCGCCACTCGAAGCCGGCCTCTCGAAAGATGCGATCGAGGCCTTCGGCTTCGGCCGCCGCCTTCACCGGCGTCGAACCGGGCACGACCAACGCGCGGACCCCACGCGCGACCTTGTGACCGCGAGCCACGGCCGCCGCCGCGCGCAGGTCGCTGAGCCGACCATTGGTGCACGATCCGATGAAGACACAGTCCACCGGAATGTCGGCAATCGGGCGCCCCGCTTCGAGCCCCATGTATTCGAGGGCCCGCTCGGCGGCCGCGCGGGCATCCGGCTCGTCGAATAGCCGCGGGTCCGGAATGGCGCCGGAGATGGGTGCCACCATGTCGGGCCGCGTCCCCCAGGTGACCTGGGGCGAGAGCGTGCGGACGTCGATCTCGACGATGCGGTCGTAGCCCGCGCCCGGATCGCTGGCGAGCCGCGACCATTCCACGACCGCCGCCACCCAACGCGCCCGCTCGGGGGCGTGCCGCCGACCGCGCAGGTATTGAAACGTGACCTCATCGGGTGCGACGAGGCCCGCGCGTGCGCCGGCTTCGATGCTCATGTTGCAGAGCGTCATCCGCTCTTCCATCGTGAAGCGGCGGACGGTCGGGCCGCCGAACTCGATGACGCAGCCAGCCGCGCCGCCGGCTCCGAGCTGCGCGACCACCGCGAGCGCGACATCTTTCGCCGACACACCCGGCGCCGGCGAACCGGTCAGGTTGATGGCGAGCACGCGCGGCTTCCGCAGCACGAGACACTGCGTGGCCAGCACGCGCTCCACCTCGCTCGTGCCGATGCCAAAGGCGAGCGCGCCGAAGGCGCCGTGCGTCGTCGTGTGGCTGTCGCCGCAGACAATCGTCATCCCGGGCCGCGTGAGCCCGAGCTCTGGGCCAATCACGTGCACGATGCCCTGATCGGGCGAGCGAAGGTCGAACAGCTGGATGTCATGCTTCGCGCAATTCGCGCCGAGCGCCTCGACCTGCGCGCGCGCCAGCGGATCGGCGATCGGCCGATCGCGCTCGGTCGTGGAGACGTTGTGGTCCACCGTCGCAACCGTCCGGTCGGGGCGGCGCACGCGACGGCCGGCGAGGCGCAGCCCCTCGAACGCCTGCGGCGAGGTCACTTCGTGAATCAGGTGCAGGTCGATGTAGAGCAGCGTCTCACCGCTCGGCAGCGTCGAGACGGTGTGCTGCTGCCAGATCTTCTCGACCATCGTTCGCGGAACGTCGAACACCGGGTGTGCGGGCATGCGAACCTCAGACGGCATGATAGGCACGGCGGTGATCGAGGGCCTCCGACAGCGCCACCTCGATGGCGTCCGCCATCTGGACGGTACCGATCGCGGCCTCGGAGCCCGAGACGAGGTCGGCCGTGCGACACCCTGCCCCAAGCGCCGCATGGACGGCCTGCTCGACCGCCGCGGCCGCATCCGGCAGGCCCGCCGTGTGCCGGAGGAGCAGCGCCACGCAGGCGATCGCGCCGATGGGATTGGCGCGGCCCGTTCCCGCGAGCGTCGGCGCCGAGCCGTGCACGGGCTCGTAGAGCGCCACGCGGCCGCCCAGGCTCGCCGAGGGCAGCAGCCCCAGCGAACCGGCGATCGCCGCCGCTTCGTCGCTCAGGATGTCGCCGAACAGGTTCCCGGTGAGGACCACGTCGAGGTCGCCCGGGCGCAGGAGCATCTGCATCGCGAAGGCGTCGACGTACTGGTGGTCGAGCGACACGTCCGGATACGCTCGTCCGACGTCGGAGACGACGGTCCTCCAGAGGCGTGAGGTTTCGAGGACGTTGGCCTTGTCGACCGAGGTGACGCGATGGCGCCGCTGCCGCGCTTCGGCAAACGCCAGATGGGCCACGCGCGCGACCTCGTCGCGCGTGTAACGCATCGTGTTCATGGCGGCGGAGCCGTCCGCGTCGACGCCTCTCGGCTCGCCGTAGTACAGCCCGCCGAGCAGCTCGCGGACAATCAACAGGTCCACGCCGCGGGCGCGTGCGGACGTCAGTACGGAACACCCAACCAGCGCGTCATCGCAGGCGCAGGGCCGCAGGTTGGCGAATCCCCCGAGCGCGCGACGCAAGGCCAGCAGCCCCGCCTCTGGACGCTGCCGAGGCTCCCAGCCGTCGTATCGCGGATCGCCCACCGCGCCCAGAAGCACCGCATCGCTCGCCAGGCACGCCTCGAGCGTGGCCGCCGGAAGCGGCGGCTCCCCTGCCGCCAGCGCGGCTCCTCCGATCGGCCATTCCGTCAGGCGCACGTCGACGCCGGAGGCCTCGGCCGCGACGCGCAACATCCGCACGGCCTGGCGCGTCACCTCCGGCCCGATCCCATCCCCCGGAAGCACCGCGACTTTCAAGAACACGACGACACCTCCGTCCGCTGGCAGACGTCCGCAATCACGGTCGCCAGCCGTTCATCATCAAGCGTCTTCAGGCGATCGGCCAGGTCGATGAGGCGGCTGTAGACGCCTCGCAGCTCGTCGGGCCGCAGGCGATACCCGAGGGCGCGGCATCGCGCATCGATGCCGCGGACACCGGAATGCTTGCCGATCACCAGCCGTGATCCCGGCGCCCCCACGGCCGCCGGGTCGAGAATCTCGTAGGTCGCGCGGTGCTTCAGCATCCCGTCCTGGTGGACGCCGGCTTCGTGCGCGAAGGCGTTGTCGCCGACGATCGCCTTGTTGGGCGGCACGGCAATCCGCACGATGTCGCTCAACAGGCGGCTCGCGGCGTAGAGCCCGCGCGCATCGATGCCGGTGTCGGCGCACAGATGATCGCCGCGGACCCGCAGGGCCATCACGATCTCCTCGAGCGCCGCATTCCCCGCGCGCTCGCCGATACCGTTGATCGTGCACTCGACCTGCGCGGCCCCGGCGTCGATGGCGGCGAGGCTGTTGGCGACGGCGAGCCCGAGGTCGTCGTGGCAGTGGGTCGAAATCGCCGCGGCGGCGCCCACGCGCTTCCTGACGCCGTGTACCATCGCGCGGATCTCGTCGGGCGTCGCGTAGCCCACCGTATCGGGGAGGTTCACCGTCGAGGCGCCGGCCTCCACGGCCGCCTCGGCGACCTCCTCGAGAAAGGCCGGATCCGTGCGCGACGCGTCCTCGGCCGAAAACTCCACGTCATCACAGAGCGTGCGGGCGAGCGCGACCGAGTCCACCGCCAGCGCGAGGCAGGCCGGCCGGTCCATGCGGAGCTTGTGCTGCAGGTGGATGTCGGAAGTCGCCAGGAAGACGTGCAGGCGCGGCCGCGCGGCTCCGCGCAAGGCGTCCCACGCGCAGTGGAGGTCCTCGGCCCGCGCGCGGGCCAGCGCGGCGATTACCGGACGCCGCACGGCGGCGGCCACGTCCCGGACGGCCGAGGCGTCGCCCACCGACGCGATCGGACAGCCGGCCTCGCTCCCGTCGACGCCGAGCGCATCGCGCTGACGCGCCAGCCGTACCTTCTCGCCCGCGTCCATCGAGAAGCCGGGCGCCTGTTCGCCGTCGCGCAGCGTGGTGTCGAAGACGGTCACCCTCGTCTTGGTCATCGCCCGCGAGTGTGGCCCGCACGCAATAGATAACACAAGTTAATAATGTTTATGTGATATATAAATCTCGTTGATATAACAGGAAAGGAGCCCAGGCGTGAACCCGTTCGAGCTCGAAGCGTTCCTGGCGGTCATCCGCGAAGGGAGCTTCTCGTCGGCCGCGAAGGTTCTCTACCGGACGCAGCCGGCCGTGAGCCAGATCATCCGGCGGCTGGAGCAGGAGATCGGACAGCCGCTCTTCGATCGATCGAGCCGCCGCGGCGTGCTGACCGACGCGGGCCGCGCGCTGCAGACACACGCCGAACGGATCCTGAACCTGCAGCGCCAGGCGCGCACCGCGCTCGAGGACGTGCGCCAGCTCAGGGTCGGGCGGCTGACGATCGCCGCCAACGAGCTGACCTGTACGTATCTCCTCCCCGTGCTCCACGAATTCCGGCGGCGGTACCCGGACGTGCACGTCACGGTGCAGCGATCGCTCGCGAGCCGGATCCCCGCGGCGGTGTCCGACTATGCCGCCGATCTCGGCGTCATCACCTACCGCCCGGACGATCCGGCGCTGCAGTCGATCGTCGTCTATCGCGACGAACTGGCGCTGGTCGTCCCGCCTACGCACGCGCACGCCCGCCGGAAGCGCGTCCGCCTGTCGGATCTCGCCCGCGAGTCGTTCATCGCGCACCACGTCGAGTCGCCCTACCGGCGCAAGGTGCTCGAGACGTTCCGCCGGCGGCGCGTCACGCTGCAGATGCCCGTGCAGCTGCCGACGATCGAGGCGATCAAGATGTTCGTGGCGATGGGAAACGGGGTGGCGCTGCTGCCGGCGCTCAGCGTGGAATCGGAGCTGGCGCGTGGGGAGCTGGTGCGGGTGCCTGTGCCGGAGCTGGCGATCGAACGCCAGCTCCGGCTCGTCCATCGGCGGGGCGCCACGCTGTCGCACGCGGCGCAGGCGTTCATCGCGGTGGCGGAATCACGTGCCGGCGCCGAGCGGGGCCGGCACGTGTTCCGCCGCGAGCTCAGTAGCCCAGCGGCTGCAAGCCGCCCTGGTAGGGAATGAGCGCGCCCGGCGCCACGTCGACGTAGAACGCCATCGGCTCGTAGCCAGGCGCGGAAAGGTCGATCCGGTGCCGGCCGATCACCAGGGCCAGCGCGTGAACGCCGTCGCTGAACTCGTCGACGCGGCCGACATACACGCCATCCACGTAGACCGCGGCATCCGCCGGCCCGAAGTCGAGGCTGACCGCGCCGTAGGCCTCCCCCGGGACCGCGGCGTAGCCATAGACGCGGGGCACGGCCGCCCAGCGATATGGCGCCCTGGTGCCGATGAACAGCCCGAAGCTGAACGTGGTGCGCGGCTGATAGCGGTAGAACGGCCGTGGCGTGATGATCACCGCCCGCGGCGCGAGCCTTGGCGCCACCCACACATTGGACCGCACGTCGTACCGCGGCACGGCGCGTGGCACGACGGTCCAGGGGATGATGACCCGATTGCGGTCCCAATCCCGATCGCCGTTCCAATTCTGATCGCGATTGACATCCCGCTGAGGCGAACGGTCCGCGCGGCCGTCGTTGCTGCGATGCTCCGCCTGGCGAGCCCGATTGTTATCGTGGTCGCGGCTCTGGCTCTGTGGCGCGCGATCGCTCCGAGAGCGCGCGTGCGAGTCCTGCGCCAAGGCCGCCGGCGCGCCGAGAGCAAGCACCAGCAGCGCCGCAGCCGGAATCGCGAGAAAACGTCGCGTCTGCATAACCGACCTCCTGGACCTCCACCGATCGGGCGATGCCGATCGGGCGTGACACCCAGCATTGGGCAAATTGCCTGCCAGCGACCGCCGCAACGGGCGATCGTTTTTCAACGGCATTTTTCGCATAGGCGCGGCCGCGCCGATCAGGTTGTCTCCGCCAGAGGACAACCGCACGGGCGCGCCGGGGACCGTACGCGCGCGCAACTACTGGAGCAGCAACACGCCGATCGTGATGCTCACGACGGTGATCGGCACGCCGGCGCGCAGGTAGTCCATGAACGTCAGATGAACGCCGCGGCGGGCGGCGCCCTCGGCGACGATCAGGTTCGCGATCGATCCGACGATGGTGAGGTTGCCGGCGAGCGTGCTCGCCATCGCCAGCGTCAGCCAGGCGGTGTGCGGGTTTGGCAGCGCCGGAACCAGGCGGGTGAAGAGCATCACGGCCGGCACGTTGCTCACCAGGTTCGACAGCAGCGCCGCCGCGATGCTGAGGCCCGCGACGGTGTCGATGCCGATCGGCTGCAGCCCGGCGAACAACCGCTGGTCGAGGCCGATACGTTCGATCCCGCCGATCACGACAAAGAGGCCAATGAAGAGCATCAGCAGCCCCCAGTCGATCTCCCGGTAGACCTCCTGCGGATCCACCCGGCGCGAGACGAGCAGCACCGCCGCCCCACCGAGCGCCACCAGGGCGGGCTCGAAGCCGGCCAGGAAGCCGACGAGCACGCCCGCCGTCACGATCAGGGCCTTGGCCGCCATCCCGCCATCCACCGCCCCCGCGGGGATCGCGCCGTCGGCCGGTCGGCCGGCGACGAGCGCTCGCCGGAACACCGCACAGATGACCAGCACGTCGATGACGAGCGCCACGGCCGCGATTGGGCCCAGGTGCGCGAGGAAGGTCGCGTACCCGATGCGCGACACGCTCCCGATCAGCATGTTCTGCGGATTGCCCGTCATCGTCGCGACGCTTCCGATGTTCGCACCGGTCGCGAGCGCGATGAGCAGGGGCACCGGCGAGAGCCCGCGCGCGGCGGCGAGCTCGAGCACCACCGGCGTGAACACCAGGCAGATGGTGTCGTTGACGAAGAATGCCGCGAGAATCCCGGAGGCAATGACGATGGCGGCGACTAGGACGGTGGGATGGCTGGTCCGCCGGACCGTCCACCGCGCCAGCGCGTTGAAGACGCCGGAGCGCTGCAGGTCGGCCACGAGCACCATCATCCCGAACAGCAGCAGCAGCGTTCGATAATCGACCGCGTTATAGGCGGCCTGCAGGCTGAGGCCGCCCACCACCACCATGAGGATGGCGCCGATGACGGCGGCGCCGGTGCGGTCGATGCGCAGCCACGGCAGCCGCCCGATGGCGACCGCGACGTAGGTGAGGAGGAAAATGAGGGCGGGAGCCACGCGTCGGCGTCGCCGGACGGGTTACTCGTGGTCGCCGTTGCCGGCGGCCTCCACCATGCTCGGCACGCTGCCGCGTCGGCGAATGAGCTCCAGGAACTCGAGTCGGGTGCGCGATCGCTCACGGAAGGCGCCGAGCATCGAGCTCGGCACCGCGAACGAGTTCTGCTTTTCGACACCGCGCATCGCCATGCAGAGGTGCGTGGCCTCCATGACGACGGCGACGCCGAGCGGCTGGATCTTCTCCTGGATCGTCTCGGCGATCTGGCTCGTCAGCCGCTCCTGAATCTGCAGCCGACGGCTGAAGATATCGACCAGCCGCGGAATCTTGCTCAGGCCGATCACCCGCGTGCTGGGGATGTAGGCCACGTGGCACTTCCCGAAGAACGGGAGGAGGTGGTGCTCGCAGAGGCTGTAGAACTCGATGTCCTTCACCAGGACCATCTCCGAGCAATCCTCCTCGAAGACGCCCTGGCCGACGACCTCCTCGACGGTCTGCGTCTGGCCCTGCGTCATCTCGCGCAGCGCGTCCTCGACGCG
>JANWLS010000158.1 GCA_025450765.1 Vicinamibacterales bacterium | reverse complement strand
TTCGATCACCATTTCGGCGACCTGGACGTGGCGTTGTGCCGGCTCGTCGAACGTCGACGACACGACCTCGCCCTTCACCGAGCGCTGCATGTCGGTGACTTCTTCGGGCCGCTCGTCGATGAGCAGGACGATGAGGTACACCTCGGGATGGTTGGTGGCCACCGACTGCGCGATGCTCTGCAGCAGCATCGTCTTGCCCGTGCGGGGCGGCGCCACGATCAGGCCGCGCTGCCCCTTGCCGATGGGCGCCATCAGATCCAGCACGCGCGCCGACAGATTCTCGGCCGACGTTTCGAGCTTGAGCCGTTCTTCGGGATAGAGCGGCGTGAGGTTCTCGAAGAACAGCTTGTCGCGCGCCTGCTCGGGCGGCTCGAAGTTGACCGCTTCGACCTTGATCAGGGCGAAGTAGCGCTCGCCGTCTTTCGGCGGCCGAATCTGCCCGGACACCGTATCGCCGGTCTGCAGGTCGAACTTGCGGATCTGCGACGGCGACACATAGATGTCGTCGGGACCGGGCCGGTAGTTGTAATCAGGCGCCCGCAGGAAACCGAAGCCGTCCGGCAGGACTTCGAGCACCCCTTCCGAGAAGATGAAGCCGCTCTGCTCGGTCTGCGCCTTCAGGATCTGGAAGATCAGCTCCTGCTTGCGCATGCCGGTCGCGCCCACGACGTTCAGGTCCTTGGCGACCTGGGTGAGCTTCTGGATGCTCATGTCCTTCAGCTCGCCGATGTTGAGCCCGTCACCCGGGCGCCGCGGCCTCGCGGGTTCGGGAGCTTCGGGTGTCTGCGGAGCGGGTGCCGGCTGCGCGGCCGACTCGGAGACAGCGGGTCCGTTGGGCGGACGCGCCGACGCGTGGCGCTTCTGATTGCTGGGCATGGGTCCTACAGGAGGCTTGGAATGGTTCGCGGCAGCGGGGAGGAAGAAGCCCGAGCCCGCCGTGCGGAGGCTATCAGTCGTCGTCGAGTATAGGAAACGATCCGGCGAGCTGTCAACAAATTCAGAACTGGTGTGGGTTTTCCCCGATTCCGACGATGCTGCACGCCACGGTCGGCTGGAGCTTGAGCGCCTTCGCCTTGGCGATGATCGCGTCGTCGTCCACGCCGGGATTCAGCCAGAGCTCGGTGATCCCCTTCCGGGCAACCTCTTCGATCACGCGCTCGGCGGCGGCCGGCGGCACGTAGATCGTCGCCATATCGATCGGGTCGGGCACGTCGAGCACGGACTTGTAGCTCTTCAGTCCTTCGACTTCCGTTTCATGGGGATTGATCGGTACCACCGCGTAGCCGTGTTTCAGGTACGCGCGCACGGCCTTGTTCCCGAACTTGCTGCGATCGTTGGACGCGCCAATCACGGCGATGGTCTTAGGCATGGGGAGGAAAAATCTTTCCGGGGTTCAGAATCCCATCCGGATCGAAAGCCTGTTTCACGCGCTGCATCAGCGCGATCGTTTCCGGCGACAACTCCACACCCAGGTACGGAGCTTTCGCAAATCCGATACCGTGCTCGCCGCTGATGGAGCCCTCGAGCCCCACCACGCCGCCGAACAGCTCCCGCTCGGCCTCGTGCGCCCGCGCCACTTCGGCCGCATCGTTCGGATCCACCATGATGTTGACGTGGATGTTGCCGTCGCCGGCATGACCGAAGCAGGCGATGCGCAGGGCGTGCGCGGTACGCAGGCGCTCCACGAGGTCGAAGAGCTCCGGCACACGCCCGCGCGGCACGACGACGTCGTGGTTGATCTTGAGCGCGGCGATGAGACGGAGCGAATACGAGAGCTCGCGCCGGACCCGCCAGAGGGCCTCGCGTTCCGTTTCGCTCGAGGCGCGCAGGATTTCCGTGGCGCCCGATGCCCGGCAGGCCGCCTCGACGCGCTCGGCTTCCTCCGCGACCGCGGCTTCCCCGCCATCCACTTCGAGGAGCAGCAGCGCGCCCGTCCCTTCCGGCGCCAGTCGACCGGCATAGGCCGCCACGGCCTCGAGCGAGGCGCGATCGATCAGCTCGAGCGCCGCCGGGACGACGCGGGCGCGAATGAGCGCGGTGACCGCGCTCACCGCCTCCGCGATCCCGGCAAACGTCGCGCGCAGCGTGGCGCGCGCGCGCGGCTTCGGCTCCAGGCGCAGGATGATCTCGGTGATGATCGCCAGCGTTCCCTCGGACCCGACCAGCAGCTGTGTGAGGTCGTAGCCGACGACGTTCTTCACCGTCTTGGAGCCGGTGCGGACGATCTCCCCGCTCGGCAGCACGGCTTCGAGCCCGAGCACGTAACGCTTGGTCGTGCCGTACTTGAACGCGCGCGGCCCGCCGGCGCACTCGGCCACGTTGCCGCCCACGACCGAGCGATTCAGACTGGCCGGATCGGGAGGGTAAAAGAGGCCGAGGCGCTCGACCGCCTCCTGCAAGTGCCCGGTGATGACGTTCGGCTGGACGACCGCGAGCAGGCTCTCTTCGTCGATCGCGAGGATCCGATCGAAACGCTCCATCGCGACGACGACACCGCCGCAGCTCGGGACCGAGCCTCCGGTGTAGCCAGTGCCCGCCCCGCGAGGCACGATCGGGACGCGCGCCGCCGCGCAGGCGCGGACGACGGCCGCCACGTCCTCAGTCGTGCCGGGAAAGACGACGGCGTCGGGCGCGTGCGGCTTCTTGAGCGCATCCTGGGCGTAGGTGGCGAGGGCGTCGGCGTCCGTGCGGACGTGGATCTCGCCAACAGTATCGCGAAGCCGCAACAGCAGGTCTGACGTCAGCATCAATCAATTTGCGGTGGGGCCCCACCCCCACCGCCTGTACCTCGCGCACAGAACGCGCTCGGCATTGTCGCAAGGTCCCGGTCTATTTGTAGGCGCCGGCCGACGTGCCGATGCTTCGCGGCGCCGTTTTCGCGACGAATGCCAGCAGCCGGTTGGTGCCCTCGCGCAGGCGGTCGAGCGAGGTGGCGTACGAAATGCGGACGAACCCTGGAGCGTCGAACGCCTCGCCGGCGGTCAGCGCCACGCGTGCTTCCTGCAGCAGGCGCTCGGCGAACTCTGCCGACGTGCGAATCCCATCGGGCGAGAGCACGTCCGAAATATCCACGAAGAAATAGAACGCGCCGCTCGGGGCGTGGCACGTGAGGCGCGGCTCCGCCGCGAGCCACTGGAGCACGGTGTCGCGCCGCTTCCGATATTCGTCGAGCATGGCCTTCACCGGCGCCTGGGAACCGGTGAGCGCCGCGAGCGCCGCCTTCTGTGAAATGGACGCCGCATTCGACGTGGCGTGACTCTGAACGGCGTTGCAGGCGGCGATCACCGGCGCCGGCGCCAGCGCCCATCCGCAGCGCCACCCGGTCATCGCGTAGGCTTTCGACGCGGACCCGCAGAGCACCGCGCGCTCGCGCAGCTGGCGCTGCAGGACGGCCGGCAGGTTGTGCGGGACGGCGTCGTAAATCAACTTTTCGTAGCAAAGGTCGAGCACGATCCAGAGCTCGCGTGTGGCGGCGACCTGCGCCAGCGCGGTGAGCTCTTCTTCGCTCATCAACGCGCCGGTCGGATTGCACGGCGAGTTGATCACGAGGCCGCGGGTTCGCGGCGTGATCGCCTCGGCGAGCGCGGCGGCTCGAATCGCGAAGCCGTCGCTCTCCTGCGTCGGGACGAGGACCGGCGTGGCATCGGCCAGCTTGATCTGTTCGGGGATCGTCGGCCAGCCGGGCGTGTGCGTGATGACCTCGTCGCCCGGGCCGAAGAGCGCCAGCGCGATATTGAACAGCGCCTGCTTGCCGCCGGCGGTGACGATCACCTCAGCGGGCGTGTACTCGACGCCGTAGTCGGTGCGATAGCGATCGCAGATCGCCTGCTTGAGATCGGCCGCCCCGGCATTCGGGGTGTACTTCGTGTAGTTGGCATCGATCGCCGCATGTGCGGCCGCCTTGACGTGGTCGGGCGTCGGAAAGTCCGGCTCCCCGGCGCCGAAGTCGACCACGTCGACGCCCTGGCGCCGCAACCGGTCCGCTTCCGCGGCCACCTTCATCGTCGGCGACGATGCAATCCGTGACGTCCGTTCTGCGAGGCCCTTTATCATCTGTCTCTCTCGCTCACTTGCGTGCCAAATCGGCCTGCTTGTCGCGCAGCCGCGCTTCGACCATTTCCGGGACCAGCCCGCTCACGCGGCCGCCCAGGGCGAACACTTCCTTGATCAGGCGCGAGCTGATGTAGCTGTACTGCTCGGCCGGCATCATGAACACCGTCTCGATGGCGGCCTCGAGCCGGCGGTTCATCAGCGCCATCTGGAACTCGAACTCGAAATCGGAGACCGCGCGCAGCCCCCGCACGATCGCGTGCGCCCCGCGGCGCTTCACGTAATCGACGAGCAGGCCATCGAAGGTGTCGACCTCGACGTTCGGCAGGTCGCGGAACACGTCGCGCGCGATCTCCAGGCGCTCGGCCATGGAAAACAGCGGCGCTTTCTCGGCATTGACCAGGATGGCGACGATGATGCGATCGAAGAGCCGCGCGCCGCGGGTGATGATGTCGACGTGACCGGTGGTGAGCGGATCGAACGACCCTGGGTACACGGCCAGGCGGCCGGGCCACGGGGAAGAATTCGCAGTCATGAGTTATGAGTTCTCAGCGATGAGCGGCCACGACTCGATCCCGATGCTCTGACTCAAAAACCGAAAACTCGAAGCTCGAAACGACGTCGTGCGCTCGACTACACCGATCGCGTGTAAAACGCGAGCGCACTATCGCCAGACCGAAGCTCGCGCGTCCTGACGATCGCGCCGGTGGCGGGCGGCGCCGCCCGGCGGTGCGCATGTTCGTAGACGAGCATGCCGGTCGTCGTCAGACGATCGCCGAGCGCCGCGAGCATCGTCTCGATCTGGTCCGGTGGCGCCTCGTACGGCGGATCGAACAGGATGAGATCGAACCGATCCGTGCCCGCCAGGCGCGCAAGGGCCGCGGGAACACCTGCGCGGATGATAGCACAGCGTTGCGACGCCCCGCAGAGTTCGAGGTTCTTCGCGATGAGGCGGCAGGCGCGCGGATCCTGCTCGAGGAACACGACATCGGCGGCCTCTCGGCTCAGCGCCTCGAGGCCGAGTGCCCCCGTGCCGGCGCACGCGTCGAGCACATGGGCGCCGGCGGTCCGATCGCGCAGCACGTTGAAGAGCGTTTCGCGCAGGCGATCGGAGGTGGGCCGCAGCCCGGCCCAGGTGGGGGTCGCAAGACGGCGGCCCTTGAACGCGCCGGCAATGATCCGCACTACCCGACACCGATCAGGCCGAAGCGCTCGGCCCAGGTGCGGCGCAGGCTCTCGAGACTCGTCGACGACGGGTCCGCCGCGTCGAGCCAGGCCGCGGCTTCGCGCCGCGCGTCCTCCATCAGCGTGCGATCCCGCAGCAGGTTGCCCACACGCAGCGTTGGCATCCCCGATTGGCGCGTCCCGAAGAAGTCCCCGGGGCCGCGCTGCTCCAGGTCGCGCTCGGCAATCACCGCACCATCGGTCGTCTCGGTCATCACCCGAAGCCGTGCGCGGCTGTCGTCGGACAGCGGCGCCTGGTACAGCAGGATGCACGCGCTCTGGTTCCCGCCGCGTCCCACGCGTCCGCGCAACTGGTGCAACTGCGCCAGGCCAAAGCGCTCGGCGTGCTCGATCACCATCACCGTGGCGTTCGGCACGTCGATACCGACCTCGATCACCGTCGTCGCGACGAGCACGTCGACCTCGCGCGCGGCAAACGCCTGCATGACGCGCTCCTTCGCATCGGCTTTCATCCGGCCGTGCAGGAGCGCGACACGGTAGGCCGGAAAGATCTCCTGCGCGAGATGGTCGGCCATCTCGGTCGCGGCTTTCAGATCGACCTTCGCCGATTCCTCGACGAGCGGATAGACGATGTAGGCCTGGTGCCCGGTGTCGAGCTCGCGGCGGATGAACGAGTACACCTCGTCGCGGCGGGAGTCGGGCTTCGCGACCGTCTTGATCGGCAGCCGGCCCGGAGGCGCCTCGCGGATGGCGGACACGTCGAGATCGCCGTACGCCGTCAGCGCGAGCGTCCGCGGAATCGGCGTCGCCGTCATCACGAGCACGTCTGGATGGAGGCCCTTGGCCCGCAGGATCGCCCGCTGCACGACGCCGAACCGGTGCTGCTCGTCGATGATCACGAGCCCCAGCGACGCGAAGCGCACCGACTCCTGCACCAGCGCGTGCGTGCCGACGACGAGCGGCACTTGGCCGGCGGCGATGTCGGCCAGGAGCGCCGAGCGGGCGCGAGACCGGCCGCGTCCGCCTCGCAGCAGTTCGAGGCGGAACGTCGACCCCGCAAGCAGGCGCCGAAGATTGGCGGCGTGCTGCTCGGCCAGGATCTCGGTCGGCGCCATGAAGGCGACCTGCAGACCGTTTTCCATGGCCACGATCGCCGCGAGCAGCGCGACGATGGTCTTACCGGACCCGACGTCGCCTTCGAGCAGCCGGTTCATCGGCTCGGGACGCTGCATGTCCTGGACAATGTCCTTCAACGCCTGCCGCTGGCCGCCGGTGAGGTGAAACGGGAGCACGCGCCGCGCCGAGTCGCGGATCCGATCGTCCACGATGACGGGCTGCGGTTTTCGCTCCTGCCGCAGGTCGCGCCGCCGCGCCAGCAACCCCAGTTGAAAGAGAAAGAACTCCTCGACGATCAGTCGGACCTGCGCCGGCGAGCGAAATTGATTCAGCACGTCGATGGATGCACCCGCTTCCGGAAAGTGCGTCCGTTCGAGCGCGTCGCGCCGTGATGGCAGCTGCCGACGCTCGCGAACGGAGGACGGCAAGGGATCCTCGAGATCGACGGGGAGCCTCTCCAGGGCGTCGTGCACGAGCCGCCGCTGCATCTTCGGCGTCAGGCTGCCGGTCTTTTCGTAGATGGCGACGATGCGCCCGGTGTGGATCGTCTCCCCTTCCTCGTCGTCGAGGATTTCGTACTGCGGATTGGTGAGCTGGACGCCGCTCTGGCCGAATTGTTCGACCTGGCCGAACAGGATCTCACTCTGGTGCGGGTGCAGCACGTCGCGCAGGAACGGCTGGTTGAGCCACGCGACGCGCACGGCGCCGCTCGCATCGCGCACGAGCGCCTCGAAAATGCGGAAGCCCGGGCGCCGCGTCGGGCGCAGGGCGCAGTTGAGCAGCTCGCCGGTGACGGAGGCCGCCTGGCCCGGCTTCAGCGTCGCAATCGGTTGAAGGCGGCTTCGGTCTTCGTAGCGGATCGGAAAGCGATACAGCAGGTCCTCAATCGTCGTGAGGCCCGCCTTCTGCAGATCCGCGGCACGGCGGGGCCCCACGCCCTTCAGAAACTGCAGCGGCGTGGCGAGCGGATTGTCGGGCGCGGTCACTGAATAATGATCGCCTGACCGCGCTGCACGTCAATCTGTTTGATGCGATCAGGAAGCGGAAACGGGGAATCGAGGCTGAGGCCGCTCGGCAGGTCGGCGCTCCGGAGGTAATACGCCACCAGCTCGTTGATCAGGACCTTGGGCACCGACAGGCCGTTGACCTGGGCCGATTGCAGCGCGAATTGGGCCTGGCCGTCGTGCGAGGTCAGCACGCCGGTGACCGACACCGGCAGCTTGCCGCTCAAGTACGCCATCGGGCTGAAGGCGCTCGACTGCGAGCTCTTGCGCACCGCATCGAGATCGACGATCGCCGTGCCCGACACCTGGCCTGATCCGAGCAGCGTCACCTTCGGATTGAGGATGCCTGCCGGCAGCGTCGCGCCGGGGCCGCCGAGGAACGCGTTCAGCTCGCTTTCGAGCAGCGTGACGCGCTGCGGGCGCACGGTGGTCCGGCCGGCGTTCTCTTCGATGCTGCGCAGCTTCTGCTGAAATTGCTGGGCCTGTGGACTGGACGGGGTTCGGCCGGCCGCGCCGGCGCCGAGAACCAGCGTGAGCCAGGCGGTCGTCACACAGAGGGCCGGCAGGACCGTGCGCCGGAGGGTCATTCGGGATTCAGTTTACCCCGGAACGCACGGGCTCGCATGAGCAGATCGAGCTTGCGGCGTTCCATCTGCTCCTCGAAGACCCGCAGCTTCGCCTGCTGCCGAACGTCGAGCACGCCGTCGAGCGACGCGGTCGCCTTCTCCAGGTCGGCCGCGCTCGTGGCATCGAAGTCCTTCAACCGCTTCAAGGCGTCGCCCAGTTCGGCATCGCTCGCCGCCGGAGTGTTCTGCACGGTCAGTTGCCGCAGGTCGCGGACGAGCGCGGCGCGCCTCTGCTGCGTTTGCTGGCGCAGATCGAGCAGCGCCTTCATCTTCGCCAGGAACTGCGGGTAGGCTGCCTCGGTGATGCCGAGCGCCTGCTGCGACTGCATCAGCACGTACGCCTCGAAGAGCCGCTGGACGTCGGCGGCCGATCCGGGACCTCGGCGGCCGGCGGGACCTGTCCGCAGCGCTCGCGGCGGCTGCGAGGGTGCCGGCGGAGCCGTCGGTGTTTGCGCCGCCAACGGGATGCCGACAGACAGGCCTATCACGAACGCCGCCGTGACGAAGGATTGACGAGTCATTGATTGAGTTCCTGCTGCAGCAGTTCCACCAGCTCGCGCTGTTGCGCGGGAGAGAGATCCGTCAGGGCGGCCTCCGCGCTGCCGGGCGGAGGCGCCAGGCCCGCCGCGGCGACCTCGTCCCAATCGAGATTCGCCGAAAGGGCCGCCATCAAATCGATGGGATCGCTCGTCGCGAGCGGCGCCGATTCCACCGTGCGCGGCGAGACCGCGAGCGGCACCGCCCCGGCGGCCGGCACGCTCGCCAGCACGGCCGCGCTGGCGCCCGCGCGATCGTCGGTCTGGCGTCCCCGCACGAGCCAGGCCGTCGCCGCGACGGCGATCAGAATCGCGGCGGCCAGCACGAGCGCCGGCCTCCACGCGAGAAACGGGCTCGCGCCGCGCCAGTCGGATGGGCTCGACTCGGCCGCCACCGCATCATGCACCCGATCGGACAGATGCTCCCAGAATCCTGCCGGCGGCTCCGCCACCGGCACGTCAGAGAGGTGCACCAGCGTGGAGCGCAACGCGTCGAGTCGCCTGGCGCACCGCGCACAGCGCGCGAGATGCTCCTCGAGCCGGCTCGCCCGCGCCGGTTCTCCTCCGCCGTCCGCCAGGTCGATCAGGTCCGAGGTTGAGATATGCCCCATATGGCCTGCCCGCCGTTACAGCGGGTCTCCCAGAAGCTTCCGCAGGTTGCCGAGTGCGTGAAACAGGTTCGCTTTCACCGCGCCGACCGAGCTGCCGAGAATGCGGGCAATCTCCTGGTGCGGCAGCTCGTGGTAGAGCCGCAGAATCACCGTCGCCCGCTGCTTGCGCGGGAGACGGGAGATGGCTGCCCGCACACGCCGCGCGCGCTCATCGCGGAGGAGGCGATCGGGAGCGCTCTCGCGCTCGTCCTCGACCGGATGCTGCTCCTCATCGATCGGCACCGCGATCGGCGCCGCGCGTCCTACGCGCGTCAGACAGACGTTCACGCCGACGCGGTAAAGCCAGGTGGAGAATGACGACCGGCCCTTGAAGTTACGAAGCCCCCGAAACGCCCGAAGCAGGACATCCTGCGTCAGGTCACTGGCCTCCTCGTGGTTGCCGACGAAGCGGTAGCAGAGCTGATACACCGCTCGCCGATGGCGGACGACGAGCACGTCGAAGGCTTCGCGATGTCCGGTTCGGCAGAGGTCGACCAACACGCCATCGCTGAGCGCATCGAGATCGTCAACCGCTGGCGCCCTGGGCCGATCCGTCAGTGTCCCCCCGGTCCTGAATACTTAGACCGCGCGGCCTCGTAAAAGTTACGTGCCTTCTGCGGCCAGGAAGTGCTCGATCTCCGAGGCCGTTGGAAGTCCTGCCCACGCACCGAGCGCCCGGCAGTTGAGGGCGGCCACCGCGTTCGCGCGGCGCAGCAGATCCGCGACATCCGCATCGGGCTGAGCCAGCCAGGCCGAGAGCAGGCCGGCGCGGAAGGCGTCGCCCGCACCGGTGGTGTCGGTGCAGCGGACCGGGAAACCGGGCGTCCGGATTTCGCGGCCCTGACAGATGGCGAGGCTCCCCGCGGCGCCGAGCGTGACGCACGCGAGCGCGGGCTTCAGCTCGGCTGCGAGCGCATGGAGCGCGGCACCGGTCTCAGCCTTCCCGGTGATGGCCGACGGGAACGTCTCAGCAACGACCAGCAGATCGATCTCACGCAGCAACTCCGTCGTCCCCGGGCCTGCTTGTTCGATGTCGATCGCGGTCACGACACCGTGACGACGGGCCGCTGCAGCGGCGGCGGTCGCCGACGGCACATCGCCGGCGTCGACGAGGAGGATGCGGCCTGAGACGAGCGCCTCCCGCTCGATCGCCTCCGGCGACCCGTCGAGCGCTGCATCACGATCCCAGAGTACCGTCCGCTCGCCGCTCTCTCGATCGACGAGGATGATCGCGAACTGGTTGCGCGCCCCGGGCACCACATGCGCGTGCACGCCTACGCCTTCCGCGATCAGGCTCTCCCGCACGAGCCGTCCCTCGTCATCGCCGCCCAGCCTGCCGACGAAGCGCGTGCGCCAACCCAGGCGCTGGCATCCAACGAGCGCCGTTGCGGTCGATCCGCCCGGCAGCCGGAGGTGCTGACGCAGGCGCTGCTTCGAGCCGTTCGGCGGATACGCGTCGAGCACGGCAAACAGATCGACGCTCGTCGACCCGAAGCCGACGATGTCGAAGGCGAAGGAGGCTGCCGAGGGCAACACTGAAGGGATCCGCACGGTGAAGACCCTGCTCAACTCGCTTGCACAATTTCTTATTCAGACACCTTGACTTCCAAGAGGGTGCTGTGTCCAAATCTTCCAACATCTTCACGATAACGCATTCGCGCATCTTCCGTCGGCAGCCTTGCGAGCCACAGGGTTCTTTGGAGGAATTGGAGATGAGAAGCTTCCGTCCGCTGCGCGGCTTTGCTCTTGGTCTCGTCTGCGTAATTATCGCTTGTCCCACCTGCTTCGCCTTCAACAGCACACTGGGGCAATATCGCGCGTCTCGAACTCACCGGCAGTTCAACGGCGAGGAACTCGTTCGTGGTATTTACTTCGGCACGGGCACTGTCGCCAGCTTGCTACCCGAGGTCTGGCAGGATCCAACCATTCAGCGATTCTTACCGCAGCTGCATTCCCCGCAAACGATTGCGCTTGAGAACCGTGTGATCAAGCGAATTCGTGCAGCCCAACCGTTGTTTTTTAACAGCTTTGCTGCAGGTATGCAAAGTGGAAATCCCTTGGTTGTTCAGACCACCTTAGAGCGAGCGACCAGGGAGCTAGTCTCCTTGGTCACCCAAGAAGCTGGGCCGTCAGTCTTTAGAACGAATGCGGCAAGCGTTGGACCAGACTGCGAGGTATTGTTCATCGCTGCCGCGGCCGTCGCCGCTTTCGCGCTTGTAGCGTACGAGTTCGTATACTATGCGGCCGCTGTGTACAAGCCGATTCTCAGCCCAGTTCTCAAGACCGACGACAGCAATCGGCTCCAGCAGGAGGAATATGTCGCGCTGCTGACGTCTCGCCTTAAGTTGGTGCAACCCTAAGCTCTGAAGCGTACCGGGTTTTTCGGAGACCTCATTTCTTGAGAGGATGGGGTCTATGGGACGTCCGAGTCGGTTTTCGCCGGAGGTGCGTGAGCGCGCCATTCGGCTGGTGATGGAGCAGCGCCCGGCGCAGCCATCGGAGTGGGCGGCGTTGCAGTCCGTCGCATCGAAGATGGGGACCACGGCCGAGACATTGCGGAAGTGGGTGCGTCAAGCGGAGCGCGATACCGGCCAGCGCCCCGGCTTGACGACGGGCGAGCGCCAGCGGCTGACGGTGCTGGAGCGCGAGAATCGCGAGTTGAAGCGGACGAACGAGATTCTGAAAACAGCGTCCGCGTATTTCGCTCAGGCGGCGCTCGACCGCCGGAGCAAATAACCACGATGGTGTCGTACATCGACGCCCATCGGGACCGGTTCGGGGTCGAGTCGATCTGCCGCGTGTTGCCGATCGCCCCGTCGACGTATCACCGCCATCGGCAGCATCAGGCTGACCCCGCGCGTCGCTCGGCGCGCGCACACCGCGATGACCGGCTGCGCGTCGAGATTCAGCGCGTCTACAACGAGCACCACCAGGTGTACGGCCCTCGTAAGGTGTGGAAGCAGCTCCGGCGCGAGGGGATCCGCGCGGCGCGCTGTACCGTCGGGCGCCTGATGCGGGCCATGGGCTTGGCGGGCGCCGTCCGCGGACGGGCCTGGGTCATCACGACCCACGCCGCCGACGGGGGCCGGCCAGCTGATCTCGTGGATCGGCAGTTCGTCGCGACGCGGCCGAATCAGCTCTGGGTGTCGGACTTCACGTACGTGGCGACCTGGAATGGGTTCGTCTACGTCGCCTTCGTCATCGACGTATTCGCTCGCCGGATCGTCGGCTGGCGCGTTTCCGCGTCAATGCGCACGGACTTCGTGCTCGATGCGCTCGAGCAGGCCATCCACGCTCGGCGTGGCGACGCCCTCACCGGGCTCGTCCATCACAGCGACCGCGGCACGCAGTACCTCTCGATGCGGTACAGCGACCGTCTCGCGGACGCTGGCATTGCGCCGTCGGTGGGAAGCCAAGGCGACGCCTACGACAATGCCCTCGCCGAGTCGGTGATCGGGCTGTTCAAGACGGAGGTCATTCGACGGAAGGGGCCGTGGCGCTCGCTTGAGGCCGTGGAGTTCGCCACGCTCGCGTGGGTGGATTGGTTCAATATGCGTCGGCTGCTGGGACCGATCGGCGACATCCCGCCAGCCGAATTCGAAGCGCAGTACTATGCCCAGGCTGCGGTGGCCTGATTCAACAAATTCGGTCTCCGACGATCCCGGTACGCTTCACTCGACAGGTTCTTGGCAATGTTGGGCCGAGCGAGAATAGTTGGCGTTGCGATTTGCGTCACGACAGCCGTCTGGGTCGTCGTCTGCGTCTACATCGTACACTCGGCCCTACCATTCAACGTGCTTCACCTACCCTATGAGCACGAAATGGACATCGAAATGTGGGCGCCACAGGGGTGGGCATTCTTTACGAAAAGCCCTCGCGACGACAGATTGTATCTGTATAAACAGGTGGGCGAGAACTGGCGGGATGTTTCGCTGGCTCCCGATTCTCTGCCCTCCAACCTCTTTGGGTTGAATAGACGCGCTCGTGCTCAAGGAGTCGAAGCTGGACTGTTGCAGGCGAACTTGCAGGGGCCGTCCGAATGGGCCATCTGCGGTGACTCTGTATTCAGTTGTTTGGCGCGCCAGCACATAACGATGACAATCCGGAACGTCTCGCCAAATCCCACGTTGTGTGGCGAGATAGCGTTTGTTCGGCAGCCCCCTCTCCCCTGGGCTTGGCGGTCGTTCAACAATTCCATGCGGATGCCGGCTCGCATCGTAGAGCTGAGGAGTCAATGCTAGCGCGCATGGGTCGCTTCGCCATTCGGCGTGAGCGCAGGCTGACTCCCTGGACAAATGTTTACGGGGCGGCTCGGACTGTCCTAGCACTCGGCACGGCAAGCACGCTAATCTTCAACAGGCCAAGCACCCTATTTAGACCCGCTGCCGGGATTTCTGAGGTACCTTACTGCGAAGGCGTAGGTAAGTTCGGATTGTTTTGCTTGGCAACTAATCACCATTTAGATCTCGCTCGGTGGCTCGCAGTTGTGGCTCTGGCCGTAGTTGCATCAGGCTATCGCCCGCGCTTTACGGGTACGCTTCATTGGTGGATCGCTTTTAGCTTTCAGTCCTCAGCGATCGTTTTGGATGGCGGCGACCAGATTGCTGCACTTTTGGCTCTCTTCCTCATTCCCGTGACCCTGACGGATTCTCGTCGCTGGCATTGGGGAACACCGATTGCACGCACGGGACGGTTGGCCGACTCTCTAAAGTTCGTGGTCGCTGTGTCATGCATATGGGCAATTCGCTTGCAGGTTGCCGGCATTTACTTCAATTCGGCTGTTGCAAAATTCGGTGTGCCTGAATGGCGTGACGGAACGGCTCTGTACTATTGGCTCACGGATCCAGTATTTGGCACCTCCGGTTGGCTCAGCCCGCTTGTACGCTTCCTAGTCAAGAGCGGGCCCGGTGTTGCCCTTATGACGTGGGGAGCGATTGCGATTGAGATTCTATTGGCCATGGCACTGTTCATGCCGGCGCGCAGATGGAAGTACTTGCTGATCGCTGGAATCGCATTTCACTCACTAATAGCCATTTGTCAGGGGCTTGTCAGCTTCGGAGTAGTGATGTCCGGAGCTCTCATCTTGTACCTGAGGCCTTGGTCCCACGCGTTTCAACCGAATTGGCAAAAAGTGGCACCTCTGCGAGGTTATCCACCGCTCGGCGATTCAGCCCTCGTTTCAAGTGCACGAGACGCTGATTGGGTAGGTTGATGATGCTAAACACAGTCTCCGCTCTCATCCTTCCAGTGGTCGTCATCGTGTTTTCTATCCCTCTGATACTCGAACGAGTACCACCGAACGATCTCTATGGTTATCGAACGAGAGAGGTACTCAGCTCCCCGGAGCTGTGGTACGACGTGAACCGCTTTCTCGGCTGGGCGATGTTGGTGGCTGGAGCGGCGGGCGCCGCACTCGGCGGATTCGCGATCGCATCCAGGCACGGCATCGTGGCCGGCGTCGGTGTTTTGGAGCAATCGGGCTTCTGCGTCGCTGCACTCCTCGTAACGTGGTGCTATCGCCAGATCGCAAAACAATCGGCAGGCCAACGTCCAACGCGGGCTCCGCGACTTGACTGGCTGAATGCCTGGCTCACCTGGCTGGTGCCTGTAAGCGGAATTGGGCTGGCCCTACCACTGCTCTTCCGAGCCATCCCACCTAACGGGGTATACGGATACCGAACAGCGTATTCGATGAGTTCGGAGCCCATCTGGTATCGAGCTAACCACGCCCTCGGATGGGCGCTGCTTGTTGCGGGACTCGCTGGGGTGGCGCTCGCGGCCTGGGTCGCGCCGCAAAGGCGGCGCGACGTGAGGCGTCGCGCCGTTCTTCTGCAGGTATTCCTGTTTCTTGTCGCCGCTGCTGCCGTGTGGGGGTACGTCCAGGGGTTTTAGGTAAGCCCGCAAACCGCTCAATCTTGAACTCAGCTGCGGCGTCCGGATCGGCCTCGACGTGCAGATAGGGGATCAATTCGTATCGATGGACGCCCACTGCGCGACCGTCTCCTTGGGCCAGTTCATGTTCCAGTTGAGGAATAGTTATCCGCGTCCTTGCCTTTCGCCTTTCCTTTGCGTATAGTGTCGGCGCACGATTCGGAAACGGACGTTGCGCCGGCACGATCGAGCCGCCGGCGGGCGCACACGAAGGAGGATCCGTGCTTCCGCTCACCAAACGGCAACGCGAAATTCTCGACTACCTCAACGACTTCATCCAGCAGCACGGCTACGCGCCGAGCCTCGAAGAGATCGGCCGCCGCTTCGGCCTTTCCTCGCTCGCGACCGTCCACAAGCACCTGACGAACCTGCAGGAGAAGGGCTTCATCAAGCGCGCCTGGAACCGGAGCCGCTCCGTCGAGGTGGTCCCTACGCGGATGACGGGCCGCGCCGTCGAAGTGCCGATGCTCGGCTTTGTCGCGGCCGGCTTGCCGATCGAAGCCGTCCCGAGCGCCGACACGATCACGATTCCGGAAGACCTGGTCGGCGCGCGCGACACCTACGTGCTGCGCGTCAAGGGCGACTCGATGATCGACGAGCAGATCCGCGACGGCGACTTCGTGGTCGTGGAGGATCGCAAGAGCGTCACCAACGGCGAGATGGTCATCGCCCTGCTCTCGGGCGCGGATGTCACGCTCAAGAAGTTCTACCGGGAGAACGGTCGCGTGCGCCTCCAGCCGGCGAACCCGACGATGCAGCCGATTTTCGTCGACGCGGATCGCGTGCAGATCCAGGGCGTCGTCGTCGGCGTCATGCGAAAGTACTAGGGACATGAACGAGACAACCCGTCAGGTGAACTTCACGATCGTGCCGGAGGAGGCGCCGGACGAGCCTCGCGTGTACGCGAACTTCTGCGGCATCGCGCACACGCCATTCGATTTCACGCTCACCTTCTGCGAGGTCCTGCCGCTCTCCGAGGAGGCCGTGCGCAACGCACAGGCGGACCGCATCGTCCGTGCGCCCGTCCGCGCGCGGGTGGTCCTGCCGGTTCAGTCCATTCCCGCGCTGATCGGCGCGCTTCAGGAACACCTGCGCGTGTACGCCGAGAACCAGCCGGCGCCGCCACTGCCCCCGGCGGAACCACACAAGCCCGTGCATTGACGCCATGGCCATCCGGCGAACCGCGCGGATCGCTGGACTGGCCCTCATCGCGCTCGTCCCACTCTCCTGCACGTCCCGCCCGATCACGGTCGTCGTCGCGTTCGCCACGGCATGGACATTCGATGGTCAAACACTGAACGCCGACGATCGTGCCGTGGTGGAGGAAGCGACGTTCAGCTGCCTGCGTGAGGCGTTCGAGGGTTTTGCCGTGAGCTTTATTCGCGGCGACTCGGGCGACCGCGTGATCCGAGTTGAAGACACTCCAGGCACCCCCGCGCTGTACCAGCGTCTGTCGCTCGGCGCTGCCGGACTGACGTTCCCCATGAGCAGGGTGAGCAGTGTCCGGATCGACATACTTTTCCTGGACGAGCTGGCGGCCTTGCACTGTCCCCACCTGAACGCCTGCGCGATGCGCCGCACCGCATTCCTGGAGGGACTGGGACGAGGCGTCGGCGCGACGGCCGCCCACGAATTGGGCCATCAGGCGCTATTGGGGTTCACCCACGATTCAGCATGCGCCGATTGCTACGACGGACGATCGTCACGTGGGTACGCCCACTTCTTCGGCGTCGAGCGCTGGTCCGCCCAGGCCATGTCCAGAATGAAGCAAGTACTGCCGGTCGATCGAACGTCCAGGCCTGCAACCCGCAGCCCGAAGCTGGAAGACCGTTCTACAATGCACTAATGAAGTCTCCCGCGGAGGCTCGCCGCATTCTTCAGCAGCTCGAAGCCCAGCATCCCGGCGCCGACACGGCGCTCCATCACCGCAACGCGTTCGAGCTCCTCGTCGCGACGATCCTCTCGGCCCAGTCCACCGACGCGCGCGTGAACCTGGTCACGCCCGAGCTCTTTCGCCGCTACCCTGATGCTCGCCGCCTCGCGAAGGCAACCCGTGAGGTTCTGGAGCCGCTGATTCATGCGACCGGGTTCTTTCGCCAGAAGAGCCGGTCGCTCCTCGGGATGGCGCAGGCGCTCGTGGACGACCACGGCGGCGAGGTGCCGGCCGACATGAAGGCGTTAACGGCGCTCCCCGGCGTGGGCCGCAAGACGGCGAACGTGGTGCTCGGCCACGCGCTCGGTGTGCCGGGGCTGCCGGTCGATCGCCACGTCCTGCGCGTCTCGAACCGGATCGGGCTCGCCGAATCGGATGATGCGGAGGAGGTCGAGCGGCAACTCGGCGCGGTGCTTCCGAAGGACCGATGGACGCTCAGCTCGGATGTGCTGATCCTGCACGGCCGCGAGATCTGCCGCCCCAAGCCGCTCTGCGAGAAATGCGCGGTCCGCACCGAGTGCGACTATTACCAGAGCCACACACCGTGACCCGCGACGCGTTCGAGACGTACGTCGACGTCGCGATCCGCACCATCCCGGGCGATTTCCGCCAGGCCATCCAGAACCTCGCCATCGTGGTCGAGGACGAGCCTTCACCCGAACTCCTGGACGATGTGGGCGTGAAGCCGCCCGGGACACTCCTCGGGCTGTATCAAGGCGTTCCGCTTCCGCAGCGCGGCTGGGGCTCAGGCAACCTGTTGCCGGATCGCATCACGCTCTTTCAGGGACCGATCGAACGGACGTCGCGGCAGGACGGGATCGAGCGCGCGATCTGGGAAACGCTCGTCCACGAGATCGGCCACTACTTCGGAATGAGCGAGGCGGAGATTGAAGAAGTCGAGACGCAGTACTGGCACCACGCGCGGCGGCACCAGCCCTGAGCGGCGGGGGCGGCCAGCGCACCGGCCGCGCAAGCGGGTCGCGCAGCATTTTCTCGAGCGTCCCTGGGTCGAGCGACTCGTCGCGGCGCTCGATGCCCGGCCCACCGACACCTTCATCGAGATCGGACCCGGCCGCGGGGCGCTCACGCATCCGCTCGCGGCCCGCGTCCCCCGGCTCCTCGCCATCGAAATCGATCGGGATCTCGCCGCGGCGCTGAAGGCGACGGCACCCGAGAACGTGGAGGTCGTGGAAGGCGACGTGCTCCGCCAGGATCTGGCGGCACTCGTCACGCGCGGTGGCGCGCTCCCGGCCGATTCGCGACTCCGGGTTGTCGGCAACCTGCCGTACAACATCTCGTCGCCGGTGTTGTTCAAATTGATGGACGTCGGGACCTTGCCGATCGTCGATGCCACGCTCATGCTGCAGCGCGAAGTGGCCGATCGGCTGCTCGCGCAGCCCGGGTCGCGCGACTACGGCCGGCTCACGGTGCTGGCGACGCGACACGCGACGATCGCGCGGCTCTTCAACCTGCCGCCGGGCGCCTTCCGGCCGGCGCCGGCCGTCCATTCCTCGGTCGTGCGCCTCACGTTCCATCCGCCCGCCGCTGACGTGCACGACGCCGATCTGTTCGAGCGCCTGGTTCGCGAGCTCTTCAGTCACCGGCGCAAGACGCTGCTCAATGCCCTCAAGCCCCTCGCCTCGTCGCGCGGCGCCGACGCCAACCAGATGCTCGCGTCCGCGGAGATCGACGGGACACGGAGGCCCGAGACGCTCGACCTCACGGAACTGGCCCGGCTCGCGAACGCGCTTATGGTATAGTTTCGCCATCCTGCCGTTCGACAGGCGCCCCCAGCTGCCTGCTCGGCGCCGGCGTGCACTCGGCCGGCTGCCCTCCGCTCCTCGCCGCCCTCCCCGGTCGGCGCCAGGCAACGGACACTGAATCCCGAGGTTCCGTTTTCATCAGTCGATGACGATTTCCCCATTCGACGGGAACGACTCCGCCCAAATCACGGACGCCAGCGAGCCGGCAGGTACCGGTCTGCCTGCGCTCGAGATCGTGCCGCTTGGCGGTCTCGGCGAATTCGGCATGAACATGATGGCCGTGAGCTGGGGCGAGACGACCATCGTGATCGACGCCGGCGTGATGTTCGCCGAGCCCGAGCTCCCCGGCGTGGACCTGATCATCCCGGACCTGACGTACCTCGAGCAGCGGGCGGGACACGTGGCGGCCCTTCTGCTCACGCACGGGCACGAGGACCACATCGGCGCCGTCCCCTACGTCCTCCCGCTCGTCGACGGCCCGGTGTACGGCACGCCGCTCACGCTGGCCCTCGTCGAACCGAAGCTGCAGGAGCACGGGATTGCAGCCGGCGAGGACCGCCTGCGGCCGGTACACCCGCGGGATCGCGTCGCCGTCGGGCCGTTCACCGTCGAGTTTCTCCGCGTCACGCACAGCATGCCCGACTGCGTGGCGCTCGCCATCCACACGCCGGTCGGGACGATCGTGCACACGGGCGACTTCAAGATCGACCAGACGCCGATCGACGGCGAACACATCGATCTCCACCGGTTCGCCGAGCTCGGCACGGCGGGTGTGCTGGCGCTCTTTGCCGACAGCACGAACATCGATCGGCCCGGTTTCACCGGATCGGAAACGACGGTCATCGGCGCCTTCGAGGAGATCTTCACGAGCTGCACGGGCAAGCTCGTGGTCGCGGCGTTCTCGTCGAGCATCTACCGGATGCAGATCCTGGTGGATCTCGCCGCGCAGTTCGGCCGCAAGGTGGCCTTCGTCGGCCGCGGCATGATGGAGAACTCGCAGATCGCGATGCGGCTCGGGCATCTCCGCGTCCCCCCGGCCCTGCTCATTCGCGACAGCGACGTGCCGACGCTCGCCGCGCGCGAGGTCCTCTGCGTCACGACCGGATCGCAGGGCGAGGCGCTCGCCGCTCTCTCCCGGATCGCCATTGACGACCACCGGTACGTCCATCTCGAGCCGGACGATGTGGTGGTGCTGTCGGCACGCGCGATTCCGGGCAACGAGAAGGCCATTGCCCGCGTCATGAACCACCTCGCCCGGCGCGGCGCCAAAGTGATCCACGAAGGGCTCAAGCCCGTGCACGTCTCCGGGCACGCCAGTGCCGAAGAGCTGAAATTGATCCTGACCCTGGCAAGACCGCGCTATTTCGTGCCGATACATGGAGAGTACCGGCAGCTCTCGGAGCACGCCCGGGTGGCCCGGCAGGTGACGGCCGGGACGGCCGCTCCGGCGGATGTGCTGCTGCTCGAAGACGGCGACATCCTCCGGCTGGACGGCCAGGCGGCCACCCGCTCGGACCGGGCGCCGGCCGGACGGGTGCTGATCGACGGCACGCGCGTGGGTGAAGTGGCCGACGAGGTGCTGCGCGATCGCCGCCATCTGTCGTCCGAGGGTGTGGTCGTCCCCGTCGTCGCGATCCGCCGCCAGAGCGGCGGGATCGAGGGGGCGCCGGAGATCATCACGCGAGGGTTCGTGCTCGACCCGCACGGCGAGGGCCTGCTCGCGGAAGCCGCCACCCTGATTGCCGAGGTGGTGCAGGCGGCGAGCGCCGAGGAGCGCACCGATCAGGGGCTGATCGGCGAACGGATCCGGGTCGAGGTGCGTCGCTTCTTCCGTAAGCGGATTGGCCGCCGGCCGCTCGTGCTGCCGGTCATCATGGAGAGTTGAGGGTGGCCCGATCGTCAAGCAGGTCGTCGACCCTTTCGCGGCGCGCGAGCGAAGTCCTGGGCGTCGTGCTCTTCGCCGCGGCGCTCATCTGGCTGGTGTCGCTCGCCAGCTACAACCCGAGCGATCCGGTCTGGTTCTTCAGCGTCGGGTCGCACGCCGTCCCGGCCAATTTCGCCGGACGCGTCGGCGCCTTTCTCGCCGAGCTGTCGATCCAGCTGTTTGGCTACGCGTCCTACACGATTCCGGTTCTCCTGGCGTTCATCGGCTGGCACTTCTTCTGGTGCAGCCGCGTGGATGCGGCGGGAACCAAGGCGCTCGGGGCGACGGTCTTCTTCGGGTGCCTGAGCGCGCTCCTCAGCCTGGCGTTCGGCGCCGTGCCGGTCGCCGGCCGCACGTTCCGCGCCGGTGGCTATCTGGGCGACTGGCTCGAGACCGCCCTCACGGGATCGTTGAACCGGACGGGCTCGCTCATCGTCCTCCTCACGTTGATCTTCCTCGCGATCATCCTCGCGACGCAGGTGTCGCTGGGCCGCCTCTTCGCCTCGCTCGCCGATTCGATTCGTGCCGCCTGCACGCGCGTGGTCGATGCCATTCACGAGTTCCGCGACGAGCGCCGCCGCAATATCCAGCGGAAGGAAGTGCTCGCCAAGCACGCGAAGCGCGCAAAGGCCGCTGATAAGGCTGATAAGACCGGCGAGACGGGTGCCGCGATCGCCGCGGCCGAGGCGCCCGGACGCGCTGCACGGCGACGCGAGAAGGAGAAAGACGTGCCGACCGAGCCGCCGCAGGAACCGGCCGCGGTCGCGCGCGCGGCTACCAAGCCGCCGAAGGTGGCGATGCCGACCACTCCGCCTCTGCCCCTCAACGAAGCCGAGCCCGCCGTCCGGACGCCGGTGGAGCGGCGCATGGGCGGCTTCACGCTCCCGCCGCTGGCGCTTCTCGACGCGCCGAAAACGGAACGCAAGATCGACGAGCGCGAGCTGATGGATGGCGCGCGCCTCCTCGAGGAGAAGTGCCGCGAGTTCGCCGTCGAGGGACACGTGGTCCAGATTCATCCGGGCCCGGTCGTCACGACCTACGAATTCAAGCCGGATGCCGGCGTGAAATACGCCAAGATCACCGGCCTCGCCGAGGACCTCTGCCTCGCCATGCAGGCCGACTCGGTCCTGATCGATCGCATTCCGGGCAAGTCCACGGTCGGCATCCAGATTCCGAACGTGAACCGGGAGCAGATCTCGCTGCGAGAGCTCCTCGAGTCGGACGCCTACCGGCGATCCTCGTCCAAAGTGGCCCTCGCGCTCGGCAAGGGGATCCACGGCGAGCCGGTGGTCACGGATCTCGCCGCCATGCCACACCTGCTCGTCGCCGGCTCCACCGGCTCGGGCAAGTCGGTGTCGATCAACGCGATGCTCACCAGCATCCTCTATCGCTCGACGCCAGACGATGTGCGGATGATCATGATCGATCCGAAGCGGCTGGAGCTGGGGATGTACGAGGACATTCCGCACCTGCTCACTCCGGTGGTCGTCGATCCGAAGCAGGCCGCCAACGCGCTCCGCTGGGCCGTGCGTGAGATGGAAGAGCGCTACAAGACGCTGGCAGCGGAAGGCGTGCGGAACATCGAGCAGTACAACCGGAACATCCAGCACCTGCTCGCCGAGCGGCCGGCCTCGGCCGAAGACGAAGCGCCCAAGCCGCTTCCCTACATCGTCGTCATCATCGACGAGCTCGCCGACCTGATGATGGTGGCGAGCAACGAGGTGGAAGAGTCGATCGCGCGGCTCGCGCAGATGGCGCGCGCCGTCGGCATCCACCTGATTCTTGCGACGCAGCGGCCGTCGGTGGACGTCATCACCGGGCTCATCAAGGCGAACCTGCCGGCGCGAATCTCGTTCCGGGTCTCGTCGAAGATCGACTCGCGGACGATCCTGGACGGCAACGGCGCCGAGCAGCTGCTCGGCCGCGGCGACATGCTCTACCTGCCGCCGGCGTCGTCGCGCTTCACGCGCATCCACGGTCCGTACATCTCGGAACAGGAGAGCGCGCGCCTGGCCAGCTTCCTGCGCAAGCAGGGAAAGCCGGTGTACGACGAGACGATCACGGCGGAGGACACGAAAGCCGACGCCATCGCGATGGACAAGGACGACCTCTACGACGAGGCCGCCCGGATTATCGTGTCGAGTGGACAGGCCTCCATCTCGTACCTGCAGCGCCGGCTCCGGATCGGCTTCAGCCGCGCCGCGCGGCTGGTCGACATGATGGAGATGGAAGGGCTCGTGTCGGCTGCCGCGGGCGGCAAGGCCCGCGACGTGCTCGTCGACAAGCACTACTTCGACGAGGTGGATGCGCAGCTCCGATGAAGCGCGCCGCCTGCCTCACGATCGTCGCCCTCATCGTCCTCGTCGCCGCGACGGCCACGGCCTCGGCGCAGGTCCTGCGGCCGAAGGTGTATCCGGGCATGCGTCCCGCGGCGCCGCGCCTGCTCGCCGGAACGGCACTCCCCGACGCCACGATCGAGCTGCCGACCGCTCAGAGCCACGCGCCAGACGGCGTGGCTGCGCCGGTCGCCGGCCTGGATCCCTCACTCCGTGCGCCCGCGACCAATCTCGACGGCGGCTTCTCGATGGCGCGCCAGCTTGGCCTCGGCATCTCACGCATCGTGATCGATCCCGGGCACGGCGGCCGCGACCCCGGGGCGCAGGCGAATGGGCTCACCGAAGCCGATCTCACGCTCGACATCGCCCTCCGCCTCGAGACACTGCTCGAACAACAACCCGGGATCCAGGTGATCCTGACGCGCCGCACGGATGTCTACGTGCCGCTCCAGGAGCGCACGGCCATCGCCAACCGCGCGGATGCCGATCTCTTTCTCTCGATTCACGCCAACGCCAGCCTCAACGACCAGGCGCACGGCATCGAAACCTACTTCCTCAACTTCGCCTCGAACGCCGACGAAGCGGCGGTCGCCGCGCGCGAGAACGCGACGTCGGGCCAGAACATGGGCAGCCTCCCCGATCTGGTGCGGGCGATCGCGCTCGACACGAAGCTGAACGAGTCGCGCGATTTCGCCAGCATCGTTCAGCAGGCGATGTTCAGCGGCATCCACGGCCGCAACGGCGACACGCGCGACCTCGGCGTCAAGCAGGCGCCCTTCGCGGTGCTCATCGGCGCGCACATGCCGAGCGTGCTGGCGGAAATCTCGTTCGTCACGAACGACGATGATGCGAAGTTCCTGAAGCGGGACGGCTTCCGGCAGGCGATCGCGGTCGCGCTGCTGCAGGGGATTCTGCGGTATCAGCAGGCGCTCAAGGGGCGGAGCACGAACGTCAGGACTTCCCCGACCGGATACTTCTGAGGTCGAGGCGCGGCTCCGGCTGGCGCTGGCCATTGAACCGGTTGCCCGGCCGCAGCTTGTGAATGGCGATGAAGAGCCCGCCGAGCACCAGGCCCACCAGCGCAGCCCCGATGACGAGCAGGAGCGTAAAGCCGGCCGCCGACAGCAGGACGTGCCCGAACGACACGGTCTTGGCCGGGGCGTCTCCCACCTGCACCATGATCGGCTTGAGCGGTTCGGCCGCCGCGAGCATCTCGAAAAGCAGCATGCGGTGATTGTACCCGGCCTGCCTCAGGCCGGCCATTCCCCGGCGGGGCCGAAGGCGAGCTCGGCCAGGGTCCGGACGGCAGCGCCCGTCGGGCCTTTCGGCTGATACGGCCGCGCCTCTTCGCTCCAGGCCGTGCCGGCGATATCGAGGTGCGCCCAGGGCCGGTTCTCGACGAATTCCTGCAGGAACAGGGCCGCCGTGACGGATCCGGCCGGCCGCCCGCCGGTATTCGAGAAGTCCGCGATCTCGCTCTTCAACTGCTCCCGATATTCGGGCACGAGCGGCATCGGCCACACGCGATCGCCGGCCCGATCCGCCGCGGCGCGCACCGTGTCGACCCACGGCTGCGGCGCCCCGAAGAGGCCCGCGGTGAGCTTGCCGAGCGCGACCACGACCGCGCCCGTGAGCGTGGCGACGTCCACGAGATGCGTGGCGCCGAGTTGCTGCGCGTACCAGAGCGCGTCGCCGAGAATGAGCCGCCCTTCCGCGTCGGTGTTCAGCACTTCCACGGTCTTGCCGCACGCGCTCCGGAGCACATCCCCCGGCCGCGTCGCCTGCCCGCCGGGCATGTTCTCGGTGGCCGGCACGACACCCACGACGCGGATGGGCGCGCCGAGCGCCGCAATCGCCCGCATCGCGCAGATCACGGCCGCCCCGCCGGCCATGTCGTCCTTCATCCGGTCCATGTTCTCAGCCGGCTTGATCGAAATCCCGCCGGTATCGACCGTCACACCCTTGCCGACGAGCCCCAGCTCCGGACCCGTGACGGCGCCTTCCGGCGCGTACTGCATCACAATCAAACGCGGCGGCTCGTGGCTGCCGCGCGCCACGCCGAGCAGCAGTCCCATCCCGAGCTCGGCGATCCGCTTCTCGTCGAAGATGTCGAGCCGCAGCCGCGGCTGATCGACGATCGCGGCGGCACGCGCGGCCATCTCACGCGGCGTAAGCGAGTTGCCTGGCTCGTTGGCGAGCGCGCGCGCGTGGTTCGTGCATTCACCGAGCCGCCGGCCTCGACGTCTGCGCTCCTCCACCGCGCGCAGCACGGCGGACGCGGCACCCGGCAGCGAGAGTTGCAGCTGTTCGAGCGGCGTCGGATCCGGGTCCCCGGTCTTGTAGGAGCCGATCGTGAAGTCGGACAGTGTGAGTCCTTCGGCCACCGCCTGAGCCGCCTCTCCGGCGTCCAGGTCGCCCGCCCAGGCCGCGGAGGCGCCGCGAATCCCGCGCAGGAGAAAGGCGGCGCGCGTCACCCGGCGCTGCCGGGCCGCCAGGGCCGCTGTGGTCGCCACGCGCCGCAGCACGGCCGCGTCACACGACGCACGCGGTCCGGCGCCCACGAGCGCGAGGCGCCCGATCCGCCAGTCGTGCCGGACGACCGGCAGCACCGTCACCTCATAGAGTCGCCCACGGGCTTCGCCGCTCGCCCGTGCGCGGCTGAGGGCGCCCCCGCTCGCCTCGTCCAGCACGGCCAGCGATGCGGTCACATCGTCTTCATGGAACGGGATGGCCAGCCACGGGGTCTCGAGTGAGTCCAGGCCAGCCGCGGTGACCTCGATTGGAGTTGATACGCTCACGGCCATCTTTTCATTATCTATTAAGTTTGTGGCGGGGCCCCACCCCCGCCACCTGTCCTCGCGCCCAGAACGCGCTCGGGTTCTCGCAACGCCTTGCACATTCGTCGCACAGCCCATTGCTGGTCCGGGTAGCCGACGGTACAATGCTTGTATTGCCTGCGAGCGTGTGGCTATCAGGACCGATCCTGGCCGCCTCTCTCAGGAAGCGACTGTATGAATCTTTCGATGAATCTTTCCCGGATTGTTCACGGCTTGCTGGTCCGCACGGGGCTCGCCGTGCTGGCTGCGGTGTGCCTGGTGGCTTACGGATCCCGCACACCGCTTTCGGCCGCCGAGAAGACCGCCGAGCCGGCGCCGCGGCTCGTCGTTCGTGCCACGCCCGCGATCGCCTTCTCACCCGCGGAAGTTTCCGCGCAGGCGTCGCTCGAGGGCGGCTCGGACAGTTACGAGGCGTATTACTGCCCCAGCGTCGAGTGGAACTGGGGCGACGGCAGCACGTCGGAAGCCAGCGCCGACTGTCAGCCCTACGAGCAGGGCAAGAGCGAAATCGAGCGCCACTATTTCGTGCGCCACGTTTATCGTGACGCCGGCCGCTACCGCGTGAGCTTCTCGCTCACGCGGGATGGGAAGAAGCTGGCCAGCGCCAGCGCGGAAGTGATCGTTCGCCCGGGCCTCGGCGGCCGCTAACCGCCGCCGAGCGCCACGGCCCGTACGCGCCCGCCCACGATCCGGAACGCACGAATCTCGCTCAGCCGTCCAGACGGTCCCGCTCCCGCGATGACATGAATGGCCTCCGGATAGGACGCTTCGTCCACATCTGTCGGCGAGGGTACCGGTGCGCTGTCGGGATGCGAGTGGTAGAAGCCGAGCACGAGCTCCCCGGCATCACGCGCGCTGCGGCGGGCCCGGATGTGATCGGCGGGATCGAGCAGGAAGCGGGTGGCGGACGATTCGGCGAGATTACGGGCCGGAATCGCACGCTCGATGCGATCCTCGCGGCCCAGGAGGAGGCCGCAACATTCCGCCGGCCACGCCTCGCGCGCGTGCGCCAGGATCGCGCCACGCGCTTCCCCTGTGATGGCGACCATCGCCAGCCTCGCTAGGCCGCTTCGACGACCATGGCGATGCCCATCCCGCCACCGATACACAGCGAGGCGACGCCGCGACGGGCCTTCCTCGCCCGCAAGGCATAGAGCAAGGTCGTGAGCACACGAGCCCCGCTCGCGCCGATCGGATGGCCGAGCGCGATCGCGCCGCCGTGGACGTTCACACGCGCCGGATCGACGCCGAGCTCGCGGACCACGGCGACCGACTGGGCCGCAAACGCTTCGTTCAGCTCGAAGAGGTCGATCTGATCGAGTGAGAGCCCTGCGCGATCGAGGGCCTTGCGGACGGCCGACACGGGTCCCATCCCCATGATCATCGGATCGAGTGCGGTGACCGCATACGCGATGATGCGCGCGAGCGGCTCCCGGCCTATGGCCCTCGCCCGTTCTTCGGAGGCGACCACCAGGGCCGCGGCGCCGTCGTTGATCCCCGACGCGTTGCCGGCGGTCACCGTGCCTTCCTTCTTGAACGCCGGCTTCAATCCGCCAAGCTTCGCCGCGGTCGTTCCGGCTCGCGGGTATTCGTCGGTCGAGACGAGCTGCATGCCGCCCTTCTTCTGTGGCACGTCGACGCCGACGATCTCCGCCGAGAACGCGCCGCTCGCGATGGCCCGCTCGGCGCGCTGCTGGCTCTCGGCGGCGAAGGTGTCCTGGTCCTGGCGGGTTACGCCAAAGCGGCTGGCCACCTCCTCGGCGGTCATGCCCATGTGGCACGACTGCAGCGCACAGGTGAGCCCTTCGTTCAGCATCGAGTCGATCACCTGGCCGTTCCCCATGCGGTAGCCCCATCGGGCGCCGGGGAGCAGGTACGGCGCGGTGCTCATCGACTCGGCGCCGCCGGCGACGACCAGGTCAGCGTCGCCGAGGCGGACGAGATCGGCCGCATGCGCGACCGCCTGCAGGCCCGAGCCGCAGACCCGGTTCACCGTCTCGGCGGGGACACTGGCGGGAATGCCCGCCTTCATCGCCGCCTGGCGGGCGACGTTCATGCCGGCGCCCGCCTGCAGCACGCAGCCCATGATCACGTCCTGCACCGCTGACGACTCGGCACCAGCGCGAGCCAGCGCTTCGCGGATGGCGACGGCGCCGAGCTCGACGGCCGAAAGGTCCTTGAACACGCCGCCGAACGAACCAATCGGAGTCCGGCAGGCCGAGAGAATGACTGGGGATGGCATGGGGGGTATGGGCTTTCAGTTATCAGCTATCGGTTATCAGTTATCGGTCATCAGTCGCGGGTTTCGAGTGATGGCTCTCGAGTCGTGAGTTTCTGCACGTGCTCAAAAGCGTCCGACGTGGTCCGGCACGATCAGCGTGGCGTCCGTGTGTTTCTTCACGTCCTCGATCGTGGTGTCCTCGGCAATCTCTTTCAGCACGAGGCCCTTGTCGGTCACTTCGATCACGGCGAGCTCGGTGACGATGAGGTCGACGACGCGCGGCCCGGTGAGCGGCAGGGTGCAGCGCTTGAGGATCTTCGCGCCGCCCTCCTTCGTGCCGTGCTCCATGGCGATAATCACGCGGCGGGCGCCGGCGACGAGATCCATCGCGCCGCCCATGCCCTTCACCTTCTTGCCCGGGATCATCCAGTTCGCGAGATTGCCCTCTTCGTCGACCTGCAACGCTCCGAGGACGGTGAGGTCGATGTGGCCGCCGCGCACCATCGCGAACGAGTCGGCGCTGCTGAAGTAGCAGCTGCCCGGGACCTCGGTCACGGTCTCCTTGCCGGCGTTGATCAGATCCGGATCGATCTCCGCGTCGGTCGGGAACGGACCAACCCCGAGCAGGCCGTTCTCGGAGTGCAGGGTGATGTCGATGTCTGCCGGCACGTGATTGGCCACGAGCGTCGGCATGCCGATGCCAAGGTTGACGTAGTCGCCGTCCTTCAGCTCCCGTGCGACCCGTTGAACAATGCGCCCGCGCTTGTCTCTCACAATCTCACCGTCCGCTTCTCGATCCGCTTTTCGTACGACGGCCCCTGCAGGATGTGACGCACGAAAATGCCGGGCGTCACGATGGCGTCTGGGTCCAGGCGGCCCGGCTCGACCAGTTCTTCGACTTCGGCGATCGTCACCTTCGCCGCGGTTGCCATGACCGGGTTGAAGTTGCGCGCGGTCCGTCGATAGATCAGGTTGCCCTTGCGGTCGCCGCGCCAGGCCTTCACGAAGGCGAAGTCGGCGCGGAGCGGCTGCTCGAACACGAACGACTTACCGTCGATCACCCGCGTTTCCTTCCCTTCGGCGACGACCGTGCCAAATCCGGTCGGGGTGAAGAAGCCGCCGATGCCGGCGCCGCCCGCGCGGATCCGTTCGGCGAGCGTCCCCTGCGGAATCAGCTCCACGTCGATCTCCCCCGTAATGACCTGGCGCTCGAACTCCTTGTTCTCGCCGACATAGCTCGCGATCATCTTCTTCAGCTGCCGCGCACGCAGCAGCCGGCCGATGCCGAAGTCGTCGACGCCGGCGTTATTGCTGATGATCGTCAGGTCCTTCGTGCCGCGGATCCGCAAGGCGTCGATCAGGTTTTCCGGGATGCCGCAGAGACCGAAGCCGCCGATCATGATGGTGGCGCCGTCCGGGACGAGGGCGACCGCGTCCTCCGCGCGCTGGAGCACTTTGTTCATGGAGTCGTCTCAACCGAAAATGCTATCACGCGCCGACGCGTCCGCGGCAGAGGCCGAAGCCGATGCCGACCCAGCCTTCGCGCTCGCCGCGCGCGGTCATGAGCACTTCGTCGCCATCTTGCAGAAAGGCCCGCGACTCGCCGCCGGGCAGCGTGAGGGGCGCCGCACCGTTCCTGGTGATTTCGAGCAGGCAGCCCTGCGCGCCGTCGCCGGGGCCCGACACGGTGCCGCTCGCCAGCAAATCCCCCGGGCGCAGGTTGCAGCCGTTGCTCGTGTGGTGCGTGAGCATCTGGGCAACCGTCCAATACAAATCGGCGGCGCTGCTGCGGCTCAGCCGGGCAGGCGCCTGCCCGGCCTTCCGCATCCCCGGCGTCAGGATCTGCACGTCGACGATGATCGAGAGTCCGCCTCGTGCCTCGTCGTCAGCATCCATCAGATATGGCAGCGGTGCCGGATCGCCCGCCGCACGCCTCGCGACTGGCACCCTGTATGGCTCGAGCGCATCCATCGTCACGACCCACGGCGACTGGGTCGTCGCGAAGCTCTTGCCCAGGAACGGTCCGAGCGGCTGGTATTCCCACGACTGGATATCACGGGCCGACCAGTCGTTCACCAGACAGCATCCGAAGAGATGTGCTGAAGCCTCCGCCATCGGCACGGGCACGCCAAGGGCATTGCCGCGGCCGACCAGCAGGCCGAGCTCGGCCTCGTAGTCGAGCCGCTGGCTTGGACCGAACGACGGCGACGACTCGGACGGACTCTTGCGCTGCCCCTCCGGTCGGACGATCGGCGTGCCGCTCACGACGATCGACGAGGCGCGTCCGTGGTACCCGATCGGAATCCACCGATAGTTCGGCAGGAGCGGCTTGTCGGGCCGGAACAGCCGACCGACATTCGTCGCGTGATGAATGGAGGCGTAGAAGTCGGTGTAATCGCCGATACGGGTCGGCAGCGCGAGCTCAACCTCCGCCTGCGGAACGAGCCACGAGGCGGCCGTCGACGGGTCGCGGGGGCGCATCTCGCTGCGGCCCGCCAGCAGCGCGCTGATCTGCCGTCGCAGCTCACGTGCCGCCGGGCGACCCATCGCCATCAAGGCGTTCAAGGCCGGCTCACGACAGGCATCGACCGCCGCCGATCGGTCGAGCGCCTTCGCATCGGCGCAGGCGGCGAGATCGAGCACCTGATCGCCGATGGCCACGCCGGCCCGGAAGGCCTCGTCACGGCCGGCGCGCCGGAAGATCCCGAACGGGAGGTTCTGAATCGGAAAATCGGTGCCGGGTGTGTTCGCCGATCTCACCCAGGAATGGAGGACGGGGTCGTGCGTGTCGTCAGTCATGCAGAGTGAGCCATCCGAGCGTCGCCAGGTCCGCGACCGGTTCACGGAACGAGCAGGAGCCGAAGCCCATGAACGAGTCGCGCCGCGTGTCGGCGAGAAGCGCCGCGGGCAGGCGCACCGCTCGCCACGTCGCGCCGCCAGCATCGAATGCGAAGGCGTGCGGATCGGTCTCGCGAAGGAGCCGTGCCAAGTCCTGTTCGCTCATGCCCTGCCGTACCGCGGCCGCGCCGAGCGCCACGTTCAGGAATCCGAACATTCGCCCGCAGGCACTGTTCGGCTCATAGGTGAGGCGGTGATCGCCGGCCATCGGATGATGCAAACCGGCGGTCGCCTTCCAGGCCACATTCAGACGATGACAAGCCGTCGTGAACGACGCCACAGACTCGGGTGACGGAAAGGCGCCCTCGGTGATGCCGCCGGTGCGGATCTTCGCTCGCAGACGCAGCGTCGCGAGACGTTCGAGGACCTGATCGCGATTGGCGGCAGTCGGGATTTCAATGAACCGAGCCAGCTCACCGGGCGCGCGGCGACTCACCTCGTCCAGTTGCTCGAGGCTTTCGACCTTCGCCTCGATCGCGTCGACGCGCGGTCCGTTCGGGCGTGCGTTGAAGCGGTGAATCGCGTCCAGATTTCCGGAGAGATCCGCGGCAACCAGCGCGCTGACGCGCCAGGAGGAGACGTCAGCCGTCTCCGGAAGGACGCCGACCTCGCCGGTGAGCTCATCGAGCCTGTTCGCGGGGACGACCAGGCGCCCGAGCATCCAGGCATGCGCCCTGGCGCGGGCCTGTGCGTATTCCGCAACCGCCTCGGCCATCCCCAGCGCCGCCGGCGGGAACAATCCCGCGTAGTCGACGATGCCGTCGAGGAGGGTGCGGAGCGCGGTCGGCGCCGACACGCCTACTCCCGCCATGACGCGAAGTACGTCGGATCCTCGATGGCCAGCGCCGGACGTGCGACCTTGAGCGAGCGAAAGCTGTCGAGCATGACCGCGAGCTCGTGGGTCTCCTTCGCGCCGAGCGAGGCTTCGACGCGTCCCGGATGCGGTCCGTGTGGCATGCCGCAGGGATGCAGCGTGACGCTGCCGTACTCGATCCCCTTGCGGCTCATGAACTCGCTCGACGCGTAGAACAGCACTTCGTCGGAGTCGACGTTGCTGTGGTTGTACGGCACCGGCACAGCCGCGGGATCGAAGTCGTATGGCCGAGGGCAGAACGAGCAGATGACAAACCCGTCGCCTTCGAAGGTCTGATGCACCGGCGGCGGCTGGTGCACGCGGCCGACAATCGGCTCGAAGTCGCGGATGTTGAAGATCCACGGATAATAGCAGCCATCCCACCCGACGACATCGAACGGATGGTGATCGAGGATGAGCTCGTTGAGACCGTGGCCCTGCTTGACGATCAGCGTGAAGTCGCCGGTCTCGTCGTGCGGCGTGAGGGTCTCCGGCCGCCGGACATCCCGCTCCGAATAGGGCGCCCCCTCCTTCATCTGCCCCTGGTCCGTGCGATAGCGGCGCGGGACGCGCACGTGCCCGCGGCTTTCAATCACGAGCAGGCGCGCATCGCCGGCGTCGAATTGATAGCGATGCAGGATGCCGCGATGAATCACGAGATAGTCGCCGGGCTCGAACGGCAGGTCGCCGAACTCGGTCGCGAGCACGCCCTTTCCCTGGCTGACGTACACCACCTCGTCGGCCTGGGCGTTCCGGTAGAAATGCTCGTCGGCGCGATCCGGCGCCACGAAGAGCATCGTCACCTCGTCGTTGAAGAGGAGCGGCGTCCGATCGAGCGTCGGGCTGCCGCCGCGCGTCAGCCCTGCGGTGCGGAAGTGGCGATGATGCAGGGTCCGATCCGGATCGGCTTCGTACAGGGCCTCCCGTAGACGGCGAACGGCTTTCACCGAGGTGGGAGGACGCTGGCGATACAGGAGCGACGAGGCGCCGGAGAACCCCTCCTCGCCCATCAACTCCTCGGCGTAGAGATGGCCGTCGGGCGCGCGGAACGCCGTGTGCCGCTTGCGCGGAATCCGGCCGAGCGTGTGATACATCGGCATCAGAGATTCCCCCGGCGGGCCTGCTCGCGCTCGATCGCCTCGAACAGGGCCTTGAAGTTCCCCTTCCCGAAGCTCCGCGCTCCCTTGCGCTGGATGATCTCGTAGAAGAAGGTCGGACGATCCTGCACCGGCTGCGTGAAGATCTGCAACAGGTAGCCTTCATCATCCCGATCCACCAGGATGCCGAGCTGCTTCAGCTCGCGGAGATCTTCCTCGATGGGGCCGACGCGGTTGAGCAGCGTCTCGTAATAGCTGGACGGCACGGTCAGGAACTCCAGGCCGCGCGCCTCGAGCAGGCGCACCGTGTGGACGATGTCGTGGGTGGCGAGCGCGAGGTGCTGCGCGCCAGCTCCGCCGTAGTAGTCCAGGTATTCATCGATCTGCGACTTGCGACGACCTTCCGCCGGCTCGTTGATCGGAAACTTGATCCGTTCGTTGCCGTTGGCCACGACCTTCGACATCAGCGACGAATACTCGGTCGAAATATCCTCATCGTCGAACGAGATCAGGTTGCGGAACCCCATCACGCGCTCGTAGAAGCCGACCCACTCGTCCATCTTCCCGAGCTCGACGTTGCCCACGCAGTGATCCACGTGCAGGATGCCGACCGGCTCGACGGCCGGGCCCCCGGCCATCGGCTGAAAATCCGGACGAAACGCCCCGCGATAGCCTCGTCGCTCGACCAGCGAATGGATGGTGTCGCCGTAGGTGTGGATACCGGCCATGACGACTTCCCCGCTGCCATCGCGAAGAACTCGCGGCTCGTACGCCGACCGCGCGCCCCGTGCGACCGCCAGCGCGTAGGCCTCGCGCGCATCATCGACCCAGAGGGCGATGTCGCGGATGCCGTCGCCGTGCCGCCGCACGTGATCGGCGATCGGCCCGTCGGGACCCATCGCGGCGGTCACGATGAAGCGGACCTTGTTCTGGCGCAGCAGGTAGCTGGCGCGATCGCGCACGCCCGTCTCGGGCCCCGAGTAGCCGATGACCTCGAAGCCGAAGGTCGTCTGGTAATAATGCGCGGCCTGACGCGCGTTGCCGACGTAGAACTCGATGTAGTCGGTCCCGTTGATGGGGAAGACGTCCGTCACGGTCTCGAATGCCGGCGCGGGTGTGGCGCTATCCATCGATGCAGTGCCTCCGGGCTGGAATCCAGCCTTCTTCCACTGTAGGGACGGCCGCTTGATATGTCCAATATATGTCTTAGCTATAATTGATACATGGAAGATATCGCCCGAAGCGTCGATCTGCGGCATCTCCGCTACTTTCTGACGGTGGCCGACACGCTGCACTTCGGGCGGGCCGCGGCGCGGCTCGGCATCGCCCAGCCTCCGCTCAGTCAGCAGATCAGGCGCCTCGAAGACGCGCTTGGCCTGCGCCTCTTCGAACGCAGCAACCGGCGGGTGGAACTGACCGATGCGGGACGTGTGTTCCGCGACGAGGCGACGCGGATCCTGGCGGATCTGGAAGGGGCCGTCGAAGCCGCCCGGCGGGCCGGCCGCGGCGAAGCCGGCGTTCTTCGCATCGCCTTCGCGGCCTCGATGATGTTCTTTGCGCTTCCCCGCATGATCCGGGAATTCAGGCGGCGCTATCCGGCGGTTCGCCTGGAGCTGCGGGAGCTCTCGACAGCGTCACAGCTCCTCGGACTGCGCACGGGGGAGCTCGATATCGGATTCCTGCGCCAGCCCGATCCGGACGAAGACCTTCACATCGAAACGGTCATGTGGGAGCCGCTGTACGTGGCGCTGCCGCGCGCGCATCGTCTCGCCGGGCGGAAGCGCGTCGGGCTTGGCGAACTGGCGGGCGATCCGTTCATCATGTTTCCGCGGGAGGTCGCGCCGGGCCTGCACGCGCAGGTGCTCGCGCTCTGCCGCCGCGCCGATTTCACGCCGAACGTCGTGCAGGTGAGCCGGGAGCTGTATACGACGGTGAGCCTGGTCGACGCCGGCGTCGGCGTGACGGTCGTGCCCGGGTCGGTCGAGAAGCTCGGATGGAAAGGGGTGCGCTACATACCGATCAGCGGCGGCCAGACGCAAACCCGCATCGGCATGGCGTGGCGCCGCGGTTCGGCGCGACCGCTGCTGAAGGTGTTCACCGATCTCGTGAGGACGCTGACGGCCGATCGCCGTTCAGGAGCCGCCCCCGCCAGTCTGCCGCCGCTGTGAACAGCCGCTCGACCTCCGCGCCGCTGCCCAGATCCCGGCGCAGGCTGCTGAGCGCCGCGATCAGATCGTCGAGCGCGCCGCCGACGAGATCCTCGTTGCTCTGAAAGATCTCCTGCCAGATTCCGGGTGCGCTGGCGGCGAGCCGCGTCGTGTCCTGCAGCCCGCCACCCGCACAGGCCAGGCCTTCGGCACCGACCGCGGATCCCACCACCTCCATCAACGCGCTCGCGGCGAGCTGCGGCAGATGACTGACGAAGGCGACGATCCGATCGTGGCGCGCCGGATCGATCAGGGCCGGCCGCCCGCCGAGACCGTCGACAAACGTCATGAGCCGCGAGAGCTCGGGAGAGACTGGCCGATCCGGCGTGAGCAGCCAGGGACGGTCGTCGAAGAGATCGGGCCGTGCGGCGTCGAATCCGCGCCGCACGTCGCCCGCCATCGGATGTCCGCCGATGAAGCGGAGATGTGGAGGCAGGCTGGCGGCAGCCTGCACGATGGCGCGCTTGGTGCTGCCTGTGTCGGTGACGAGTGCCGGAGCCGGAAGGTGCTTCCCTAACTCCGGGAGAATCGCCGCGATCTGGCTCACGGGCGCCGCGAGGATGATGAGCTCGGCATCCGCCGCTGCCGCGACATCGGCGCTGATCTGCGAAAGCGGTCCGCGCCCCCGAAGATCCGCGAGCCGGTCGGGTCGATCGATCCCGACCATCGCGGTGTCGGGCCAGCGGCGCGCCGTCGCCAGCGCGATTGATCCGCCAATCAGGCCGAGGCCCACGATGGCGACGCGAGCAAAGGGAGCCAAGGGCTAGCGGGTATCAACCGTCGAACGGCCTGCGCCCCAGCCGCGCCGCGCCTGCGGCTCGACGCAAATCGTCCGGCCAATCGCCGGCGCGATGATCCGCAGTTCCGCCATCAGCCGGTCGAACTGCGCCGGAAACATCGACTGCGCGCCGTCGCTGAGCGCGTGGTCCGGATCGCAGTGCACTTCGACGAGCAGGCCGTCGGCGCCGGCCGCGATCGCCGCGCGCGCCATGGACGCCACCTTAGCGCGGCGCCCGGTCCCGTGGCTCGGATCGGCGAGCACCGGCAGATGGCTGAGTTGCTGGACGACCGGGATCGCCGAGATGTCCAGGGTGTTCCGCGTGTAGCTCTCGAGCGTCCGGGTGCGGCGCTCGCACAGGCTCACCTGGCTGTTGCCGCGGCCGAGGCCGTGCTCCG
>JANWLS010000157.1 GCA_025450765.1 Vicinamibacterales bacterium | reverse complement strand
GGTCGCTCCCCAGATCGTGCCGATCCCGTCGACCCACGTGAAGCAGCCGATCTACACGCGCGTCTACACACCGAAGAACTTCAACCCGAAGCGGAAACAGAAGTATGCGGGCGTGATCTTCGTGCACGGCGCCGGCTACTTGCAGGATGCGCACCAGGGCTGGTCGTACTACTTCCGCGAGTTCATGTTCCAGACGCTCCTCACGCAGCACGGCTACGTCGTCATCGACATGGATTACCGCGCGTCGCAGGGCTACGGCCGCGACTGGCGGACGGCCATTTACGAGAACATGGGGCATCCGGAGCTCGAGGATCTGCTCGATGGCGTTTCCTGGATGGTGAAGAACAAGGATGTCGATCCGAAGCGCGTCGGCGTGTACGGCGGATCGTACGGCGGGTTCATGACGCTGATGGCGATGTTCCGCGCGCCGGACACCTTCGCCGTCGGCGCCGCCATCCGGCCGGTGAGCGACTGGGCGCATTACAACCACGAATACACGTCAGACATCCTCAACACGCCTGCGATCGATCCGATGGCCTACGAGCGGAGCGATCCCATCTTCTTCGCCGACGGCCTGAGGAATCCGCTCCTCATCTGCCACGGCATGCAGGACAACAACGTGTTCTTCCAGGACACGGTGCGGCTCGTCGAGCACCTGATGGAGCTGAAGAAGGCGAGCTTCGAGACCGCGTTCTTCCCACTCGACTCGCACGACTTCACGCACGCGACGAGCTGGCTGTACGAGTACCGGCGGATTTTCGATCTGTTCCAGCGCACCATCGGGGAACCGGAACGGGCGAGGTAAGCACACGAGGTAACCACAACGATACGAGGCACGAAGGGCCGGTCCTGCGGAGTCTCTCTTTTCTCATGTAGGGGCCGGCCTTTGTGCCGGCCCGAGGGCTCACGCGGAGGACGCGGAGCACGGGGAGCTTCCCCTACTCCTCTCGCAAGGCGATTATCGGATCCACCCGCGTCGCCCGCCGCGCCGGCAGGTAGCTCGCGAGTGCCGCGACGGCGAGCAGCACGATTGGCACCGCCGCGAACGTCACGGGATCGAGCGGTGTAACGCCATAAAGCAGGCCCTGCATGAAGCGGGTGAGGAGCAGGGCCGAGCTCAGGCCGATCACGATGCCCAGCGCCGCGAGGGTGAATCCGCGGCCGAGCACCATTCGCGCGATGAGCCCGCTGTCCGCGCCGATGGCCATGCGGATGCCGATCTCGTGCGCGCGCTGGCTCACGAGATACGACAATACGCCGTAGATACCGATAGCCGCGAGCACCAGTGCGACGGCCGCGAACGCGCCGAGCAGGAACCCGGCGAGCCGCGGCGAAGCCATCGCGCTGTCCACCACATCGTCGAGCGTCTCGACCCCGGACAGCGGGACAGCCGGGTCGATTGCTTGCAGTTGGTCGCGCAGGCTTGGCGCGAGCGCAAGCGGGCTGCCGCCGCTCGTGCGCACCACCAGGTGATAGTTCCGCACCACGAGGCTGCCGCCGGCGTCCGCCGTGAATTGTGAGGCGGGCCGATAGAACTTCGTCTTCACGTGTCCCGTCATGCCGTTGTGATGCACGTCCGCCACGATGCCGACCACGGTGATCCACGGCCGCGACGGGTCGTCATTGCCCATCTTGAAGCGGCCGCCGAGCGCACGACCATTCGGCCAGTATGCCCGTGCCATCGTCTCGTTCACCAGCGCGACGTGCTGACCTCCGGCCGTGTCGGATGGCTGGATATCCCGGCCGGCGACGATCCGCTCGCCGAGCGCCGCGATCGCACCTGGCGAAATGACCTGCCAATCCGCGAGCGCATGCGTGTCCGGCGGCGCCGTGTAGCCGTCGACGCGCACACCCCAATCCCCGATCGTGTCTTCGAGCGGGAGCGATCGCACGAAGCCGGCGGAGGTGACACCGGGAAGGCTCTCGACTTCCTGACGGAAGCGACCCAGAAACGCCGTGACCTGCCCCGGGCTTTCGTAGCCTTGCTTCGGCAGGGAGAGCCGTGCAGTCAAAGCGTGTGCCGGATTGAACCCGAGCTCGATCTGCTGAAGCGCGCCGAGGCTGCGGATCATGAGGCCCGCACCAGTCACGAGCAGCACGGCCATCGCCATCTCCCCGACGACGAGCAGTCCACGCAGGCGCTGGCGTCCGTCGCCGACCGACTGCGAGCCTCCGTCCTTCAGCGCATCGACCAGGTTCGGGCGCATCGCGCGGCTCGCCGGCACGAGACCGAAGATCATCGTCGTGGCGACGGCGAGCAGGGCAGCAAAACCGAGCACCGTGTCGTCGATCGTCACCGGCGCGAGTGGCGGGAGGCTTTGCGGATTGACGGCCAGCAGAATCTCGATCGCGGCCTTGGCGACAAGAAGGCCGAACGCCGCGCCAGCCATCGACAACAGACAGCTTTCGGCCATCAACGGCGCGAGCACGTGCCGCGCGCCCGCTCCCACGGCATGTCGCAGCGCCAACTCGCGCTGCCGGGCATCCGTGCGCACGAGCAGCAGATTGGCCACGTTCGCACAGGCGATGAGCAGCAGGAACGTGACCGCGACGGCCAGCAGCAGCACGGCCGGGCGGACGGCGCCGCGCACTTCCGCGTCGAGCGGCAGGGCGAAGGCGCCGAAATGCATCGGCGCAGGGTAGAGCCCTTCGCGCGTGAAGTTCGCCGTAATCGTACCGAGCTCGGCCGTGGCTGTCGCAGCCGTCGCGCCCGGGGCGAGTGTCGCGACAGCGTAGTAGCCGTGGTCGCCGCGATCGAGCTTGGTCATGTTCAAGCCGAGCGGCCGCCAGAGTTGCGTGGGCGTCGCCGCATCTTCACTGAAGTCGGTTGGAAGCTGGAACCTGCGGCCCATCACGCCGACGATTGTCGCCGGCGATCCGTCGATGTCGATCGTCTGGCCGAGGACGGACGGATCGCGTCCGTAGCGGCGCTGCCACAGGCCGTAGCTCAAAACCGCGACGGGCGACGCCACGCCGGTCGACCCTTCACCGGCCGGCTGCGCCTGATCCTCTCCCGGCGTGAAGGTGCGACCAAGGATCGGTGTCACACCGAGCACGCGGAACGTGTTGGCCGTCACATCGCCGATCGCGACGTGGATGGGTTCGCCGCCGCCGGTGAGATTTCCTTCGTCGGTCGTCCAGGCGGCGACATCCGTCAGTGTTTTGGAGAGACGGCGGTAGTCGACGACCTCCGCCTCGGAAACCCATGTCTTGTCGTATCCGGTCCAGCGGCTCCAGATCATCACCCGGCGGCCCGGGTCCTGATAGGGCAGCGGCGCGAGTAGCGTCGCGTGCAGCACCGTGAACATGGCCGTGGTCGCGCCGATGCCGAGCGACAGCGTCAGAATCGCGGCGATCGTGAAGCCTGGCGCACGCCGCAATGAGCGGGCCGCATAGCGCACCTCGCGAAGGACGCCTTCCAGGCGCGCCAGCCGGAACTGATCGCGCGTGCGCTCTCTGGCGCGGCTGATCCCGCCGAACTCGATCAGCGCTCGTCGACGCGCCTCGTCCGGCGCGAGACCTTCGCGCAGATGTCTCTCGATCTGGCGATCGAGATGAAACTGAATCTCTTCGTCCAGTCTGGCCTTGCGGGACTCTCGTCGCAGCAGCCGGCCAAGTAGATGCCAGGCACCGGGCAGTCGAGACATCAGGCGCCTCCGCGCTCGAGCACGAGATTGATCGCCCGGGAGATCCGCCGCCACTGCGCCAGCTCCCTGTCGAAATGCCGTCGTCCCGCCGGGGTGAGGGCGTAGTACCGTGCGCGTCGGTTGTTCTCGGTCGTCCGCCATTCCGATTTGATCAGACGTTGCCGCTCGAGCCGGTAGAGCGCCGGGTACAAGCTCCCCTGCCCGAGCTGAAGCACCTCTTCTGACCACTGCTCGAGACGTTCAGTGATGCCCCACCCATGCATGGGTTGCAACTGCAAGGCCCTGAGGACCAGCATGTCCAATGTCCCTTGGAGGACCTCGCTCTTATCCTGCGCCATTCACCCACACTCCATTCGACCAGCGAAAGAAGTGTAGTTCCGCTCATTTCGCTTGTCAAAAGGAGAATGGAGAATCCGACCGGGCGTCCTGGCATCTCGCCCTGGGCCGGTCCTCGCCCGGCGGCCAGGACGGCGTTACAATCAAGCCGAGGAGGAAGTTCGTGCCGAATACGTCACTGCCGCTGAAGCCGGAACGGTTGGCCCAGCTCGAAGAATTGGCGCGGCGCCGCGGGAAGACAACAGTCGATGCGCTCGACGATGCGCTCGCCGACTACCTCGAATGGGAGCGTCAGGACTATCAGGAGGCCGTGGAAGCGCTGCGCCACGGACTGGAGGACGTGAAAGCCGGTCGGACCCGCCCCGCCGATCAGTTCCTGGACGAATTCGCGCGCGAGCATGGCATTCCGCATTGATCTGACCGATTTGGCCCGGCGCGATATCGCGGCAATACACGAATGGCTTCGATTACAGCAAGCGGGAGACGCCGGCGAGCGATGGTTCGTTGGGCTTCGCACCGCGATTTCCTCGCTGGCCGATTTTCCATCGCGCTGTCCACTCGCTCCTGAGAGTCACAGCCTGCCGACCGAGGTTCGCCAAGCGTTGTACGGCGAGCGCCCGCACGTGTATCGAATTCTGTTCACGATCGAGAACGAGACTGTCCACGTGCTCCACATTCGGCATGGCCGCCGCAGGCCACTCAACGTCACGGCGCTTTGACATCATAGGGTGAGCGCGACGGGCGAAGGCAAGGCCGATCGCGAATCTCTCCGCGTGCTCCGCGTGACCGTGAATGCGGCTGGCGTGAGGGAGGTTTCGATTGTCCAAAACGAGAGAAACGGTACCGAGAGGTTGACAGGCCGTTTCGTGAAGCGCTACAACTTGTAACGTTACAATGAAGCGCACATTGACGAGCCGTCCTCGCAACCTCGGCGACGTCGAGCAGGCCGTCATGGATCACGTCTGGGCCGCAGGGCCGTGCTCGGCGGAGGCGTGCCGCGAGGCGCTGGCCGAAGCCCGGCCCATGAAGGAATCGACGATCCGGACCGTGCTGCGGCGGCTCGAAGAGAAGGGCTACGTCACGCACGAGACGAGCGGCCGCACCTATATCTATCGCGCGGCGCAGCCGAAGCAGCACGTCGCCATCCAGGCCGTTCGACACATCATCGACCGCTTCTGCGGCGGCTCGGCCGAGGCGCTCGTCCTCGGGATGGTCGACAACGAGGTGCTCGATCGCCGGCAGCTCGAGCACCTGACACAGAAGATTGCGCAACACGCCCGCGCAAAGAAGGGAAAGCCATGAGCGCCAGTGCCTTCGCTCACGGGTTGGTGCAGGTCATCGTGGAACCGGCGGCGCGATCGCTGGCGGTCGGATTGCTGGCTGCGCTCGCGATGGCCGTGTTTCGCCTCACGCGCCCGACCGCTCGGTTGGGGATCTGGACGACGGTGCTCTATGTGGCGTTGGCGATGCCGCTTCTGGGCATCGTGGCCCCGCACACGACCGTCACGGTGCCGGTGGCCACGATGGCGTCGCAGGCGGCGGCTTCGCCGGTCGTGCGCGCAAGCAGCGACGCGCCCTCCGCATCCACGATCGACCCGGCCGAAGCGGGTCGCCTCGACGTGGCACGCCTGGCGTGGGGCGACGAGCCCGCCGCCGTCGGCCTCGCCAGCCTCGTCGCGCGCATCTCGTGGCCCGCGATCGGATTGGCGCTCTATTTCCTGATGGCGTTCGTGCTGCTGGCACGATTGGCCATCGGCCTGCGCGTCAGTCGCACGCTCGCGCGCACCGCACAACCGGTGGAGGAGGCCTCGACGCTGCAGCGGCTGGCGGTCCGTGCATCGGCGGCGGGCCTGCGCCGCCCGCCGGGGCATCTCGCGCATCCCTCCGAGACCTCCACGGCGGAGAACAACTGCGGGAGCGGAACGCAGTGCGGCTATTGCGTTGGCGCTGTGCTTCTCGCCGGGACCGGCATCGACGATATCGCGGGTAGCGGCGGGGCCGCGCCGGTCAGGGTCTATGAGGCCGAAAGCCTCGGCACCACCGTCTCTTCGGGCGACAGCCAGAGGGACGTTGCGAACATCTATGCCGGGCGGGGGCGGGCCAACGCGGCGACGCTGAGCGGCGTGGGCGACTTCGTCGAGTTCACAGC
>JANWLS010000156.1 GCA_025450765.1 Vicinamibacterales bacterium | reverse complement strand
GGTCGGCCGTGCCGGCGCCGAGCGGAATCTTCAGGCCCGCACCCGGCTTGAACAGGTTCACGAGCCCGAGGCCGAGAAAGAGCGCGAGGGTCGTCGCCCCCTCGAAATAGATGATGGCCTTCACGCCGATCCGGCCCATCGTCTTGAGATCACCAGTGCCGGCGATCCCGACGACGAGCGTCGAGAAGATGAGGGGCGCGATGATCATCTTGATCATGCGCAGGAAGACGTCGCCGAGCGGCTTGACCTCGACGCCGAACGTCGGCCACAGGTATCCGACCAGGATCCCCAGCAGCAGGCCGAGGAAGATCTGCGTCGTCAGGCCCGGGATGCGGGAGCGGGCGACCGATTGCGAGGGGATGTGGTCCATCAGCGAGAACAGCCGGCATTATTCACTGCGCGTGGGGCCCTTCGTCATCCGGTGCGCTGGGGCCCCACCCCCAGCGCAGGCCGCTTCGTGCTTTCACACTCAGCGGCGGCTCAAGGCTGCCACGCGGTGGCTCAGCATGCCGCAGGCGCTATTTTCCGGTTTTCACCGTTACGAACGTTTCGATCGTCTCGACAACGTACTCCTGCTGTTCAACCGTTAGTTCACCGTAGATCGGCAGCGCGAGCGTGTCGCGCGCGGCGGCCTCGGCGTGCGGGAAGGCGCCAGGCTTGTAGCCGAGATCCGCGAAGCACTCCTGCTGATGGAACGGCACCGGATAGTACACCTCCGTGCCGATCCCTGCTGCGTCGAGGTGACGCCGCAGACCATCACGATCGGGAACGCGGATGACGAACTGGTTGTAAATATGATGATAGCCGCTCGGCTCAGTCGGCAGGCCAACGATGCCGTCGAGCCCGAGCGCGTGGAACAATTCGACGTAGCGCGCCGCGTTGCGGCGTCGCGCCTCGGTCCACGCCGCCAGGTGCGGCGCCTTCACCCGCAGCACCGCCGCCTGCAGCGCATCGAGACGGAAGTTGCCGCCCACCACCCGATGCAGATACTTCGGGTTCACTTTTAACGGCGCCGGGGCCCCACCCCCGGCGCTGTCGCTCGGCGTCTGCGCGCCTTGCGACGGCTCAGGGCTGGCTCCATGCGTTCGGAGCAGCCGGATGCGGGCGGCGAGGTCGTCGTCGTTGCTCGTCACGAGCCCGCCGTCGCCGAACGCGCCGAGATTCTTGCTCGGGAAGAACGAGAAGCAGCCGGCGTCGCCCAACGAGCCGGCGGTCTTGCCGTGATAGCGCGAGCCGATCGCCTGTGCGGCGTCTTCGATGACGGGCAGCTTGTGACGCCGCGCGATCGCCAGGATCGCATCCATGTCCGCGCACAGTCCATAGAGGTGCACGGGCAGGATGGCTTTCGTGCGCGGCGTGATCGCGGCCTCAATGCGTGCCGGGTCGATGTTGTAGGTCACGGGGTCGATGTCGACGAGCACGGGCCGTGCACCGAGACGGGACACGCACCCGGCCGTCGCAAAGAACGAATAGGTGCTGGTAATCACCTCGTCGCCGTGGCCGACGCCGAGCGCCATCAGCGCCACGAGCAGTGCGTCCGTGCCCGACGAGACGCCGATTGCGTGCTTCACCTCGAGCATGACGGCCAGTTCGCGCTCGAGCGCCTCCACCTCGGGCCCCATGATGAAGCGCTGACTGTCGCACACCCGCGTGATCGCCGCGAGCACCTCGTCGCGAATCGGCTGGAACTGGGCTTGAAGATCGAGCAGCGGCACGCGGGTGATCGTCATGAGCGTAATGTAGCACCTTATCGTCTGGCCTTGATGGCCGCGCGGGTTTCGCGGTCGGCTTCGCGGCGCTTGATGGTCTCGCGCTTGTCGTATTCCTTCTTCCCTTTCGCCAGCGCGATCGCCATCTTCACGCGGCGGTTCTTGAAATACATGCGTACGGGAACCAGCGTCATGCCGCGCTCGACGGTCTTGCCCACCAGCTTCCGGATCTCGGATTGGTGCAGCAGCAGTTTCCGCCGCCGGAGCGGCTCGTGCTCGGCGTACCCGCGGTGGCTGTAGGCGCTGATGTTCACGTTGTACACGAACACCTCGCCGTCCTCGACCCGCGCGTAGCTGTCGCGCAGGTTGATGCGCCCCTCGCGGATCGACTTCACTTCGGTCCCGAGCAGCACCATGCCCGCCTCGAAGGTCTCGAGCAGATGGTAATCGTGAAACGCCTTGCGATTCTCGGCGAGGACCTTCTCAGCCTGCTCGCGCTCCGACTTTTCGGGCATCCGTGCCTTCGTGTCTTCGTGGTCTATTTCGCTGCCAGCTTCGCCGCGAGCTTCACGGCCTCGATCAGGCTCCCTGGATCCGCCTGACCTTTGCCGGCGATGTCGAACGCGGTGCCATGGTCGACGGACGTCCGGATGATCGGCAGCCCAAGCGTCACGTTCACCGCCTTGCCGAACGCGGCCAGCTTCACCGGAATGAGGCCCTGATCGTGATAGCAGGCGATCACGGCATCGAACTCACCGCGAACGGCCCGCACGAACAGCGTATCAGCCGGAAGCGGGCCGTCGATACGGATCCCGCGCGCCCGGCAGGCGGCGACCGCCGGCACCAGTTCCCGCGCCTCTTCCCTGCCGAAGAGACCATGCTCGCCCGCGTGCGGATTGAGGCCCGCCAGCGCGAGGCGCGGCTCAGGAAAGCCGAACCGCGGCAGCTCGCGCGCGGTCAGCTCGATGGTCGCCTCGACCAGCGTCCGCGTGAGGAGCGCTGGCACCTCAGCGAGCGCCACGTGCACGGTCGCCAGCACCACGCGGAGCGCGTCGGAAAAGAACATCATCGCCACACGCGGCGAGCCCGTCAGTTCCGCCAGGAGCTCGGTGTGTCCCGGCCAGCGCAGCCCGGCGAGCGACCAGGCCTCCTTATTGATCGGCGCCGTCGCGATCGCCGCCACCCGACCCGCCCGCGCATCGCCCACCGCACGGACGATGGCGTCGTAGGAGGCGCGACCGGCATCCGCGCTGAGCACGCCGGGGAGAAAGGTGACACTCGCCGGAGGGCCGTAGAGCACGGGCTCGCAGATCGCGCGGACGTCTGGCGCATTGGCGGCAACGGCCGCGATCTCCGGGCCGATGCCGGCGGGATCGCCGACGGTGATGGCGATGCGTGGACGTGACATGTTGCGGGCCGGCACGAAGGCCGGCCCCTACGCAATTCAGAAAATGTCGCGCGGCGGCGTCAGCTGGCGCCTCAGATCTGCAACACTACCCAGTCCGCCACGATCTTCGCGCTCGCGTTGCGATCCAGGGCACTGAGGGCGCGGTCGACGGCGGCGAATGCCGCGCGGCTGCGGCCGCCGGCGTAGACATCGCACAACCGCTCCAGGTCGCTCGAGACGTCACGATTCGCGAGCCACTGCTCGTCGACGCCCGATGCCAGCAGCTCGACATCGCGCAGCAGCGACGACATCGCGCGCAGGTTCGAGGCGAGCAGCTCGCGCTCGAACGCGGCCGCCGTCATGCTCCCCTTCTTGCCGGAACGCTTTTCGAGAAGCGCCTTCGCCTGGTTCAACCGCTCCTTGGGTCCGGGATCGCGCGCCACCTGCCGCAGTACCGCGGCGGCCGTATTTCGCGCACCCACGAGATCGCCCGCGTCAACTTCGAGCGCTCGACTCAGGCTGCCCTCGGCCGTCGCCGCGACGGCGCGCGCCTCCGGTTCAGCGTAGCCGCGCTTCGCGAGTGCGCTCGCGACTTCCGACGGCGAGAGCGGCATGAAGCGCAGCCGCGAACAGCGCGAGAGCACCGTTGGCAGCAGCGCATCGGGACGCGCGGAAATCAGGATGAAGATCGTGCCTGGCGGCGGCTCCTCGAGTGTCTTCAGGAGCGCGCTCTGCGCCGGTGCGCCGAGTCCGTCGGCTTCGTCGACGATGACCACGCGCCGACGCGCCTCGAACGGGCGGTAGCCCACCTGCGCCCGCACCTCACGGATCGCGTCGATCCCGATGGCGCCATCCTCGTCTGGCTCGAGCCGGACGATATCCGGATGCACGCCGCGCGCGATCCGCGTGCAGGAGGCACATTTCCCACACGCGTCATTTCCTTCGGGGCTCTGCCCCGAACCCCGGCTCACTTCACTCGCTCGCCCGTCGCGGCTCGCTCCGTTTCGTTCGCGGGCCCGCTGTGCGGGCCGCCGGGCTTCGCCCGGACACTCCAGGCCGAACGCCACCGGCGCGAGGCAGTTCACCGCCTGCGCGAGCGCCAGCGCCACGAGCCGCTTGCCCACTCCGGGCGGACCGGCAAACAGCTGGCTCGGCGGCACCGACTCGTGCTCCACGGCCCGCGCGAGCAGGTCGAGCGCTCGCCCATGGCCGATGATGTCGCGGAGGGGCATGACGGAATCGTAGCATGGGGCGTTTTGGAGGCGCTCGGCGCTGGGCGCTGGGCCACGGGCCACGGGCCACGGGATGGTGTTAAGCTCGGACGCTCATGGACGGCGAGCAGAAACAGCCGATCGAGATTGAGGCGCCCCTCGTCTCCGACGAGGAGGTCCGCCAGTTCAAGCGGCGGCAGATCTGGCTGCTCGTCGCGAACATCTGCCTCTACGCGCTGGCGCTCGAGGCAACGATCGAATCGCTCTGGCGTGGCACACCCATTTTCTGGTGGCTGGTCGGCGCGCTGCTGATTTACCTGGGGTTCACGCTCTTCAACTGGACGATCCTGAAGCCGGAGGTCCGGCTGTTCACGTCCATCCTCTATATCCTGGGCCTGGTCGATCTGGCGGTGTTCCTGCTCGGCGCGAGCAGCGATCTCGGATTCTGGGTGGCGACGATCGCGCTCGATCGGCTGATGCTGATCATGATCGCCGCCTCGGTGCTGCTCACCGGCTACCAGCTCCTGCGCCTCCGCTTCGTCTGGCGCGATCGTTTTCTCCTCGCGCTCATCGTCGCGCTCATCGTCTACAGCCTGATTCCACTCGGCGTCGCGATCGCCAAGCATCTGCCGTTCGCAGCCGCGGTTCGCGGCGAGCAGTACTGGACGTGGCCGCCGTTCTGGGCGCAGGGCGTCTACCTCGCGACGCAGATTCTCATCCCGATCGGCTTCATCGCCGCGGTGTGCGTCGCCGCGTGGGCCTTCTTGCGCGCCCGCTACCAGCAGGCGATGCGGCCGGCGATTGTCGCGTTGATTCTGCTGGCCGCCTTCGCCGCGGCGTCGATCGAACTGACGCGCGCGGACATCCCGAACGTGAGCGGGTCGGTGTGGAATTACTACTACCAGAAGCTGCACCCGCAGCATGGGGATATCGAGCTGACGCCCTAAGGGACCTACGCCAACGCCCTCCCCTTCGTCTCCGGTATCCACACCCACATCACGGCCGCGAGGACGAAGGCGATCGCCGCGCTCGAGAGGGCGATGCCGAAGCCACGGCTCTCGGCGAGCGAT
>JANWLS010000155.1 GCA_025450765.1 Vicinamibacterales bacterium | reverse complement strand
GCCCGCGCGCTCGTACCCGCGGCCCACCCTCAAGCCGGTGATGTACCGCAGGAAGAGGAGCGGCACGCGCCGGAGGTTGCAGAGTTCGATGAAATGCGTCGCCTTGAGGGCCGACTCGGAGAAGAGCACGCCGTTGTTGGCGACGATCCCGACCAGGTAGCCGTGCCAGCGGGCAAAGCCGGTGACGACGGTCGGCGCGTAGCGCTCCTTGAACTCCTCGAAGCGCGAGCCGTCGACGAGCCGCGCGATGATCTCGCGCACGTCGTACGGCTTCCGGATGTCGGCGTTGACGATGCCGTAGACCTCGGCCGGATCGTAGAGCGGCGGCTCGGGCGTCGTCACATCGAGCGGCTCGTGCTTGGTCGTGTGCAGCGTCGAGACGATCGTGCGCGCGATCGCCAGCGCGTGCTCATCGTCTTCGGCGAAATAATCGGCGACCCCGGAGAGGCGCGTGTGCACATCGGCGCCACCCAGCTCCTCGGCCGACACTTCCTCACCCGTCGCCGCCTTCACGAGCGGCGGGCCGCCGAGAAAGATCGTGCCGGTGCCTTTCACGATGACCGTCTCGTCGGACATCGCGGGCACGTAGGCGCCGCCGGCCGTGCACGAGCCCATGACGACGGCAATCTGCGGAATCCGCTCGGCCGACATGCGCGCCTGGTTGTAGAAGATGCGGCCGAAGTGCTCGCGATCGGGGAAGACGTCGGCCTGCCGCGGCAGGAAGGCGCCGCCCGAATCCACCAGGTACACGCAGGCGAGGCGGTTTTCGCGCGCAACCTGCTGTGCGCGCAGGTGCTTCTTCACGGTCATCGGATAGTACGTCCCGCCCTTCACCGTGGCGTCGTTGGCGACGATGAGCACTTCGCGGCCCGAGACGCGGCCGATGCCCGTCACGATGCCGGCGCTTGGCGCGTCGCCGTCGTACATGTCGAAGGCGGCCAGCGGCGAGAGCTCGAGAAACGGCGAGCGTGGGTCGAGCAGCTTGTCGATCCGTTCGCGGACCGGCAGCTTGCCCTGTTCCCGGTGCCGCTGCAGATACCGCGGCCCGCCGCCTTCACGCGCCGCCGCCAGGCGGTCGCGGAGCTCGGCCACCAGCGAAGCCATCCGTTCCCGGTTCTCGGTGAACAACGGATCGTCTGGGCGGATTTGTGACTCGATGACATCCATGGTGTGTAGCGGGGCTCGCCCTCGTGGCCCCGGTGTCGACATGGAGGAGAGCCGCGGAGGGGGCTGGCGCGATCGAGCCAGTCGCGCCCATTATCTCAGGTTCCTCGCGGAGATCGGACACTCGGAGCAGAAATGTCTCACAAATGTGTAACGATAACAGACAAGCTCATCGGCTATGTATTGATAGAATGCATTTCATGATAGGATACTGCGCTTGAGGCGATAGGAGCCTCACGAGACGGCTGCTCGGCAGCCGCACACATCATTCAACGCGCCATGGGCTGGCCGCAGACATTGTTCTTGATATGAGCGTGAAACGGAAGAAACGCGTCCTTGCGATCGACGACGAAGCGGCCATGACCGAGTGGCTCCAGATTCTGCTGGAACACGCCGGCTACGAGGTCAAGACGGCGCTCTTCGGGACCCGGGGCGAGGAGCTGTTCAAGACCTGGCGGCCGGACGCCGTCATCACGGATCTCATGCTGCCCGATATCGACGGGATCGATCTCGTACAGCGCTTCCGGGAGGCCAACCAGGAAGCGGAGGTCATCGTCATCAGCGGACAGGGGAGCATTCCGCGTGCCGTCGATGCGGTGAAGGCCGGCGCCTCGTACTACGTGGAGAAGCCGGTCGAGCAGGACGAACTGCTCGCGCTGCTCGAGCGCGCGATGGCACACCGCGATCTCTCGACGGAGAACCAGCAGCTCAAACGGCAGCTCCAGGACCGGTATCGCTTCACCAACATCATCGGCAAGAGCCGCAAGATGCAGGAGGTGTTCGACCTGGTCGAGAGTGTTGCGGCGAGCGATGCGAACATCCTCATCCAGGGCGAGAACGGCACGGGCAAGGAGCTGATCGCCAACGCGATCCATCACAACAGCCACCGCGCGAAGGGCCCGTTCATCAAGATCAACTGCGCGGCGATCCCGAAGGACCTGATCGAGTCGGAGCTGTTCGGCTATCGCAAGGGGTCGTTCACCGGCGCGATCGCCGACAAGGAAGGCCTCTTCGAGATGGCCGAGGGCGGCTCGCTGCTGCTCGACGAGATCGGCGAGATGCCGCCGTACCTGCAGACGAAGCTGCTGCGCGTGCTGCAGGAGCGCGAGTATCGCCCGATCGGCACCGATCGAATCGTGCACGTCGATTTCCGGTTGATCTGCGCGACGAACGTCGACGTCGACTCGGCGCTCAAGGACGGGCGACTGCGCGAGGACCTGTACTTCCGCATCAACACGATCACCCTGCGGGTGCCGCCGCTGCGCGAGCGGACGGAGGACATCCCGCTGCTCTGCGACTACTTCCTCGAGAAGTTCCGGCAGCGCTATCAGAAGAACGTGAAGTCGATGGCGCCGTCGGCCTATCACCTGCTCATCCGCAACCACTGGCCGGGCAACGTGCGCGAGCTCGAGAACGCGATCGAGCGGGCGGTGCTCGTGAGCAAGGGCGGCGAGATCACCGCCGTCGACCTGCCCGAATCGATCCGGCAGGAGGGGAGCAGCACGGCGGAGTTCGTCATTCCGCCCCACCGGACGCTGGCTGAAATCGAGAAGATGGCGATCCTCCAGACGCTCCAGCGCACCAACTGGAACAAGCAGGAGGCGGCGCAGATTCTCGGGTTGTACCGGCCGACGCTCTACAGCAAGATGAAGAAGCACGAAATCATCGACGCTGGCAAAGCCGCACGCAGCTAGCCCGGCGACGCGGGAGTCGACATGCTCGGAGCCTCCGCCGATCGGGTGGGGGACGCGGTCCTGGAGACGCTCGCTGCGGCGGGCGACTACTTCGCCTTTGCCGGGCGCGCGTTCCTCACCCTCTTCAGGCCCCCCTACGAATTCCTGGAAACCTTCCGGCAGCTGGACGCGCTCGGCTGGCGCACGGTGCCGCTCGTCGTCGCCGCCGGCTTCGCCAACGGCATCGTCTTTTCCATGCACACGCGCGCGATGCTCCAGACGTTCGGCGCCGCGAGCGTGATGCCGCAGGCCGTCGCCGTCACCATGATCCGGGAGACGGGCCCGCTCGTCGCCGGACTGCTCTCGGCCGGCCGCATCGGCGCGGGGATCGGGTCCGAGCTGGGGGCGATGCGCGTGAGCGAGCAGATCGACGCCCTCGAAGCGCTCGGCGTCGACGCGTTCAACTACCTGGTCGGCACACGCGTGCTCGCCTCGATCATCGCGCTGCCGATCCTCACCGTCACGATGGACTTCAGCGGGATCATGGGCGGCTTCGTCGCCGAGCTGGTGACGACCGGGATGGCGTGGCACCTGTACATCGTGCAGGCGTTCGACCTCATCGGCTTCACCGACTTCTGCGCCTCGACGCTCAAGACGGCGGTGTTCGGATTCCTCATCGGCACCATCGCCTGCTACCTGGGCTTCAACACCAGCCACGGCACCGAGGGCGTCGGCGAGGCCTCGACGCGCAGCGTCGTGTTTTCATCGATCGCGCTGATCCTGATCGACGTCCTGCTCGTGAAGCTCACCTACCTCGTGTTTCCGCAGATTGCGATGGTATGAGCGGCGACCAGCCCGCCGCCGTCCGCTTCGAGGGGGTGTCGAAATCGTTCGGCGATCACGTCGTCCTGGACGATGTGTCGTTCGAGATTCCGGCCGGCTCGGCCTTCTGCATCCTGGGCCGGAGCGGCACGGGCAAGAGCGTGACCCTGAAACAGGTCATCGGCCTCATCCAGCCCGACTCGGGGCGCATCTTCATCCACGGCCAGGACATCACCGGCATGGAGAGCCGCGACCTGACCGAGGTGCGGCGGAAGATGGGATTCCTCTTCCAGGATGCCGCGCTGTTCGACTCGATCAGCGTCGGTGAGAACGTCGCGTTTCCGCTGCGGCGGCACACGGATCTGCCCAATCACGAGGTCCTCGCGCGGGCGCGGGCGAAGCTGAAAGACGTCGGGCTGGAAGAAGCGTTCGGGCAGATGCCGTCGGAGCTCTCCGGCGGCATGCGCAAGCGCTGCGGGCTCGCGCGGGCCCTCGCGCTCGATCCGGACATCGTGCTGGTCGACGAGCCGAGCGCCGGGCTGGATCCGATCACCTCCGGCGAGATCGACCAGCTCCTGATCGAACAGCGCCGGGAAGGTGTGACGCTCATCGTCGTCACCCACAACATTCCGAGCGCGCGCGCGATCGGCGACGAGCTGGCGCTGCTGCACGAAGGACACCTGGTCGCGCAGGGGACCGCCGACGAGCTGGATGCCAGTCGGGAACCGATCGTGCAGGCGTTCATGCGATCAAGGGGAACCTAGCGCATGCCGCTCTCGTCTCGTCGCCTCGTCGGCATCGCGATCTTCGTCCTTCTGGGGCTGGGACTGTTCGCGGCAGGCCTGTTCATCATCGGCTCGAAGGAGCTGTCCTTCACGCCGAAGTTCACCGTGTACACGGACTTCGCCAAGCTGAACGGCCTCACGGCGGGCGCGAACGTGAGCGTGGCCGGCATGAACGCCGGCCAGGTGGACGACATTCAGCTGCCTTCCGGGCCGAACCAGAAGTTCCGCCTGAAGCTGGAAGTACGGGAAGACCTGCACCCCCTGGTGCGAACCAATTCAGTCGCCTCCATCGAGACGCAAGGGGTGGTTGGCGGATCGTTCCTCGCGATCGCGACCGGCTCGGCCGATCATCCGGAGGCGCCGAAAGGCAGCACGCTCCCGAGCAAGGAGCCGTTCGCGATCGGCGACCTCATCGCGAAGATGGGACAAACGGTCGACGATGTGCAGAAGACAGTCTCGGATTCGAAGGGAAAGATCGATGCCATCCTGACGTCGGCCTCGAACATCAGCAGCCATGTGAACCGCATCACCGGGAACGTAGCGAACGCGACGAGCCACCTGGATGGCAGCCTCGCGGCGACGGCCCGGAACGTGGAGCAGATCACGAAGAGCGGGACAGCGATCGCCGACAACATCCGGCAGGTCACCGACAACATCAAGCAGGTTACCGACGATCTGCGCAGCGGCCGCGGCACGTTCGGCAAGCTGCTCACCGACGACCAGGTGTACGGCGAGGTGGCGAGCGTGACGAAGTCGGCCGACGTCACCGCGCGGCGGGTGGCGTCGATCTCCGGCCAGATCGACGATCAGATCAAGAAGATGACCGCGAGCGGCGGCCCCGCCGAGGGCGTGATGACGAACATCACCCAGACCATGAACAACGCGCGGGTGGCCCTGGGCGAGATGTCCGATGCGATGAAGGCGCTCGAGCACAACTTCCTGCTCCGCGGCTTCTTCCACGACCGGGGATACTTCAACCTCTCCGAGCTCTCGCCCGCGGAGTATCGCGAGGGCGTGCTGGCGCAAGGCGATCGCCAGCGGCTGCGCGTGTGGCTGAAGGCGGATCTGCTGTTCTCGAAGACCTCAGACGGGCACGCGACGCTCACCGATGCGGGACGTGCGCGGATCGACTCCGCGATGGCCGGCTTCCTGCCGTACCTGCCCGACGCGGTGCTCGTCGTCGAAGGGTATGCGACCGACGGCGCGGCGTCGCAGCAGATGGTCGCCGCCCGCGCACGCGCCGGGGCCGTGCGCTCGTACCTGCTCGATCGATTCCATCTCGACCCGCGATCGACAGGGCTGATGCCGCTCGGGGCGGCGGCGCCCGACAGCCCGACTGGCAAGACCTGGTCGGGCGTGGCGCTGTCGCTCTTCGTGAAGCGCGAGCGGATGACATCCCGGCCGCAACCATGAGCCGAGCGGATTGAATGTGCTACCGTGGGACAGACGGACTGAAGAGAGGAGGATCTTGTGAAGGAGCGAGCACAGTTGGGCCTCGTCGTCGCTGCCGGCGCTGCCATCGGCGGTCTGGCAGGCTATCTGTTCTTCACCGATCACGGCCGGCGGTTGCGGCGGCGTCTCGAGCCGAGCTTCGACGAAGTGAACCGCGAGCTCAACCGGTTCCGCGAGACGCTGCAGAAGGCGGCGCGCGCCGCCGACGAGGGCTGGCGGCTCATCGACGAAATCACCACCGGCCGCTCCACCGACGGTCCAGGGCAGACGCGGCAGGTCGCACCCTTCTGATGGCGTGGCCGCCCGCCGATCTGTCACGACGGCCGCGGTTGTCCGGCGCGGGCTGCGCGCATTCCGGCGCGAAGCCCGCCTGATCTGGCCGGCCGCCTGGACGGCACTCGTTCAGTTTGCCGGCAGCGACAACCTTACCTACGCGGCGTCGATCGCCTACTTCGCGCTGCTGTCGCTGTTTCCCTGCCTGATGCTCGCGGTGGCCCTCCTCGGGCACTTCTCCGCGGACGCGTCCGCGCGCCTCCAGATCATCTCGTTCGTGCTCCGCTACCTTCCGACCCAGTTCCACTTCATCGTCGAGCAGCTGAACCGGTTCGAACGGACCACGATCACGCTCGGTGTGACTGGGACCGTGGCGCTCATCTGGGCGGCGCTTGGTGTGTTCGGTGCTGTGAGCACGGCGGTGAACTACGCGTGGGGCGTCCCGCAGCGCAGTGTGCTCCGGCACCGGCTGCTGTCGTTCATCATGCTGTTCGCGGCCGCGCTGCTGATGCTGGCGGCGCTGGTGATCGTCAGCGTCGGGACGCTGGTGCAGGGCAACGGGCCCATCGCGCTGGTGGCGCGGTTCCCCGGCCTGATGTTCATGGCCGGTCTGGCGTTCCGTCATGCGCCGACGCTGCTGCTCATCATGGTCGTCGGGATGATCTACTACTTCGTGCCGAATGGCCGCGTGAGGTTCCGCGATATCTGGCTCGGCGCGATCGTCACCGGGCTGGGGTGGCGGGTCGCGTTGTGGGGATTCTCGTTGTACGTGGAGCGGCTCGCCGGATGGTCGGTGAATGGATCGATCGGCGCTGTCGTGGTGTTTCTCTTCTGGGTGTACATCTCGGCCGTGGTGCTGCTGTACGGGACGCAGTTCACCGCCGCGCACGCGCGCCTGCGCCTCGGCCTCTCGCAATCGGCGCCTGCCGCACCGGTCATTCGCGAGTAGGGCCGTATAATGGCCCGATGGCCAATCGGCTGAGCGGCGAGCAGAGCCCGTATCTCCTTCAGCACGCCGACAACCCCGTGGACTGGCGGCCGTGGGGCGACGAGGCGTTCGACGCCGCGCGCCGCGAAGGGAAGCCGATCTTTCTCTCGATCGGTTATGCCACCTGCCACTGGTGCCACGTGATGGCGCACGAGTCGTTCGAGCATGCCGACGTGGCGGCCCTGCTCAACCGCGAGTTCATCTCCATCAAAGTTGATCGTGAAGAGCGGCCCGACATCGATCGCGTCTACATGACCTTCGTGCAGGCGACCACCGGTGCCGGCGGATGGCCGCTCAGTGTATGGCTCACACCGGATCGCCGGCCGTTCTACGGCGGCACCTATTTTCCGCCGAGCTCGCGCTGGGGACGGCCGGGCTTCACCGAGGTGCTGCAGGAGATCGCGCGGGTATGGAGGGACGAGCCGGCCAAGGTGGCGCAGTCGGCCGATGCGCTGACGCGTGAGCTGAGCCGTGTGGGCGAGCGCGGTCAGGCCACCGGTGTGCCGGGCGTCGACGCCCTGGAGCGCGGCGTCGCGGAGCTCGCCGGGAGCTTCGACGCGCGCAACGGCGGCTTCGGCGACGCCCCCAAGTTCCCGCGCCCGAGCGAGCTCCTGTTCCTCTTCCGTGAATCGGCTCGGGCGGGGCGCCGCGAGCCGGCGCAGATGGCGCTGGCGACGCTTCGCGCCATGGCCCTCGGCGGCATGCGCGACCACGTGGGTGGTGGCTTCCACCGCTACTCGGTCGACGCGCAGTGGCGCGTGCCGCACTTCGAGAAGATGCTCTACGACCAGGCGCAGATCACGCTGGCGAGCCTGGAGGCGGCGCAGATCACCGGCGATCGCTTCTACGCCGACCTGGCCGACGATACGCTGCAGTACGTCGCGCGTCAGATGACCGATCCGGTCGGTGGGTTCTATTCGGCCGAGGACGCCGACAGCATTCCGCCGGAGCAGGCAGGCCAGTTGGATGCGCATCCGAGCGAGGGCGCTTTCTATTTGTGGCGCGACGAGGAGATCGGGGAACAACTCGGCGACGACGCCGCCGTCGTGCGCCTGCATTTCGGGATCGAGCCAGGCGGCAATGCGCCGCTCGATCCGCAGAACGAGTTCACGGGAAAGAACCTGTTGTACGTGCGGCGCGATGCGCAGGACATCGCGCGGATGCTCGGGCGCGAACCGGGCGACATCCGGCAGGCACTGGGCCGCAGCCGGTTGCGCCTGTTCGAGGCGCGCCTGCAGCGTCCGAAGCCACTGCTCGACGACCAGGTGCTCACCGGCTGGAACGGGCTGATGATCGCCGCCTTTGCGAGAGCGGCGCGCGTGCTGTCGGCCTTCGACGAGACGCACGTGCTGGCGGCGGCGGCGCATCGTGAACAGGCGCGGCGCGCGGCCGCCTTCGCCCGCGAGGCGCTGTGGCGGGAAGACGTGCAGCAGTTATGGCATCGCTGGCGGCGCGGTACGGCCGGCATCGACGCCTACGCCGAGGACTACGCCGCGCTGATCTTCGGTCTGCTGGAGCTGGTGCAAACCGACGGCGACCCGCAGTGGCTCGAATGGGCCATCGTGTTGCAGCGCCGGATGCACGAGATCTTCTGGGACGATGCGGAGGGTGGGTGGTTCGCGACGAGCGGCGACGATCCCACGGTCCTGCTGCGTCTGAAAGAAGAGTACGACGGCGCCGAGCCGGCAGCCGCCTCGTTGGCGGCGCAGAACCTGCTCACGCTCGCACACCTCACCGGAGATGCGGCGTACCTGACGCAGGTGGAGCAGGTGCTCGGTGCGTTCGGCGTCCGGCTGCGGCGTCAGTCGCGGGCCGTGCCGATGATGCTCGCCGTCCTGTCGACCTGGCATGCGCAGGCGCGCAGCGAGCAGATCGCGATTGTCGGGCGCGCCGGTGCCCCCGACACGGAGGCGCTGCGTGCGACAGCCGGCCGTTCGTACCGGCCATTTGCGATTCACATCCCGATTGCCGTCGGCGTCGTCCAGCAGCGGCTCGCCGCGTCGATGCCGTTTGTCGGCGCCATGGACGCGATGGGCGGCGCGGCCACGGCCTATGTGTGCCAGCAGTTTGCCTGCCGGCAGCCGGTGCAGACGCCCGAGGCGCTGGAGGGCATGCTGCGCGAGGGCTTCGCGAGAAGCGAGCCGTGACCGAGGCGAGCGGCGTCCGGATTGAGAAGACGGACGAGGGACGGCGGCTGCGGCTGACCCTGGACGGTCCGCGCGGCCACGCCCTCACCGATCGGATGGTCGGCGTGATGCGGGAGGCGCTGACCTCCGTCGGCGACGATCCGCACGTTCGGCTGGTGACGCTCGAGGCAGAGCCGCCGGATTTCAGCTTCGGATCCAGCATCGCTGAACACACACCGGAGCTGATCGGCACCGTGCTTCCGCGCTTCCACGATCTGATCCGTGCGTGGCTGGACGTGCCGGCGATCACGATCGCGCTGGTGCGCGGCCGCTGCCTGGGCGGCGGCTTCGAGCTGGCGCTCGCCTGCGATTTCATCTTCGCGGCGGCCGATGCGCAACTCGGGCTCCCCGAGATCGCTCTGGGCGTCTTTCCGCCCGTCGGCTCGGTGCTGCTGCCGGCTCGGGTCGGCTCGGCGCGTGCGATGAGTGCGATCGTGACCGGCGAGTCCCGATGGGCGCGCGCGTGGGAGCGGGCCGGGCTGATCGAGTGCGTGGCGGAGGACGGCGATGTCGAGAGGATGCTGGCCGGCTGGGAGGCGCAGCACCTGGCATCCCGGTCGACCGCCGCGCTGCGTCATGCGGCCCTCGCGGCGCGAAGTGTCGTGCGCGATGCCGTCGATCGACTGTTGCCCGGCTCGGAGCGCCGCTATCTCGACGAGCTGATGCGCACCAACGACGCGCGCGAAGGGATTCACGCGTTCCTGGAGAAGCGGACACCTGAATGGAAGCACCGATGAATTTTCAAGTGGATGTATGGCTTCGCGGCGACAATCACGCGACGACGGCGAGCGTCCCCGGGCTGGAGCGGACGGCGGGGGAGTGGACCGACGCGGACGTGCGGTTCGTGCTCGTCGAGATGCTGCGGGCGATGGATCGGCAGAAGAATCCGGCGGTCGAGCCCGATCGGCTGGTGCAACTCCGCGGCCTGAGCTGGATTGTCAATCCCTTCGAGGAAGGGGGCGTTGTGATCGCCATCGAGATCACGCTCGGCGCCGCAGTCGCCGGCCCGTGCCAGATAGAAGGCGAGACGCTCGAATCGATGATCCGCCGCGTGCGGGCCGCGCCGCCCGCATCCGTCGCGATCCACTGAAGCGCTCCGGGGCACCATCGTCGGCTCCCGTAGAGCATTGGGTCATTGCTGATATCCAGATCATGGGGGCTGTCATGGCGCAGGTGGTGACCATCAATCGTCCCGACGTGGTCGCGCTCATCGAGGAAACGGCAACGACGCTCACCGATGGCAACAAGACCGAGGCGGTGGCGCTGGCGGTGCGGCAGCTGCTCGACGGGCACGCGCGGGCGGGTTCGCTGTACATCTCGACGCTGCCGACGTAAACTACCGCGAGCGGACGGTGATGCCGGGGTGGCGAAATGGCAGACGCTGAGGACTTAAAATCCTCTGGCCCACAAGGCCGTGTGGGTTCGACCCCCACCCCCGGCACGATTCACAGACCACGGGCTTCCGGCCACCAGCCCGAGGCCACGGGCACTCGCCCCATTCTGCAGGCCCGCAGCCTGAGGGCTGAAGCCCGCAGCCCTCGCCGCCCTGGAAATTTCGGCGATCCCGGTAACTCCTTCCCGTCGCTTCGCGCGTGTCGCGAGCTCGTCCATTAATCCCGCAATCTCGCTGAAGTTCCAAAAACATGCGGGAATCCTGGCGCTCGTGCAGGCGCCCGCACGCCGCGCCCGCCTCGCATGCAGCCAGCACGCGAAGGTACAACCGTTGCACTCACATGCGACACAATCCCCATGAGCGCGTTTCTCGAGTCCGTGCCGCCGCCTCTGCTCGCGAACGGCACTGCGCCGGCCCCACGATCGATCGACACGGCGCCAGCCGACGACCGGTTCGGGCTGCGGTTGCCGAGCGGCGTGCGCGAGCTCGCGCTCACGATCATCGCCGCCGTGCTCGTACTGGCGGCCCTCCGCCTCGCCTCCGACTTTCTCATCCCGCTCGTCGTCACGATCCTCACCGCCTACGCGCTCAATACGCCGGTGCGGCTGCTGCAGCGCCTCCGCATTCCCCGCGCCGCGGCGGCGCTGATCGTCATGCTCGCGCTGGTCGGCGGCGTGAGCGCGGCTGGCTACCGCTTCAGCGACCAGGCGGCGTCGGCGATCACGCACCTGCCGGAAGCTACCGTGAAGCTGCGGCACGCGCTGCGGTCGCTGCAGGCCGGCACGTCGGGGCCGATGCAGGCCCTCCAGCGGGCCGCGGCCGAGCTCGACGAGGTGGCGACGGATGCGACCGGGTCGACCACGGTGCGCGGCGCCAGCCGCGTGCAGGTCGTGCAGCCGGCGGCGGCGAACCTGCGGAAGTCGCTCTGGCTCGGATCGATGAGCCTGCTGGGCTTCTCGGGTCAGCTGGTGCTGCTCGTGCTGCTCGCGTATTTCATGCTGGCCTCGGGCGACCTCTTCAAGCAGAAGCTCGTCCGGCTGTCGGGCTCGAACCTCGCGACGCGGCGCAAGACCAGCCTGGTGATCGATGACATCAATCACGCGGTCTCCCGCTTCCTCCTCATCATGACGGTGAGCGGCGCCTTCGTCGCCATCGCGGCCGCCGCGGCGTTCAGCACGATCGGTCTGAAGCAGGCGGTCGTCTGGGGGATTGTCGGCGGACTGCTGAACACGGTCCCCTACTTCGGCGCGGCGACCGCGCTCTGCATCCTGTTCGTCGTGGCGCTGCTGCAGTTCGGCACGCTGCAGATGGCCCTTTTGGTGGCGAGCCTCTACCTCGTCTGCACCGCGACCGAAGGCCTGCTGCTCAAGCCGTGGTTGATCGGGCGCGGTGCGCGCATGAACAACGTCGCGGTCTTTCTCTCCCTCCTCTTCTGGGGCTGGCTCTGGGGGCCCTGGGGCATGCTTCTTGCCTTCCCCGTCATGATGGTGATCAAGGTCGTTGCTGATCACATCGAAAAATTACGGCCGCTCGGCGAGTTGCTCGGAGAATGAACGCGCGATAACGCCGCGTTTCCCTTCACTCCTCCCGCCCCGCGTCTGTAAACTGTCCACCGACACGCATGTCACGATTCTTCCCGTCGCGGCGCACCGCGGGCTGGCTGGCGATTGCGGCGATCGCCCTGCTCGGCGCGGCCCTCTGGTTCTCACAGGGATGGCTGTCGAACCTCGCACGCCGCGAGCTGGTCTCCGCCCTCGAAAATCGCTTCGACGCCACCGTGCACGTGCAGTCGCTCACGATTCGGCTGCTGCCGCGTGTGCACGTCACGGGCACCGGGTTGGAGCTCAGGCATCGTGGGCGCACCGACATTCCGCCGCTCATCGCCATCAAGCAGTTTGCCGCGGACGCCGGCCTCTTCGAGGTGCTGCGGCAGCACATCAGCACCGTGCGGGTCACCGGTCTCACGCTCGCGCTGCCCCCCGATGATGGGCCATCGCAGCCGTCAGGCGATCGCGACGACCGCGGAGACACCGGCGGGACCAGCGGCCAGCCGGACCGTGGACAGAAGCCGGCCTCGCAGTCGATGATCGGCGGCCTCGTCATTCAGGACGTCATCGCGAACCAGGCCGTGATCCTGCTGCTGCCGGACAAGCCGGATCACCAGCCGCTGCGGTTCGATATTTCCCATCTCGATGTGCACCACTTCCAGTTCGATGAGCCATCGAGCTACACGGCGACGCTGACCAATCCAAAGCCGAAAGGCGACATCGCCTGCAGCGGCCACTTCGGCCCGTGGCAGCGGGAGGATCCGGGCGCCACGCCGGTCGACGGGCACTACCGCTTCACGAACGTCGACCTCTCGACGATCAACGGCATCGGCGGCACGCTCTCCTCGGAAGGCGAGTACGACGGCCGCCTCGCCTCGCTCAGGGTGAAAGGGACGACGGACACGCCGGACTTTCAGCTGTCGTCGGTCGGCCACCCGCTTCCGCTCGAAACGAAATTCGAGGCGCTCATCGACGGCACCAACGGGAACACCTGGCTCCGGCACATCGACGCAAACCTGGCGGGTTCACCGCTCGAGGTCAGCGGTGCCGTGGTGCAAGAGCCGAAGGCCGAGCACCGGACGATCGAGGTCGACGTCAAGACGACTGAGGCGCGCCTGGAGGACCTGCTGACGCTCGCCGTGAGCCAACCCCAGCCGGCGCTCGCCGGCACGCTCGGGTTGCAAGCGCATCTGGTGATCCCGCCGGGAGACGAGGACGTCGTCAAGCGCGTCGCGCTCGACGGGACGTTCACGATCAGCGACGGCCGGTTTACGCGGGACGGCATTCAGTCGAAAGTAGACACGCTCAGCCGGCGCGGACGCGGCCAGCCGAAGGATGAGCGGATCCGGAACGTGCTCTCCACGTTCTCCGGCACGTTCGATCTGCACCGCGGCGTGCTGCACCTGCCGAGGCTCGCCTTCAGCGTGAATGGCGCGCAGGTGCACCTGGCCGGCACGTACGTGCTGCAGAGCGAGGCGCTGAATTTCGCCGGCAACCTGCGCCTGAAGGCGCACCTGTCGGAGACGACGACCGGCGTGAAGTCGTTCTTCCTGAAGCTGCTCGATCCGTTGTTCTCCAAGCACGGCGCCGGCACGTATCTGCCGATCACGGTCACAGGGACGGTGGATCATCCCTCGTTCGACGTGCAGATCGGCAAGGCGCTCTCACCGGAGTAGGGGACCGACTCGTGACGTCAGACGTCCGAGGTCAGAGATCCGATGGCCGAGACGCACGTGAAGGAAGGCAGGCCGTACCCGCGAGGGGCGACGTGGGACGGCGAGGGCACGAACTTCGCGCTCTTTTCGGCGCACGCCACCGCTGTCGAGCTCTGCCTGTTCGACGAACGCGGCGAGCGTGAGGTCGACCGCATTGCGCTGCCTGAGTACACCGACGAAATGTGGCACGGGTACCTCCCGTCGGTGAAGCCGGGGGCGATTTATGGCTATCGCGTGCACGGCCCGTACGAACCCGACGCCGGCCAGCGCTTCAACGCCCACAAGCTGCTGCTCGATCCGTATGCCTGCGGGCACTTCGGCGAGCTGCGCTGGCATCCCGCCGTGTTCGGCTACGAGATGGAATCGGGCAACGACCTCACGTTCGACACGCGCGACAGCGCGCCCTACATGCCGAAGTGCAGGGTGGTCGACGCGAACTTCGACTGGCGGGCCAAGCCCGGCCCCCGGCCGATTCCGCGCGACGAGGCCATCATCTACGAGCTGCACGTGCGCGGGTACACGAAGCGGCACCCGGCCGTCCCGGAGGCGCTGCGGGGCACCTACAGCGGGCTCGTCACGCGAGAGGTGCTCGACTACATCCGCAGCCTCGGCGTCACATCGGTAGAGCTGCTGCCGATCCACACGTTCATCAACGACAGCTATCTCCTCGAGAAAGGCCTGACGAATTACTGGGGCTACAACAGCATCGGCTTCTTCGCGCCGGATCCGCGCTACGCGTCCAACCGGGCCGAGACACTCCGCGAGTTCAAGGAGATGGTGGCGCGCTTTCACGAGGCCGGGCTCGAAGTGATTCTCGACGTGGTCTACAACCACACCGCCGAGGGCAGCGAGCTCGGGCCGACGCTGTCGTTCCGCGGCATCGATAACGCGAGCTATGATCGGCTGCTGCCGGACCAGGCGCGGTACTACATCAACGACACGGGGACGGGCAACACGCTCAACGTGAGTCATCCGCGCGTGATCCAGATGGTGACCGACAGCCTCCGGTACTGGGTGGAGCAGACCCACGTGGACGGGTTCAGGTTCGACCTGGGCACCATCCTGGCGCGCGAGGCCAACGGATTCGACACTCAGAGCGGATTTCTCAAGGCGTGCAACCAGGATCCGGTACTCGGCACCGTGAAGCTCATCGCCGAGCCGTGGGATTGCGGCCCGGGAGGCTACCAGGTGGGCGCCTTTCCGCCCGGCTGGGCCGAGTGGAACGATCAGTTCCGGGACACCTGCCGCGACTTCTGGCGTGGCGAGGCAGGGCCGGCGGCCCTGGCGCCGCGGCTGTGCGCCTCACCGGATCTCTTCGCCCGGCAGGGGCGCCTGCCGTCGGCGTCCATCAACTTCGTCACGGCGCACGACGGGTTCACGCTGCGCGACCTCGTCAGCTACAACGAGAAGCACAACGAGGCCAACGGCGAGGACAACCGCGACGGGACCACCGACAATCGATCCTGGAACTGCGGCGCGGAAGGCCCGACGGACGATCCGGCCATTGTGGCGCTGCGCTGGCAGCAGATGCGGAACGTTCTCGCGACGCTGCTGCTGGCGCAGGGCACGCCGATGCTGGTGGCGGGCGATGAGCGCGGGCGTACCCAGCAGGGGAACAACAATGCGTACTGCCAGGACAATGACATCAGCTGGGTCGACTGGACGCCGACCGAGGACGGCGAGGCACTGACGAGGTTCGTTCAGCGGCTCACGAAGCTGCGGCACCTGTCTCCCATCCTCCGACGAAAACGTTTTCTCACTGGCGAATTTGTCGAAGAGCTGGGCGTGCGCGACGTCACCTGGATCGACGCGAGCGGCGAGCCGATGCAGGCTGAGCAGTGGCAGAACGGGCTCATGCACTGCTTCGGGATGATGCTCGACGGGCGCGCGCAGACCACCGGGATCCGCCAGCGCGGGAACGAGGCGACGCACCTCATCATCTTCAATGCCTATCACGACGTGGTGAATTTCACGTTTCCGGCCTGTAATGGCGGGCGGAGCTGGACGCTGAGCCTCGACACGCACGACCCCGGCGCCGCGGAAGGTCAAGCGTTCAGGACGGGCGGGACCTACACCGTCACCGGCCGCTCGCTCGTCCTCTTCACGCTCGACGCGACGGCCGATCACTGACGCTGGCCGAGGTACTGCTCTTGCACCGGGAAGTTGACGGGTCCGGCCGCGCGGCCGGATGGTTCAGCTCTCGTGGGAGGTGCAGGATGTTGGCGCTCCTCTGGTTCCTCGCGCAGTCGGTCTCCGCTCCGCCGCCGATTCAGACCGGGATGTGGTCCGCGGGATGGACGGTTCTCACCGTCGCGACCGCGGGTGGACTGGCAGGTCTCGGCGCCGTCTTCCTGTTCATCATCATCACCGCCGATCTTCGTGCGCGGCGCCGCCGGCGGGTCTGACGCCGCAGCGCGCGCCAGCGATTTGCTATCCTTCGACCAGATGACCGCCGACGCCAGGATCCTCGTGGTGGACGACGAGCCCGCCGTTCGGGACCTCGTCCGCGAAGTGCTCACCCGTGAAGGTTACCGCCTCGTGCTGGCCGGGAGCGCCGAAGAGGCGCTCGCGGCCGCGGGCGGCCTCGACCGGATCGACCTGCTCCTCACCGACGTCTCGATGACCGGCATGGGCGGCCCCGACCTTGCGCGCATGCTGCGCGGCAGCCATCCGGGGCTCGTCTCGCTCTTCATGTCGGGCAGCCTGGACGATGAACCGGCAGACGAGGCGAACGGCGAGCGCCTTCGGTTTCTCGCGAAGCCATTCTCGATCGACGGGCTGGTGACGGCGGTCAAGGAGGCGCTCCGAGAGGAATGATGCACGAGGGATGAGCTAGAGCAGTCCGACGAAGATCTTCTGGATCACCTCGATGAGCGGTGCCGGGTAGACGCCGAGCCAGAAGAGGATGCCGGTGAGCGCGGTGAGCACGATGCCGCTGCCGGCGTGAAGCGGCCGGAGCACTGAAGCCGCCGGGGCCGCGGCCAGGTCGTCGGTGGCAAAGAGCGCCACCACGATGCGGAGGTAGTAGTAGAGGCCGACCGCGCTCGTCACCACGAGCACGAGCAGCAGCATCCAGATCGCCGACGAGGCGCCCGCCGTCACCACGTAGAACTTGCCGAAGAATCCGGCCGTGAGCGGAATCCCGGCCAGCGAGAAGAGCATGATGGCCATCACGCCCGCGAGCGCCGGCCGTCGCCAGAACAGCCCCCGATAGTCCTCTATCCGATCCGCATCACGCGATCCGTCCGACAGCACGGCCACCACGCCGAACGCCCCGAGCGTCGTCACGATGTAAGCGGTGAGATAGAAGGTTGCGGCACGGGCCCCGAGCATACCGCCGGCCTGGAAGGCGACGAGCAGGTAGCCGAGGTGCGCGATCGATGAGTACGCAAGGATGCGCTTGACGTTGTTCTGGAGCAGCGCCAGGACGTTGCCGGCGATCATCGACGCCGCGGCGATAATCGTGAACACGAGGAAGACCGACCCGCCCGAGCTCGGCGATTCCCGGAAATAGCGCAGCAGCAGGCCGAAGAGCGCCCCCTTCGACACGGTCGCCACGAACGCCGTGATCGGCGCCGGCGCCCCCTCGTACACGTCCGGCGTCCACATGTGGAAGGGGACGACCGCCAGCTTGAAGCCGATGCCGGTGATCATCAGCGCGACGCCGGCGAGCAGCAGCGGATCGTAGAAGTCGGCGCGCGTCGTCAGGAGCGCCGGCATCCGGGCGAACTCCATCGTCCCCAGCCGCGCATAGATGAGCGCCATGCCGAAGACCAGCGCGGCGGCTGAACTGGCCGCGAGCACGAGATACTTCAACCCCGCCTCGATCGACGCCTCGCGTCCGACGGTGTAAGCGATGAGCCCGTAGAGGGCCACGCTGAGGACCTCGAGGCCGAGAAAGAACGAGGCGAAGTGGCTGCTGAGCACGATCGCCACGCCGCCGAACGCCGCCGTCGGAAGCAGGATGTACAGCTCCTCGGGCGGATCGGGGAGGCGCGCGAAATAGGGGTAGGAGAGGAGGACGACCGCCAGTGTCGCCCCGATGATGAGCGCCGAGTAGTACAAGCCGAAGTCGTCGACGATGATGAGCGGCGTGACCTGGCGGGGCACGTACGGCAGGACCGCCCAGATCGCGAGCAGCGACAGGCCGAGCCCGATCGCGCAGATAAGGGCGGCGGCGAAGTGGCTCCGCCGGATTGCGATCGCGATCATCACGGCGATTGCCGTGAGGCTGACGAGGATCGACGGCGCGAGCGGGATGAGGTCGGCCGCGGTGATCATCGGGATGCGCCTCCGGGAACCCGTGCGTCCGTGGGGGCGGCCTGCACAGTGGCGCCGGTGAACGGCACGACCGCCTGTATCCGGTCCAGCGCGGGTCCCGACACCCTGAAAATCGACTGCGGGTGCAGGCCCAGGAAGATCAGTGAGAAGACCAGCACGCCCAGGATCAGCCACTCGCGCGGCATCAGGTCGGAGATCGTCCAGTTGTGGACGTTCGCGCCGTGCAGCGCACGCTGCACCATGCGGAGTGCGTAGAAGGTGGCGAACAGGATGCCGATCGCGGCGAACACCGTCAGGACCCTGTCGACCCGGAACGTGCCGAGCATCACCAGGAACTCGCCGATGAAATCGCCGAGGCCCGGGAGGCCGAGCGAGGCGAGGGCGAAGAACAGGGTCATGCCACTCAGGCGCGGCGCGGCCGCCCACAAGCCGCCCATGCGGCCCAGGTCGCGCGTGTGCATCCGTTCCTGAAACGCCCCGACCAGGATGAAGAGCGCCCCCGTGCTGATGCCGTGGCACACCATCTGGAGCACGGCGCCCTGGAGCGCCAGGGCGTTCCAGGCGAAGACCCCGAGCAGCACGAAGCCGAGATGGCTGACGCTGGTGTAGGCGACGAGCCGTTTCAGATCCGTCTGACTGAAGGCGACGAACGCGCCGTAGAGGATGCCAATGACGCCGAGGATCATCGCGACCGGCGCGAAGCGATAGGCGGCGTGCGGGAAGAGCGGCACGACGAAGCGGATGAAGCCGTAGCCGCCCGTCTTGAGCATCAGACCCGCGAGGATCACGCTGCCCGCCGTCGGCGCTTCCGTATGCGCGTCGGGGAGCCAGGTGTGGAACGGGAAGACGGGCAGCTTCACGGCGAAAGCGGCGAAGAAGCCGAGCATCACCCACATTTCGGCGGTCGGCGACATCGGCGTGTTGAGCAGCGCCGCGTATTCGAAGGTATAGGTGCCCGTGGCGCGCCCATGCATCACGTAGAGCGCCAGGATGGCGACCAGCATCAGGAGGCCGCTGAGCTGCGTGAAGATGAAGAACTTGATGGCGGCGTAGACGCGATCCTCATGGCCCCAGATGACGATGAGGAAGTACATCGGGACGAGCATCACTTCCCAGGCGAAATAGAACAGGAACAGATCGACCGCCAGGAAGACGCCGATGATGCCGGTGAGCACCCAGAGGATGTTCGCGTGGAAGAAGCCGACGCGCTCGGTGATTTCGGTCCAGGAGCAGAGCACCGACATCACGCCCAGCAACGCCGTGAGCATGATGAGCACGAGGCTCAGGCCGTCGATCGCGAGGTGGAAGCGGATGCCGAGCTCGGGAATCCACGCGGCGTTCACCTCCAGGATCCACGGCGCGTGCGGGGCGATGGCAACCTCGCTCGCGTGACCGACCCAGATCGCGAGGCCGATGAAGAAGTCGGCCACCACGGCCGCGAGCGTCACCCAGCGGACCGCACGGGCGCGGCGATCGCCGAGCCCCCAGGCGACCAGGCCGGCGACGAACGGGATGAGGAGCAGCGCGACGAGCGTCATAGGAACAGCACCACGCCGATGAAGAACAGCGTCCCGGCCATGAGCCCTGCCGCATACCACCGCACGCGGCCCGACTGCGTGAATGCGAGCAGGCGCCACACCAGCTTCGTCAGGGTGCCCGCGCCGACGAACGGCAGATCCGCCACGTCGTGGCGGTTGACGTCCGCCAGCCAGACGAGCGGCCGGACGAGCGTCGTGTCGTAGAGCCAGTCCATCGCCCAGTCCGACCGCCAGAACGCGTGAAGCGCGCGCGCGCCGGACGTGGCGCCGATCCGGTCGGAGATGTCACGCCGGCGGAGGAAGAACACGTAGGCCAGGCCGAGGCCAAGCGCAAAGGCGAGCGCGCTCGCCAGCATCGACGTGGTTTCCGACACGGCCCCGGCGCGGGCGTCGACGGCGGCGGGGAGCACGTGGTGCAGGAAGTCCGTGAACAGCGTGACGTGTCCCAGGCCGGCCGGCGTTTCGACGAATCCGCCGATCACCGAGAGCACCGTGAGGATGACGACGGGGACGGACATGACGAGCCCCGGCCGGCGGCTGACGTGGCCGTGCTGCTCGCCGTAGAAGACGAGGAAGATCAGGCGGAACGTGTAGAGCGACGTCAGCACGACGCCGGCGATCGCGCCCGCCCAGAGCGCCGGGCCGCCGATCGGGGAGCTCCACGTGTGCCAGATGATCAGGTCCTTGCTGTAGAAGCCGGCGGTCACGATCGGCAGGCCGGCGAGCGAACAGCCGCCGATGAGAAAGGCCCAGAAGGCGACCGGCAGCTCGCGGCGGAGCCCGCCCATCTGGAACATGTCGTGCTCGTGGTGGAGCGCCTCGATGACGATGCCCGAGGCGAGGAAGAGCAGCGCCTTGAAGAAGGCGTGCGTCATGAAGTGGAACAGGGCGGCCGCCCACGCGCCGACGCCGAGCGCGAGGAACATGTAGCCGATCTGGCTGATCGTCGAATAGGCCAGCACGCGCTTGATGTCGCGCTGGGTGAGCGCGCTGAAGCCGGCCATGATGAGCGTGACCACGCCGACCACCGCCACGGCTTCCTGGGCCATCGGCGCCAGGCTGTACAGCACGTGCATCCGCGCAATCAAATACACGCCCGCCGTCACCATGGTCGCGGCGTGGATCAGCGCGCTGGTTGGCGTGGGGCCCGCCATCGCGTCGGGCAGCCACGTCTGCAGGGGGAGCTGAGCCGACTTCCCGACGGCGCCGCCGAGGAGCAGGAAGCCTATTGCCACCGGGAACGCGGAGCCGATCGGCCAGGTCGCGGCCGCGTGCTGCATCAGCGGCTGGATCTGGAGCGTGCCGAGCTGCTCGAAGAGCAGGAAGAGACCCACCGCCATCGCGGTGTCGCCGACGCGCGTCACGATGAACGCCTTGCGCGCCGCCAGGCCGTTGATCGGATCGCGATACCAGAAGCCGATCAGCAGGTAGCTGCACAGGCCGACGCCCTCCCACCCGAGGTACAGGAGCAGGAGGTTGTCGGCGAGGAGGAGCGTGATCATCGACCCGACGAACAGGTTCATGTAGGCAAAGAAGCGCGTGTAGCCCTCGTCGCCGGTCATGAACTCGACCGAGTAGAGATGGATCAGGAAGCTCACGCAGGTGACGACCACCATCATCACGAGCGAGATCGGGTCGAGATAGAGTGCGATGTCGGGATGGAAGCCGCCGACATCGAGCCAGCTCCAGAGGAGCTGCCGATAGGCATGGCCGGCCGGCGGCGACGAGAGGAAGGCGCCGGTGATAATCAGCGAGAGGATCGCGGAGATCGCGATCGAGCCCGAGCCGACCCACGCGCCGCCGCGCTCGCCGAGCCGTCGGCCGCCGAGCGCGAGCACGGCGAACCCGACGAACGGCACGGTCGGGACGAGCCAGAGTAGCCAGAGCATCGCGTCAGCCTCTCAACTCGCTGGCGCGGTCGATGTCGAGCGTGCCGAAGCG
>JANWLS010000154.1 GCA_025450765.1 Vicinamibacterales bacterium | reverse complement strand
GACGAGCTCAATCCCCGCACGGTCGCGCACGCCCTGCTGATGGTCCACGTCGCTGATGGAGCAGTGGACCACACGTTCCTTGACGACGATCGATCGCTCGTCGAGGGCGAGCCGGAAATCATGCAGGGAATCGGAAGACCGCGACCTCTCCGCGCAGCTCGCCGAAGATCTCGACGCGCTCGCCGTCGCGCTTGTCGGCTGGCGGCAGCACGCGTCAGTGCATCCGGAGCGTCGGGCGGACGGTCGGCTCGGCGAGCGCCGGCTCTTCGACGTCCTCTTCGAGCTCCTGCCCTTCGAACTCGGTCGTGTAGGTCAGGACCGGGATTTCCCGCGTGAGCGGATCCAGCTTGAGCATGGAGAGCACCTGAAAGCCCGCCGGCTCTTCGATCCGCATGCAGAGGATCACCAGGTTCGGATTGACGTGCCGGATCTGTGAATACGCGTGATCGCTCGACTCCACGAAGACGACGTCGTAGTGCCCGACGTCCATGGCGGCTTCGAGCATGTCGAGAATCTGCGTATCTCCGTTGACGACGACCACTTTGTGGGGGGCGGCCGGCGCCGTGAAGAGGTCAGATTGGCGGATGTGCGTGTTCATCAGGCCCCCCTTTCAGCCACTGTGAGCTTCAAGAATCACGCCAGTCCCGCGGCGTCCCGGTCGTCGGCCGGACGTCTTGAAAAACCCTGAAAAAGACCTCGCCCTGTTGTCGGTTCGCCGACGAACCCGGTAAAGCTGTCCTCAACCGGCGCCGTGACATGGTCTCTTCTACCCATCTATCGGCCACCGGGCGTGAAACGCCAGTCGCCGCCCCGGCCGTGAGGCATCCGGCGCATGGTTCTAAACTTCGGAAGGCCTGCTGACGACTATTGATCAGATGATTCCCGCCTGGGTCGGCCTGGCCTGCTGTGTCGGGGGCGTGCTGGTGGGCTGGCTGCTCGCACGCGTGGCCCTGCGCCGCTCGGCAATGGCGCGTGCCGATGCGCGCGTCCGGCTGCTCGCGCGCGCCCTCGAACAGACCGACTGCCTCGTCCTCATCCTCAAGAGCGATGGCGCCTTCGAGTTCGCCAACGAGGCGTTCTGCCGCGCGCTCCGCCGGCCGGCCGAGGAGCTGCGCAACACGCCGGCGCGGACGCTCTTCGCGGAGGCCGCCCGCCACCTGAGCGACGAGCTGACCGGTGCGGCGCTGATGCGCGGCCGGGCTCAGGGAACCGTGCTGCGGCAACGGGCCGACGGGGGCACGTTCTTCACCTCGTGCAGCGTCGTTCCGCTCTTCGATCGCTCGGGCCGCCTCACGCATTTCGTCTGGCTCGAGCGTGACATCACCGACGACCTGCGCCTGCGCGAGAAGCTCGTTCAATCGGAGCGGTTGTCGGCGGTCGGCCAGCTCGTGGCTGGCGTGGCGCATGAGGTGAACAATCCGCTGCAGTCGATCATCGGGCTCTCCGAGCTGATCCTCGCGACGGCGCACGTGCCCGAAATCCGCGCCGACGTCGTGCGGATCCGCGAGTCGGCGATGCGCGCCGGACAGGTCGTGCGGCACCTGCTGGCGTTCGTCCGCAAGTCGCCGCGCGAGCGCGAATCCGCGGATCTGAACGTGCTGGTCGAGTCGACGCTGGCCCTGCGCGCCGCGGAACTGCGGTCCGCCGGCATCGACGTCGAGGAGGAGTACTGCCCCGAGCTGCCGCCCGCGATGGTCAACCGCGAGGAGATCCAGCAGATCGTGATGAACCTGGTGATCAACGCCGAGCAGGCGATCCTGTCCACCGCCCAGGAGGGTCGCCTGCGCGTGCGAACCGGGTACTTGAGCGGCGCCGTGGTGCTCGAAGTGATGGACGATGGCCCCGGGGTACCGGCGGCGATCGGCGGCCGGATTTTCGAGCCGTTCTTCACCACGCGCCAGGTCGGCGCGGGCACGGGCCTCGGGCTGTCGATCGCCTTCGGCATCGCCAGCGCGCACGGCGGCTCGCTCGAACTCGTGCCCACCACCGCAGGCGCCTGCTTCCGGCTCTCCCTGCCACCGGTCCGGGCACAGGCCGTGGCCTGAGCGACTGATGTACAATTAAGCGTTTATGGCGGCTCGCGACGTCCTGATCCTCAGTGCGGCCCGGACTCCCATCGGAAAATACGGCGGCTCCTTTCGCGACGTGCATCCCGCCGAGCTGGGGGGCGTGGCGTCCCGGGCGGCGATCGCGCGCGCCGCGCTCCAGCCTTCCGACATCGATGAAGTCCTGATGGGGCACGGCCGGCAGGCCGGCTCCGGTCCCAATCCGGCCCGGCAAGTCGCCATGCGTGCGCACATCCCGTGGGAAGCGCCGGCGCAAACGATCAACAAGGCCTGCGCCTCCGGGATGCAGGCGATCGCCACCGGCGCGCAATCGATCATGCTCGGCGAGTCGGACATCGTGCTCGCCGGCGGCATCGAGTCGATGAGCCGGATGCCGTATCTCGTGGATGCCATCGACGCCCGCTGGGGGCATCGCATGGGAAACTTCGCGCTGGTCGACGCGATGTACCGTGACGGGTTTCAGTGCCCGCTTTCGGGGCTCATCATGGGGCAGACGGCGGAAGTGCTGGCCCGCCAATACGGCATCACGCGGCAGGCGTCCGACGAGTACGCGCTCGCGAGCCAGCACGCGGCGCAGGCGGCGATCGCCGATCATCGCTTCGACGCCGAGATGGCCCCTGTCACGATCACCGATGCCAGGGGGCGCGAGACAACCGTGACCGCCGACGAGCATCCCCGCGCGGGGACGACGCTCCAGGGGCTCGGGAAGCTGGCGCCGGTGTTCGACGAGGTCGAGGGCCATCCCGGCATCATTACGGCGGGATCCTCGTCCGGCATCACGGATGGCGGCGCGGCCGTCGTGCTCGCCAGCGAAGAGCGGGCGCGCGCGGCTGGCGCCAGGCCGATCGCACGGATTCTCGGCTGGGCGAGCGCCGGCGTCGATCCGAAGATCATGGGCATCGGGCCCGTCCCGGCGATGCGCAAGTTGTTCGCCCGCACCGGCCTTCAGATTGGCGACTTCGATCTCGTGGAGCTGAACGAGGCGTTCGCCGCGCAGGTGCTCGCCGTGCTGCGCGACATGCCGATTCCGCGCGACCGCCTCAACGTGAACGGCGGCGCCATCGCCCTCGGCCATCCCATCGGCTGCACCGGCGCCCGCATCGTCGTCACGCTGCTCTACGAGATGATGCGCCGCAAGGCGCGCCGCGGCCTGGCCACGCTCTGCGTGAGCGGCGGCATGGGCATGGCGATGGCTGTGGAACGAATGTAGCGGGCTCCGGGCCCGTGTTCATTAACTTATGCGTATCGCACTCATTCCCGGCGACGGGATCGGTAAGGACGTCACGGCTGAGGCCGTGAAGGTGATCCGGCGCGTGGGCGACGTCTTCGGGCGCTCGTTCGACCTGGAGATGCTGCCGTATGGCGCCGACTACTACCTCGAGACCGGGATCACGCTGCCGCCCAACGGCTACAAGATGCTGCGCGACGAGTTCGACGCCATCTACGTCGGCGCGCTCGGCGACCCGCGCATTCCGGACATGCGGCATGGCCGGGACATCCTGCTCGGCACGCGCTTCGAGCTCGATCTGTATGTGAACCATCGTCCGGTGAAGCTGCTCGACGAGCGGCTGTGCCCGCTCAAGGGGCGTGGACCGGCCGACGTGAACATGGTGATCTTCCGCGAGAACACCGAGAGTCTCTACGTCGGCATCGGCGGACGGTTCAAGGCCGGCACCGAGGACGAGATCGCGATCCAGGAAGATGTGAACACCTTCAAGGGTGTGCACCGGATCGTGAAGCACGCCTTCGAGTACGCGAAGGCGAACGGCCTCACGCGCGTCTGCATGGCTGACACGAGCAACGCCGTCACGCACGCGCATGCGCTCTGGCAGCGTGTCTTTCACGAGCTGACGCCGCACTATCCGGGCATCGAGGCGACGCACCTCTTCATCGACGCGCTCTGCATGCAGATGGTGAAGAACCCGGCGCAGTTCCAGGTGATTGTCACCAACAACATCTTCGGCGACATCATCACGGACCTCGGGGCGCAGTTGCAGGGCGGGCTCGGCATGGCGGCTTCGGGTAACCTGCATCCCGGACGCACGTCGCTCTTCGAGCCGGTGCACGGGTCGGCGCCGAAGTACGCCGGCAAGAACGTGGCGAATCCGGTCGGCGCGATCCTCTCGGCGGCGCTGATGCTGGACTTCCTGGGGCTGAAGCGCGAAGCGGCCGCCGTCGAAGCCGCCGTGAAGCAGTCGGTCGCGAAGGTGCAGGGGACGGCCGAGATCGGCGGTACGCTCGGCACGCGCGAGACCGGCGATTACATCGCCGGCGCGGTCAAGGACTCCTAGAGACGGAGAAGAGAACGATGGAAATTCGCACTGTCGGCGTGATCGGATGCGGCCTGATGGGGTCGGGCATCGCGCAGATCTGCGCGCAGTCCGGTTACAAGACCATCGTGCGCGAGGTGGACGACGCCTTCCTGCAGCGCGGGCTCGCGCGCATGAAGAAGTTTCTCGACGACGGCGTCACCAAGGGCAAGGTGACCAGCGAGACGCGCGACAAGGCGCTCGCCAACCTGCGCGGGACGACGGCGTTCAGCGAGTTGACGGACTGCGACCTCATCATCGAAGCCATTGTCGAGAACCTCGAGGAGAAGCGCCAGACCTACGCCGGCCTCGACGCGGTGGTGAAGGACCACACGATCTTCGTCAGCAATACCTCGTCGCTCAGCGTGACGCAGCTGGCGGCGGCGACCAAGCGCCCGGACCGCGTGGCCGGCCTGCACTTCTTCAACCCCGTTCCGCTGATGAAGCTCGTCGAGGTGATCCGCGCGCTGACGACGAGCGACGAGACGTACAAGACGGTGTTCGCCTTCGCCGAGTCGATCGGCAAGGAGCCGATCACCGCGCCGGACCGGCCCGGCTTCATCGTCAATCGCCTGCTCGTGCCGTACCTGCTCGACGCCATCCGCTGCTACGAGCACGGGCTGGGAACGCTCGAAGACATCGACAAGGGGATGAAGCTGGGGTGCGGGTACCCGATGGGCCCGTTCACCCTGCTCGATTTCGTCGGGCTCGACACGACGTACTACATCGCCAACATCATGTTCGAGGACACGCGCGAGCCGGCCTTCGCCCCGCCGCCGCTACTCAAGCGCATGGTGATGGCGGGCCGCCTGGGCCGGAAGAGCGGCCGGGGCTGTTACACCTACAACAAATGAGCATGGAGCACCTCATTCG
>JANWLS010000153.1 GCA_025450765.1 Vicinamibacterales bacterium | reverse complement strand
TCGAACAGGTCCCCGATGATGCCGCTCGCGACGAGCGCGATGCCGAGCAGCACCCGCGCGGACACCGGTGCCGAAGGGAGCCACACCCTCCCGAGGAACACGAGACAGAGGACGCCGGCCACGAAGCCGCCGAGCGCCCCTTCAATCGTCTTGCCAGGGCTGATGGCCGGTGCGAGCGGCCGCCGGCCGAGCGTGCGGCCGGTGTAGTACTGCCCCGTGTCACTGATCATGACCGTTATCAGGAGCAGCAGCAATGCCTCCCGGCCGGCCGCCCCGTGTATCGCGACGAGGGCGCCCAACGGCAGGCCGAGGTAAATCGCGGGAAAGAGGGCGCCTGCGGCATCGGCGAGCACGCCGGGCCCCGGGCGCCCGCGAGCCACCGACGAGCCGCCGATGGCGACGAGCCCCGCCATCAGGACGATCGCGACGGGCGTTCCAGGCAGCACGACCGCCGCGCAGGCGGCCATGGCGATCAAGACGGAAAAGGCGAGCGGAATCTCGAGGCCGAGCGCCCTGGCGAGTCGGCTGTACTCGAAGGCGGCCAGGAGCAGCACCGCCTCGGCCAGGGCGAGCAGCGGCCAGGTGCCCAGGAACCAGATCGCCGCGACGGCGGCGACGAGCAGGACGGCTCCGCTCAGGACGCGTCGCATGATTGGCGGCGCGACACGCTTACTTCACGCCCAGCGCGACGGCCGCGGGCGCCTTGATGCCGCCGTATCGGCGGTCGCGCTTCTGAAAGGCCAGGATCGCTTCGAGGAGGTGACGGCGGCGGAAATCCGGCCAGAACGTGTCGGTGACCCAGATTTCGGAATAGGCGATCTGCCACAGCAGGAAGTTGCTGAGCCGCATCTCACCGCTCGTGCGGATCAGCAGATCCGGGTCCGGCTGGCCGGCGGTATAGAGAAATTCGCTGAAGCGCTGTTCGTCCAGGCTCTCCGGCGTCACGCCGGCGGCCATCGCCCGCCGCACCGCCTCGATGATTTCGGCGCGGCCGCCATAGTTCAGGGCGATGTTGAAGAGCATCCCCGTGTTCCCCGCGGTACGGGCTTCGGCGGCCGACAGCTCCCGCTGCACGTCGGACGCCAGCTCATCGGCGCGGCCGATCACGCGGAAGCGGATGTTATGGGTCATCAGCGTGCCGAGCTCGAGCCGGAGGTACCGCTTGAGCAGCCGCATGAGCGTGTTCACTTCGCCGCGCGGCCGCTTCCAGTTATCGACGGAAAACGCCCACAGCGTGAGCACGCCGATCCCGAGCCGCGCCGCCGTCTCGACCGTGTCGCGCACCGAATCGATGCCGGCGCGATGGCCTTCGACGCGCGGCAGATGACGCCGCGCCGCCCAGCGGCCGTTGCCATCCATGATGATGGCGATGTGTACGGGCAGCCGCTCCCCGTCAACCTGACGAGCCAGCGCCTCATCAGGCGAGCCGGGCGGAATCCAGGCGAGGAGTGTTTCGAGCGGCATCAGGTTTCCTGAAGGATTGAACCCTCAATACTACCGTAATCCACTGCGACCAGAAAGAGACCGCAGGCCGGCGCCGTCGGGCCCGCCTGCGCGCGATCCCGCGCCTCCAGCAGCTCGCCGACCGATTCCGGCCGCCGCCGCCCGAGGCCGACGTCGACCAGTGTACCGACAATCGCCCGGACCATGTGACGGAGAAACCCGTCGCCCGTAATCTCATACACGACGAGCGTGCCGCTCGACGGCCCAGCGCCGCCGCCAACGGTCGCGCCGGGCTCGACGCGCATCCGCGAGCGCAGAACCGTTCGCGTCGTGGTGTGGACATCGCTGCCAGCCGCCTGGAACGACGCGAAGTCGTGCCGGCCCTCGAGGAGCGCCGCTGCTTCTTCCATCAACTCGAGGCGAAGCGGCGAGGGGATAGCCCAGACGTAGCCGCGCTCGAACGGTGACACGATGCCGCCGTTGCGGATCCGGTAGTGATACGTCTTGCGGCGCGCGCTGAAGCGGGCATGAAAATCGGCGGGCACACCGTCGACCGCCGTCACGCGGATGTCGGATGGGAGCACCGCATTGAGCGCCCGCTGCAGATCGTCGAGCCGCATCTCGCGCGTGAGCACGGCGCTGGCGACCTGCCCGAGCGCGTGCACACCGGCATCGGTTCGGCCAGCCGCGGCGCACGCGACGGGTGCCCCTTCCAGCCGCGTGAGCGCCTCTTCGAGCAGCCCTTGCACGGAAGTCCCGGTCGCCTGCCGCTGCCAGCCCACATAGGCGGTGCCGTCGTAGGCAAGGGTGAGTTTGAGGGTATGGGGGAAACGCTGCGCTGGCCGCATTATTCAATGCGCGCGGGGCCCCACCCCCGCGCGGTGGCTTCGCTGATGCCTCGCCTCGGATTCGCATGTCCTCGGCTCGGCATGGCCGCAGGCGCTACGCGGGCACCGGCCGCGAGCCGGGCTTCGTCACCGCGCTGCCGCTCGCGCAGAGCGGGCAGCGATCGGGCTCGTAGGTCGGCAGCGCAATGTCGAGCAGGGCCGTGAACGGGACGTCGAGCGAGGCGTGGCCGCCGCTGCGATCGACAATCGCGCAGGCGCCGACCACGGTTCCCCCCGCGGCGCGGGCCACCTGCATCGTCTCCCGCGTGGAGCCGCCGGTCGTCAGCACGTCTTCGACGACGAGCACCCGATCGTTTTCGCTGATCGTGAAGCCGCGTCGGAGCGTAAGCACGCCTTCCTGGCGCTCGGCGAAGATGGCACGGATGGCGAGCGCGCGGCCGACTTCCTGCCCGATGATGATGCCGCCGAGGGCCGGTGAGAGGACGACCGTCGGCCGGAGCGCGCGGACCTTCTGCGCGAGCGCGGCCCCGAGCCGCTCGGCGCGATCGGGATGCTGCAGGACGAGCGCCGATTGCAGGTACCCGGAGCTGTGCAGCCCTGATGAGAGGCGGAAATGTCCCACGAGCAGCCCGCCGGAGCGGCGGAACAGATCCAGCCACGCGTCTCTGGTCGTCTCCATAATCAATCGGGGCTCCGCTCGCGGACCGGCTCACTCCACTCCGCTCGCGGACCGGCTCGCTCCGTTTCGTTCGCGCCCTTCGATGACCTCAGGGGCGCCCTGAGCACGTCGAAGGGCGGGCGCGCCGTGCGCGCCGTTCGGGAAGGCTAGTATACAATTTCGGGTGGTTTCGAACCGTCTTCTCGCCTCTCTCGTCTATTCATCGGAGCCTGCGCATCCGGTCGACCCGGCCGGGTGCCGGCGATCCCATCATTCGTCAGCCAGGGGAGTCCAATGGGTCCAGAATTTTCGCGCCGCGCCGGTCTGATCCTTGCGACGGCCGCCGTGTTCTCGGTGGCCCTGTCCGCTTCCGGTCAAACCGGACAGTCCATGCCGGCCCCGCCGCCGGCCGCCACGGCCCCGGCCAACGAGCAGCCGAGCGGGCCGACGCGGCCCCTGTCGGTGGACGAGGCGGTGCAGCTGGCGCTCGAGCACAACCTGAACATCCAGGTGGAGCGCCTGAGCCCGCAAATCTACGATCTCAGCATCGCCCGGGCGCGCGGGAACTGGGTGCCGCAGGCCAGCACCACCATCCAGAACTACAGCCAGACGTCGCCGGTCGCCAGCGTGCTCGCCGGAGGCCAGAACTCGGTGAACAACGCGCAGTTCTCCACGAACATCGGGCTCAACCAGCTCCTGCCCTGGGGCGGCAGCTACTCGGTCGGCTGGGACAACTTCCGCCAGACGACGAACAACTTCTTCCAGAGCGTGAACCCGCTGCTCCAGTCGTCGCTCGCGTTGAATTACACGCAGCCGTTGCTGCGCAACTTCGGGATCGACGCGACGCGCGAGCAACTGCTCGTGAGCAGCAAGAACCGCGAGATCTCGGACGTCCAGCTCCGGCAGACCGTCGTGCAGACCGTCCGCGCCGTCAAGGACGCGTACTGGGATCTGTCGTATGCGATCAACTCGCTCAAGGTGCAGCAGGAATCGCTGCAGCTCGCGCAGGAGTCGCTGAGCGACAACGAGAAGCGGGTCCGCATCGGCACGATGGCACCGATCGACGTCGTCCAGGCGCAGTCGGAAGTGGCCAGCCGCGAAGAAGCCGTGATCGTGGCGCAGGCGCAAATCAAGCAGACGGAAGATCAATTGCGCGTCCTGATTCTCGATCCGAACACGCCGGATTTCTGGGATGTCAACCTGGAGCCGACCGACAGCCCCGCCTTCCAGAACCAGGCGATCGACGTCGATTCGGCGGTCCGGAACGCCATGGCGAAGCGGACGGATCTCATTCAAGCCCAGAAGAGCATCGAGGCCAACGACGTCGACATCCGCTACTTCCACAACCAGACCCTGCCTGATGTGAACGCGCAGGTGAACTACGGCGTGGTCGGCCTCGGCGGCACGAACATCGTCCGGGAGCAGAACGGCCTCGAGTTCGGGCAGATCATCAGCGAAACGAGCAACGGCTTCGGGTCCGTTTTGGGCGACCTCGCGCACGCGGCCTACCCGAACTGGTCCTTCGGCGTGACGATCGGCTATCCGATCGGCCGGAGCACCGCCGAAGCGAGCCTCGCGCAGGCGCGGCTGGAGGATCAGCAGGCGAAAGTGCAGTTGAAGAACCTCCAGCTCCAGGTGGCCGCGCAGGTGCGTGAAGCGGCACGCGAGGTGAACACCGGCCTGCAGCGCGTCAACTCGTCGCGCGCGGCGCGGGAGCTCGCCGAAAAACAGCTCGACGCCGAGCAGAAGAAGTTCAACGCCGGGATGTCGACCAACTTCCAGGTGTTCCAGGCGCAGCGCGATCTGTCGTCGGCGCGGAACGACGAGATCCAGGCGATCCTGGCCTACAACAAGGCGGTCGTCGATTTCGAGACCGTGCAGGAAGCGTCGCTCGCGGGCAACGGCGGCAACATCGTCATTGGCGGGCAGAACAACCAGAACGGCATCGGCGTGGGCACCGGGCTCGGGACCGGCGCCGGCACCGGGACCGGCACCACGGGAACGAGACCGTCAGGCACCGGCCCGGGGACAGGACCCGGCGGCCCGCAGTAGCGAGCGTTATTCAGTGTGCGCCGGGGCCCCTCCCCCGGCGCTCCCACCCTTGATCCCCCGCTCGACACCTGTCATAAACTCCATGGGTGGCTGCACTCACTGTCACAATCATCGCGCGCAACGAGGCGGCCGACATCGAAGCGGCGATCGCGTCGGTCGCCTGGGCTGACGAGATCCTCGTCATCGATTCAGACAGCACGGACGCTACGGCGGCGCTCGCCGCCCGCAGCGGCGCGCACGTCACGGTGCGGACCTGGCCGGGCTACGTCGCCCAGAAGAACTTCGCCGCCGCGCAGGCCAGCCACGACTGGATCCTCTCGCTCGATGCCGACGAGCGCGTCACGCCGGAGCTCGCCGACGAGATCCGGGCGCTGCTGAACGCGACGCCAACCCACGCGGCCTACTTCATCCCGCGCGTCACCTGGCATCTGGGTCGCTGGATCCGATCGACCGATTGGTACCCGGACTACCAGCTTCGGCTGTACGACCGGCGCACGGCCGAATGGGCTGGCCGCTACGTGCACGAGGGGGTGCAGGTCCGTGGCTCGGTCGGGCGGCTGCGCCACGAGCTGCAGCACTTCGCCTACCGTGACATCGCCGATCACCTCGAGACACTGGATCGGTACACCACGCTCGCGGCGCGCCAGATGCACGAGGACGGGCGCCGCGTCGGCTTCGTCGGGCTCGTCGCGCATCCCGCCTTCGCGTTCTTTCGCAACTACATCCTGAAGACCGGCTTCCGCCAGGGCACGGCCGGCCTCGTCATCTCGGCGATGAACGCGCACTACGTGTTCCTGAAGTTCGCGAAGCTGTGGGAGATGGACCAGACGTCGGAGCCTGGACCTCGGACTCCGGACGTCACCTAGTTTTCATGTTCTCTCTCCACCTCGATACCGCCGTTTCCTGGCGCGGAGGGCAGAACCAGGTGCTGCTCACCGTGCGCGGGCTCTGCGGGCGCGGCGATCGGGCGGCGCTCGTCGCGCATCCGGACGGCGAACTGCGGCGTCGGGCCGAGGGGCTCGAGGTGGTGCCGCTTGCGCCACGCAGTGAGGTGGATCTTCGCGCAGCCTGGCGGCTGTCGCGGGTCATCCGCACACTCGCACCCGATATCGTCCACGCACACGATCCCCACGCGCTCGCGATGGCGGCGCTGGCGCGATCGCTCAGCCGCGGCCTGTCCGTCCCGCTCGTCGCCGCCCGCCGGGTCGACTTTCACCTGAGCCGAAACGCCTTCTCGCGCTGGAAGTACCAGCAGCTGGACATGATGATCGCCGCGTCGGAGGCGATCCGCCGCATGATGATCGGCGACGGCTTTCCCGCCGATCGGATTGTCACGGTCCATGAAGGGATCGAGGTCGCGCGCGTGGCCGACGCTCCGCCCGTCGACCTGCACAAGACGTTGTGGCTGCCCGCCGGTGCCCCGATCGTCGGCCACGTCGGCGCGCTGGTGGCGCACAAAGGACAGCGCCACCTGATCGAGGCCGCGCCTCTCGTGCTCCGCCAGGTTCCCGACGCGAGGTTCGTGATCGTCGGCGAAGGCGAACTGCGCGAATCACTCGAGCGGCAGATTCACCATCTCGGGATCGACACGCACGTCTTCCTGACGGGGTTCAGGCCGGATGTGCCGGGAGTCCTCAAGGGATTCGATCTCTTCGTCATGTGCTCGACGACCGAGGGGCTGGGCACGTCGGTACTGGATGCGATGGCGTGCGGGCTGGCGGTGGTCGGCACGAATGCCGGCGGTATCCCCGAATCGGTGGCGGACGGCGAAACGGGGCTGATCGTATCGACGCACGATCACCGGGCGCTTGCGGCGGCGATCGTGCGGCTGCTCCAGGATTCCGCGTTGCGCGCGCGCATGGGGGCGGCCGGCCGCGCACGCGCCGGCCAGCGCTTCAGCGTCGAGCGGATGGTCGCTGAGACGGCGGACGTGTACCGGCAGCTGCTCAGCGGACGGGTTGCGCCTCGTGCTCCATCTCCACCTCGACCTGCAGACTCTCCCGGTCTCTGAAGATCGTCGCCACGGCCAGGCGCTCGCCTCCGCGGCGATACGTCACCGTGCAATCCTGCGCGTGCGGGTCGCCATCGACCGTGTGGGCATCCCACCGCTCGGCGTGGCCGACATAATTGATCACCGTGTCGTAGTGCTGGCTCCAGAAGAACGGCACGTCCGCGAAGCGCTCGCGCCGGCCGAGGAGATTCCGCGCGACGGCCTGTCCCTGGCGTTCAGCCACCACCCAATGCTCGACGCGCATGCGGTCGCCCGTGCGGGCGTCCGGCCACCGCGCAATGTCGCCGGCGGCGAAGATGCCCGGCGCCGACGTCTCGAGGTACTCGTTCACGAGCACCCCGTGGTCGGTCTCGAGCCCCGCCTGTTCGGCGAGCGAGACGGCCGGGCGGACGCCGGCGCCGATCACGACGAAATCGGCGTCGAGCCGCGACCCATCGCTGAGCGTCAACGTCGATCCGCTCATCCCCGCGATCGTCCGTTCGAGGTGGAACGTCACTCCGTGCTGCTCGTGCAACTGGCGCACATACCCGGCGAGCTCGGGGCCGAGAATCCGTTCCATCGGCTGCTTCTCCGGCGCGATCACGTCGACGGCGAGCTCGCGCGCGCGCAACGAGGCGGCGACTTCGAGCCCGATGAAGCTGGCCCCGACGATCGCGACGCGCCTAGCGGAAGCGAGGCGCGCGATGATGGCCTT
>JANWLS010000152.1 GCA_025450765.1 Vicinamibacterales bacterium | reverse complement strand
TTCTGGGCGACCTGGTGCGGCCCCTGCAAGGCCGAGATTCCCGATCTGATCGCGCTCCAGAAGAAGTATCCGAACCAGCTCGAGGTCGTCGGCATGTCGGTCGACGAGGCGCCGGAAAAGGACGTGCAACAGTTCGTCGTCGACCACAAGATGAACTACACGATCGCCATGGCGCCGGCCGAGATGCAGGCGCACTTCGGCGGCATCTACGGCATCCCCACCTCGTTCATCGTCGACCAGCAAGGGCGCGTCGTCCAGAAGCACATCGGGCTCACGAGCTCCGCCGTGTTCGAGGGCGAAGTGCGAGCCCTTCTCGGCATGCCGGTGAAGGCGAAGGTCGAGCGCGTGATCGACACGGGCGAAGTGAACCCCGTGAATGCACCGCCCGTCACGGACGTGCCCGGCATCGACCTCGCCTCGCTCTCGACAGCGCAGAAGGATCAGGCGCTGAAGGAGCTGAACAGCACGGATTGCGGCTGCGGGTGTTCGCTGAGCCTGGCGCGCTGCCGGAAAGAGGATCCGAGCTGCGGCGTGAGCCTCCCGATGGCGAAGCAGCTCGTGGCGAAAATCGCGAAGGCGGGAACGCGTTAAGCAATCCCCTGCAGATCTTCCTTGAGCGCGCGCCGTGCGGCGCGCGTGCCGAACACCACCACCAGTCCCGTCGCGACCAGTCCCGCGATATAGAACGCCACGCTCGTGCTGCCGCTGGCGCTCGGCGCAGCATCGAGCCCCGCGGCCGTCGTCGCCAGCGATCCCAGGTACAGATAGAGCAGCGTGCCGGGAATCATGCCCACGAACGATGCCCACGCAAACCGGCTGAAGGGGATGCTGGACACGCTCAGCGCGTAGTTCAGCACGGGAAACGGCACGAGCGGCGAGAGGCGCAGCAGCAGCACGAGCCGGAAGCCTTCGCGCTCCACCGCGCGGTCGATTGCGCGCACGCGCGGCATGCGCTCGAGATGTTCGATGACGCGATGCCGGAGGACCGTGCGCCCGAGGAGGAAGGCTGCGGAGGCGCCGGCCACGCTGGCGGGCGAGGCCACCGCGAGACCCCAGAGGGGTCCGTAGGCGAAGCCGGCCACGAGCGTGAGCAGCGAGCCCGGCACGAACGCGATTGAGCTCACCAGGAACGCGACGAAGAAGAGGAAGACGCCAAAGGCGCCGCCGTCGCGAATCGTGGTCGCCAGTTGCAGGAGCCAGTCGGCGACCGGCAGCAGCTCCGCCGCGGCGGCGATCACCGCGGCGACCGCGACCAGGAGCAGCACGCGCCAGGCCGCCGTCACACCGGCAACCACACGCGGTTATCGCGCGCCAGCAGCTTCTTGGAGGCCGGCGGGCCCCAGGTGCCCGCGGCGTACGGCTCGACGGCCGGCGGGTTCTCGAGCACCGGTGTGTACAGCTTCCACGATCGCTCCACCCAGTCGCCGCGCACGAACAGCGTGGCGTCGCCCGCCAGGATGTCCAGCAGCAGCGTTTCGTAGGCGTCGGGCAGCGGGGAGAACGCTTCGGCGTAGCGGAAGCGGAGCCGCTGCGAAGCCACCGTGAGCGGCTGGCCGGGATGCTTCACTTCGAACTGCAGATCGAATCCCTCTTCCGGCTGCAGCGTGATGCCGAGCACGTTCGCGTTCACCGGGCACGCATACGGCTTGAACAGCGCAACCGGCGCGCAGCGGAACGTGACCATGATGCGGCTCGATCGGCGCGGCATCCGCTTGCCGGTTCTCAGGTAGAACGGCACGCCCTGCCAGCGCCAGTTCGGCACTTCGAGCTTCATGGCAACGAACGTCTCGGTGCGTGAACTGGCCGCCACGCCCGCTTCATCCCGGTAGCCGACCACCTCTTCACCTTCGATCGTGCCCCACTGGTATTGGCCGAAGACGATATCGTCCGGCTGGACGGGGGCGATGACCCGCATCACCTTGTTCTTCTCGTCGCGGATCGCCTCCGCGTCGAACGCGTCAGGTACTTCCATCGCAATCAGGCAGAGCAGCTGACTCAGGTGGTTCTGGATCATGTCGCGCATCGCGCCGGCGTGCTCGTAATAGCCGGCACGGCTGTCGATGCCCAGGCTCTCGGCCACCGTAATCTGGACGCTCTCCACCTGGCTGCGGTTCCAGAGGCTCTCGAAGATCGGGTTGGCGAAGCGGAACACCATCAGGTTCTGGACGGTTTCCTTCCCGAGATAGTGATCGATCCGGTAGATCTGCGACTCATCGAAGTAGCGATGGACGATGTCGTTGAGCTCGCGCGCGGAGGCGAGATCCCGGCCGAACGGCTTTTCGATCACGAGGCGCGTCCAGCCGCTGCTGATGTTCAGGCCGGCTTCGCCGAGACCGATGATCGTGCCGGGGAAGGCCTGCGGCGGCAGAGCCAGATAGAATACCCGGCGGGACGTCAGCTGGTGCTCGCGCTCGAGCGTTTCGATCGCGCAGCGCAGCCTGGCGAAATCCTCCGGCGTGTTGTCGTGAATGGAATGGTAGTAAATCGTCCGCTCGCACCACTCCTCGGGCCGGTGCCGGCCGAGGCCCGCCTCGACCAGCGCCTCGCACATCGTGCGGCGCAGCGCCCCGTGATCCATCTCCGACGATCGTCCAACTCCCAGGATCCGGAAGTCGTCGCTCAGTTGTCCGTGGCGGCCGAGATGATAGAGCGCCGGCAGCAGCTTGCGGGTCATCAAATCGCCGGTGGCGCCGAATACAATGAAAAGGCAGGGTTCCGATCGGGCAGGCATGAAATCATTATGGCGCGTCGGGCGGGGACCGCAAACCGGAACACGGCATGAGTGCTGATCAGCCCGAGCATCCCAAGGTCAACAAATGGATCGTCGCCATCGCCGTCATGTCGAGCGCCGTCATGGAAGTGCTCGACACCTCGGTCGTCAACGTCAGCCTTCCGCACATCGCCGGTAGCCTCTCGTCGACGATCGACGAAGCCACCTGGGTCCTCACCTCCTACATCGTCGCCAACGCCATCATCCTGCCCATCACGGGCTGGCTCGCGGCGAGCTTCGGGCGCAAGCGGCTGCTGATGACCGTCGTGACGGGGTTCACCGTCTCGAGCATCCTGTGCGGGATCGCGCCGAACCTGAAGGCGCTCATCTTCTTCCGGATCATGCAGGGGACGACGGGCGGCGGCCTGCAGCCGCTGTCGCAGGCCGTGCTGCTCGAGGAATTTCCGCCGGAGGAGCGCGGGATGGCGATGGCCTTCTGGGGTGTCGGCATCGTCATCATGCCGATCCTCGGGCCGATCGTGGGCGGCTGGCTCACCGACACGTATTCGTGGCGGTGGGTGTTCTACATCAACGTGCCGATCGGGCTCGCCAGCCTGCTGCTCATCAAGATGTTCATCTTCGATCCGCCCTACCTGCGGCGGAAGCTGACGCACGTCGACTTCTGGGGCCTCGGCATGCTGGCCGTCGGCGTCGGTGCGCTGCAGATCATGCTCGACAAGGGCCAGGAGGCCGACTGGTTCTCGTCCAACCTGATCATCTCGCTGGCCGTGATCGCGGCCGTGGTGTTGACGGCGTTCGTGATCCACGAGCTGAGGACGAAGCAGCCGATCGTGCACCTGCACCTGCTGAAGTACCGGACCTACGCCGCCGGCGTGGCGCTCATCACGGTGCTCGGCATGGTGCTCTACGGCAGCCTCGTGGTGCTGCCGCTGCTGCTGCAGACGTTGATGGGCTATTCGGCCGAGACGGCCGGGCTGCTGACGAGCCCGCGCGGAATTGGCACGATGATCTTCATGCCGGTCGCCGGGATCCTGCTCGGCAAGCGGTGGGACGCGCGCATCCTCATCACCGCCGGTCTCATCATCGGCAGCACGGCGCTCTTCGCGTTTTCAGATCTCACGCTCCAGGCGGGCGTGTGGCATTTCGTCTGGCTGGGCGTCTGGCAGGGGACGGGGCTCGCGTTCATCTTCGTGCCGCTGACGACGGCGACGATGGACCCGATTCCGAACGAGGAGATGGGGTTCGCGGCGAGCATCTACAGCTTGACGCGGAATATCGGCGGCAGTCTCGGCATCGCGGCGTCGACGACCATCATTGCGCGCCGGACGCAGTTCCATCAGAACCATCTGTCGGCGGACGTCAGCAGCTACGGCACCGTGACGCAGCAGGCGCTCGCGCAGGCCGAGGCGTTCTTCCGGCAGCACGGCGCGGACGCGGTGACCGCGGCGAAGGAGGCCGTCGCGCAGATTTACTTCGGGCTGCTGAAGCAGGCGTCCTACATGAGTTATCTGGACGTCTTTCACCTCTTCGCGGTGGCGTTCCTGCTCACCGTGCCGCTCGTCTGGCTGATGCGCAAACCCCGGACGGGGAAAGTGACGGTGGCGGAGTAGGGAGCCGGGTTGTCAGGTCCGGTGTCCGATGTCCAACATCCGACGTCCGAGGTTTCCCGTCCGACGTCCAGGGTCGCTTATCGGCGTTCCGGTTCGAACATGGCGAACATGGCGCCCTGCGGATCGGCGACGACGGCCATGCGGCCGACGTGCTCGAACGTCGTGGGCGGCATGAACAGGCGTGCTCCCAGCCGCGTGGCCTGTTCGGCGGACGCGTCGCAGCTGGCGACCTCGAAGTAGGCGAGCCAGTGGGGCGGCACGTTGGGTCCGTAGGCGTTGACCGGAGGGATGCCGCCGATGTACTCGTCGCCCGTCTTGATGTGCCAGTACGCGTGCGACGGATCTTCGTCTTCCTTCCCGAACGTCCACCCGAACAGACCGGCGTAGAAGGGTTCGACGCGATTTCGATCCGGCGTGACGAGGTCTGCCCAGACGAGCGTGCCGGGCACGCCCGCGATGCCCGTGCCCGCGTGCTGCCTGGCTTCCCAAATCGCCAGCACCGCGCCGGTTGGGTCCTGCACGACCGCCATCCGTCCGGCGTCCATGACATCGAAGGGCGGCGCGAGCAGTTGGCCGCCAAGCGGGACGACGCGGCTGGCGATCTCATCGGCGCTGCGGACCGCGACGTACAGGTTCCAGTGCGGCGGGACGCCCGCGGCGCGCTCATCGCTCAGCAACGTGTGCGCCGCACCGGCGTGGCGGCCGTCGAGGATGAACATCGAATACGTTTCACCCGGCCCGAGCGGGATGTCGTCCACGGCCCAGCCCAAGAGCTGGCCGTAGAACGTTTTGGCGGCGGCCTGATCGGTGGTGGCGAGCTCAATCCAGGCGAAGGCGCCCGGCGCGTGCGTGTCGATGTGCGGCATGGCGGGGAGTATAGTCCCGGAGTCGTCTGGCGGTTGCCGCAGCGGTCGCGTTGACCGGGCGGTATCCTGGTGCTAAGATGGTTTGTTCAGTGTCGCGGGGTGGAGCAGTCCGGTAGCTCGTTGGGCTCATAACCCAAAGGTCGCGGGTTCAAATCCCGCCCCCGCAACCAAATTTCATCCAGACAACCCGCTGTTCCGCAGCGGGTTGTTTGCTGTACGGCGCCTTCCTCGGTCCAGACCCACGCTATCTACTTGAAAAACCGCGTTCGACACCATGGCTACCATCGACGCGCGATCTCGACGACCAACCGCACGAACAGGGCGACCGGCGCCCCGATCGCGAGAATGACCAACGGGACCATCAAGACGACGCAGATCAGCAGGAGCGCGTCCTCGAGATGGTCGGCGAACCGGTGCAGCGCGGTTCCGGAACGGCTGGGGAGCGTGGTCAGGATCGGCCTCGTGTTTCTCCCGCTTCAGCGTCCGGCGTGCGCTCCGGGCGGTGCTGTGGCGGCCTGCACGACTATGGACCGATGCCGGCTCCCAACGCTGTTCAATCCGACACATCCACCATCGCCGGGTGTCTCGAACGGAACATCGCCACCGCTTCGCCGCCGTTACGATCCGAACGTCGTCGAGGGGCCAGGCGACTTCTCTTATCCGCGGGATGAGTGCGACCGGCGACAGAAACCACGGGGGCACATTCGCATGAGGCAGGATGGGTCGACGGCAACGGCAGAAGGAAGGTGCACAGTGAGATGGATCCTAGCAACGGTCGCCACGATCGCGATCGCGACGACGGCGGCGATCTCGCCGGTACGGGCGGCTGGCAACGACTCGACGAGGCGGCTGAATGACGCGGCGGCGGTCCTGTCAGCGACCATGTCGGCGCCCGACAAAGGCATTCCGCAGGACCTGCTTCAGAAAGCGCATTGCATCGTGATTGTCCCGGACCTCAAGACCGCCGCGTTCATCGTCGGTGGGAAGTATGGGATCGGCTACATGTTGTGCCGGAGCCAGAAGGGTTCGGGTTGGTCGGCTCCTGCGACGGTCCGCATCGAGGGAGGAAGCGTCGGGTTCCAGATCGGCGGCTCTTCAACGGATCTGATCATGCTCGTCATGACGGAACGGGGGGCGCAGAAGCTGCTGGAAAGCAAGTTTACGCTCGGCGGCGACGCCACGGTCGCGGCAGGTCCGGTCGGGCGATCGGCGACCGCTCAGACCGACGTCCAGATGGGCGCCGACATCCTGTCCTGGTCACGCTCGCAGGGGCTGTTTGCCGGCATCGCGCTCACAGGCGCGACGCTGCGCGAGGATCTCGATGGTAACGCCGAGATCTACGGCAAGAAACTCAGCAACCGCGACATCGTGATGAACGGCGTGCGCCCGACCAGGGCCGCCGGCAAGCTGCTCGAGCTGCTGAACCGGCACTCGGCCGCCGAAGCCAAGCCGCAATAAGCCGGATATGCCTGACCTGCCAAAGGGGGGAATCGGCTCCGTCCATCCTCGGCTGCCGACGATCGTCAGTCGTGCAGGACGACGCTGAGCAGGGAACCGTTGACCTTGAGGCCGCCGTTGTACTCGATGAAGCCGAGCTTCCTGAACTTGTTCATGAAGACGTTCACGCGCGAGCGGGTCGTGCCGACCATTTCCGCGAGCACTTCCTGGGAGATCTTGGGCATCTTTCGATCGGGCGTCGCTTGACCGTAGCGGGCCAGCAGCAGCAGCGTTCGCGCGAGCCGCTTCTCCGTGGAATTGAAGAGCTGATCCACGAGGTCCGCTTCGATCCGCAGGTTGCGGCTCAGCATGTAAGAGATGAAGCGATCCGAGAAACCGGGCTGCTCGTGCAGCAGCCGGACCATCGTATCCTTCGCAATGATCAGCACGCGACTTGTCGCCACCGCTGTCGCCGTCATTATACGAACCGATTGCCCGGTCAGCGCTCCTTCGCCGAAGAAGTCGCCCCGGCCCACCAGGGCGACGACGGCTTCCTTGCCGGTCCGCGACAGCACCGAGAGTTTGACGGTCCCCTTCTGGACGTACATGACGTCGTCGGCCGGATCCCCCTGCGAGAAGACCCCCTCGTTCCGCCGGTATTCGGCAATCCGTCGTCCCGCGTTCACCGCCTCGAGATACGCTTCCACCTCGAAAGTCGGTTCCGCCTTCGGAACGGCAGAACTCTTCCTCCGCGCCATGCGTGGATCCTCTTTGTGATGGGTGTCTACCCCACGAATGTACAGCGTTCCTGCCTTGGATGTCGAGGCTGCCTTCTCCGCCATCGTCTCAGCGTCCGTCCATCTGCGCATCGATCTTTGACCTTTGACGACGTCACGACTCCGACCTCCTGTGCGTCAGCCGCTGCTACGTCGGGTCGCCACGCGGCGGCGTGCCCGCGCCGCGGATCGCGCCAGCCGTCCCCAGCTTGCCAAGCCCACCGAGCATGTCGAGCGGGAGCGGGAACACGATCGTGGTGTTCTGCTCGCTGCCGATCTCGATCAGCGTCTGCAGGTAGCGCAGCGTGATGGCCACCGGCTCGCGGTTCAGCACTGCGGCCGCCTCGGCGAGCTTGGCGGATGCCTGGCACTCGCCTTCGGCCGAGATGATCTTCGCCCGCCGCTCGCGCTCCGCCTCGGCCTGGGCCGCAATCGCCCGCTGCATCTCCTGCGGCAGGTCGACCTGCTTGACGCGCACCTGCGTGACCTTGATGCCCCACGGCTCGGTGTGTTCGTCGATGATCGTCTGGAGCCGCGCGTTGAGCTTCTCGCGTTGCGCCAGCAGATCGTCGAGCTCCACCTCGCCGAGCACCGAGCGCAGGCTGGTCATCGCCGCCTGCTCGACCGCGTAGCGGTAACTCTCGACCTCGACCACGGCTTTCGTCGCGTCGGTCACGCGAAAGTAGACGACGGCGTTCACCTTCAGCGACACGTTGTCGCGGCTGATGACGTCCTGGGCCGGCACGTCCCACGTCACGACGCGCATCGAGATCTTGACGATTTTGTCGATCGGCCAACAGATCAGGATGAGGCCCGGCCCTTTCTCCTTCTTCACCCGACCCAAGCGGAAGACGACCGCTCGCTCGTACTCGCGGAGGATATTCAGGCAGTTGAAGAGCCAGAGCAGGAGGACGAAGGCGGCAACGGCGAACGCCGGCACAATCGGACTCAGATCCATGACGGGCCTCGCGTGGCTAGCGGCGTGGCGGCCATTCGAATGAGAGAGGCCTTGACCCGCCGGCGGGAGAGATCCGTGTGCCGACAGCATCGCGGAACGCTCCTGCATTTCACTCTACAGGCATGGGAGGAATCGCGATGTGCAGAAAGGGACGGCGGCCGATCCTCACGCCGTGTGTGCTGTTGTGAACATCCCTCAGCCCACTCTCAGACTTAGAGTGTTCTGACAGCCGGAATGTTTCGATCGACCGGGGCAGGCGGCGATCGTTGGCGCGTGCGCCGGCGAACAATCCGTCCATCCACGCCAGTTGGGAGCCTGATGATGAAAGAAGACGACGTGCTGGCCGCCATTGAGCGCGTCAGCACAGCGAGCGCCCTTGCGCCGAAGGCGGGCACGGCGAACGACCGCACCACCAGGAAGGGACAGTGACCATGGCCACATGCATTACCTACGGCGACGCGTCGCGTCAGACCATTCTCCGCGGCGTCAACGGTCTGGCCGATGCCGTGAAGGTGACCCTCGGCCCGAAGGGACGCAACGTCGTCCTCAGCCGGCCCTACGGATCGCCGACGATCACGAAGGACGGCGTGACGGTCGCCAGGGAAATCGACTTACCGGATCCGATCGAGAACATGGGCGCCCAGATGGTGCGAGAAGTCGCGAGCAAGACCTCCGACGTCGCCGGGGACGGCACGACCACGGCCACCGTTCTGGCGCAGGCGATCTATCGCGAGGGAGCGAAGAACGTGACCGCCGGCGCCAACCCGATGGCCATCAGGCGCGGCATCGCCAGGGCCGTAGAGGCGGCCGTTGTGTCGATCGCGAAGCAGTCGAGGCCGGTGACCGGTTCGATGATCGCCCAGGTCGGCACCATCTCGGCGAACCACGATGAAACCATCGGCCGGATCATCGCGGAAGCCATGGACAAGGTGGGCAAGGACGGCGTGATCACGGTGGAGGAGGCCAGGACGCTCGAGACCTCGCTCGAGGTGGTCGAGGGGATGCAGTTCGACCGGGGTTACCTGTCGCCGTATTTCGTGACGGACCCCGACCGCATGGAAGTGATACTCGAGAACCCATTCATCCTGATCCACGAGAAGAAGATCAGTGCGATGAAGGACCTGTTGCCCCTGCTCGAGCAGGTGGCGCAGGCGGGCCGCCCCTTGCTCATCGTCGCGGAAGACCTCGCGGGCGACGCGCTCGCGACGCTCGTCGTCAACAAGCTTCGGGGGACGCTGCGCGTGGCGGCCGTCAAGGCGCCGGGCTTCGGCGACCGCCGGAAGGCGATGCTCGAGGACATCGCGGTCCTGACGAACGGCAAGGCCGTCACCGAGGATTTGGGAATCCGGCTCGAGTCGATCGCAATCGCGGATCTGGGGCAGGCGAAGAAGGTCACGGTCGACAAGGACAACACGACCATCATCGAGGGCGCGGGCGCGCCTGCGGCCATCGAGGGACGCGTCAAGCAGCTGCGCGCGCAGGTCGAGGACACCTCGTCGGAGTACGACCGCGAGAAGCTGCAGGAGCGGCTCGCCAAGCTCGTGGGCGGTGTGGCGATCATCAAAGTGGGCGCGGCCACTGAGACCGAGATGAAGGAAAAGAAGGCCCGCGTCGAGGATGCGATGCATGCCACCAAGGCCGCGGTCGAGGAAGGCATCGTGGCCGGGGGCGGCGTGGCGCTGCTTCGAGCGGGAAAAGCGCTCCAGGAGCTTCGGCTCGACGGCGACGAACAACTCGGCGTCAACATCGTCATCCGCGCCATGGAGGAGCCGATGCGGTGGATCGCCACGAACGCCGGCCATGAGGGCGCGATCGTCGTGCAGCGCGTGAAGGCGATCAAAGACGACGAGGGCTTCAACGCGCAGACCGAGGCGTACGAGAACCTGGTGAACGCGGGAGTCATCGACCCGGCCAAGGTGGTCCGCTCGGCGTTGCAGAACGCTGCGTCGATCGCCTCGCTCCTGCTGACGACCGAGGCCGTCATTTCGCGGCTGCCGGACGGCAAGGCGGAGGCCTCGGCCCGGTCAGCTGGCGGAATGGGCGGCGGGATGTACTGAGGAATGGAGTCACCGCGGGAGCTGCGAGGCCACAGCTGCCACGTGGCTCAACGGGACGCTTCAAGCATCTTGTCTCAGAAACCGCGGTCCTGCCGCGAGCGGAATCGAGCGTAAAGCGCGCTCGAGAGCACGTCTGCCGGCACTCCCTCCTCGATCGCGGCCTCGACGGTCCAGCGACCCTCGCCGGAATCCTCGACGTAGCCGGAGAACGTGCTCAACTGCGGATCCTGTACCAGCGCGGCGGCGCCAAGGTCCAGCAGCCAGGATGAGATGACGTTGCCGCGCCCCCAAACTTCGGCGATGTCGGGCACGCTCAGCTTGAAGCGCTCCTCCTCGGGCAGATCCTTCGAGTTCTTGTTGCGCAGGATGTCGAAGCCTTCCGCGTAGGCCTGCATGAACCCGTATTCGATGCCGTTGTGTACCATCTTGACGAAATGTCCGGCACCGGATGGCCCGGCGTGAATGTAGCCGCGCTCGGCGGAGGTTCCCTTTTCGCGGCCGAGCGTGCGCGGAATATCGCCCAGACCTGGCGCGAGCGCCGCGAAGATCGGGTCGAGATGATCCACAGCCTCCTTCGGGCCGCCGATCATCAGGCAGTAGCCGCGCTCGAGACCCCAGACGCCGCCGGACGTCCCGCAATCGATGTACCGAATGCGTTTCTCGGCCAGTTTTTTGGCGCGGCGGATGTCGTCCTTGTAGAACGAATTCCCGCCATCGATGATGATGTCGTCCGGCCCGAGCAAGCAGCCCCCGAGATATTCCACCGTCTGTTCGGTGATCTCGCCGGCGGGCAACATCATCCAGACGGTGCGCGGCTTGTCTTCGAGCGCCTTCATCATCTCGGCGAGCGAGCCGGCGGCTGTCGCGCCCTCCCTGGCGAGCGTTTCGCGTGGCTCGGCGTTGGTGTCGAATACCACACAGTGGTGCCCCGCCTTCATCAGGCGGCGAGAGATGTTGCCGCCCATGCGGCCTAGTCCAATGATGCCGATCTGCATGTGGCTATCGCCGTGGTTACAAGGGTGCGAGCCGTGATCAGGCGCGATCTGTCTTTGGCGTGTTCACCGAGTACAGGATTTCCCCAATCGTCGGCGGTGGGGCACCGCGCCACACGAGGAACATGATTGCCGGCGGCACGAGAGATACGGTGAGCAGGAGTGCAGTCGTGCTGACGGCAACGTTTACGTCCATCGCCACGATGAACGTAATGGCGACGGCGACTGCCGCGAACCAGAAGCCCACGAGGTGATTGCGCGAGATCTCTTTCAACATGGCTCGACCTTCCTTTGGATTGTCTCGGCGTGGCAGCGGCTCGACTCAGCGCGCGGGACTGTTCGAGCCCAAACGCGAGATACGAGAGTCCGCGATCGTCGAGAGAGGCTGCATCAATGCCCGGCCCGCAGCGGACCGCCCGGTTCCAGCACGCCATGTGATGCGGCGTGCGAACAAACGTCGTGCGCGCGTTCAGGTAGGGTCGCGGCCAATGCACGAATGCGCTGCCGGTGAAGCAGCTTTCGCTTTCGATTCTTCTGAAACCGGGCTCGATCGCCGTTTTGTTCAGACATACGTCCACCCTATCGCAGTACGCTCGATCGTGGCCGTACCGTTTCGCACACTCGCCCGCTGACTCTCGCAGTGACCGAAGCCGAAGCGGGAAGCGATGCTGCGTACTGTCCACATCGAATGCCGCGCGGCTGGTGCTTGGGCGGCGCTTCGGCAGCCGTGCTCGGATTTTTGGACAACTCGTCTTGGACAGCCCGCCGATGAGCCCGTGATCCGCAGCGCGGCGGCGACGTCGGCATTCGAGCCACCGGCCGCACGGCAGGACGATCTGGCTCGCTGGGCTAGGCCCTGCGGCGTGGTCCGTCGTCGCGCCCACTGCTCGAGCGTCGCCCGCTCGCGGTGGGGCTCACCGTCATTCGTACCGTCGGCCGTCCGCGTTTCGCCATGCCTCCTTGTACCAGAAGAGCCGCGGCCAGCGCGGAGGCCGTCCTCGAGCGCAGTCTCCAGGGGTCGCATGCCAGAGCACTGACAGCACCCGATCAGTGCCCGAGTAAGACGTAAAGCATGACAAGGGCTGACGCGACGATGATCAAGACGACAGCCATCCTGCCGCGGACGACGCGATCACGAGCAGCGCCATCCGCCAGCCATGCCCTCCACCGCTCGTCGACATTCGCCGGATCGCGCGGAATCGCAGACGCCGATCGTAGGGTAACGGAGGACATCGCGGCTGGCATGACGTCCTCACACGAGTACGGCGGCACGCCGGCGTGGGCGTCATCAGGGCCGCACCTTCCAGGCGCTGCCGTCACGGTCTGCCGCCGAGCCCTTCGACCGTCGCATCAGCGTGGATTATGGCCGCGACGTGATCGCCCTCCGCACCCTGCCTGCCTGCGCGATCGCGATCGACGACCCACGCCGCGTACGCCGCGACGGCCGCCAACCGCGCGGCATCCCAGTGCTGCCCGCATCTGACGCACCGCCAGTCGCTGCCGGCCTCGATCGCGCTCTGGGCCACATTCGCCGACGTGTGGCACATCGGACACACTGCAGATCGGAGGACGTCTTGTTCATCGTCTTGCAGTACGGCTGCCGCGAGGCCACCGGTCATGACAAGGGGACGCGTATTGCTCATACCAGACTCCTGATGGTTACGGCTCTAGGATGACACGCTGGTTGGTGTGTGTCTGTGTCGCAATGCACACCGTCAGCGCGGAGACTCGTCCGAGCGCAGGCGGCGGGTGCTAGGCCCCCGCCTCTGGCGCTTTCATCGCGTGTGCTGTTTGGCACAGTAATAGTTCAGCTCGAGGCGTACCATGGGGCGAATCGAGCGTGTCTGTGCTCCACGAATTCATTGCTGTCAATCGAGACGAGATCATCCGGCGGTGCAGGGCCCAGGTGGCCACGAGGCCGCTGCCGCCGCCCACAGCGGCGGAGATCGACCACGGGATTCCCGTGTTCCTGGATCAACTGAGGGATGCACTCCGTCTCGGCCGAATCACGAGCCCAGAGATCGGCCGGAGCGCGACCAGGCATGGGCGCGACCTCCTGCGTCAGGGGTTCACGGTGTCGCAAGTGGTGCACGACTACGGCGACGTCTGCCAGGCCATCACCGAGCTCGCGGTCGAGCTGGCGGCTCCCATCAGCACCGACGACTTTCGGACGCTGAACCGGTGCCTGGACGATGCGATCGCGGGCGCGGTCACCGAGTATGGCCGCGAACGAAATCAGTCAGGCATGGATGGAGAAGCCGCACGAGCGAGCGAGCGCCTTGGGTTCTTCGCCCATGAGCTGCGGAACTTGATCAACACCTCGCTCCTGGCGTTCGAGGTGCTGAACACGGGGAACGTTGGCGTGGCGGGGAGCACGGGCGGCGTGCTTCGTCGCAGCCTCCTGGCCTCGCACGCCCTGATTACACGTTCGCTTGCCGAGGTCCGTCTCACGCAGGGCATCCAGAGCCGGGAGCCCTTCGCCGTTGCAGGCTTCATCGACGAGATCGCGTCGGCATCGACCCTTGAGGCGAGCGCCCGTGGCGTCAGCCTCGTCGTCGCTCCGATGGAAGAGGGCTTGGTGATCGCGGCCGACAGACAGGTTCTCGCCGCGGTGGTCGGAAACCTTTTGCAGAACGCCTTCAAGTTCACGCGGCCTCGGACGAGCGTCACGCTCAGGGTTGGCGCGAGCGCCGAACGCGTGCGCATCGAGGTCCAGGACGAGTGCGGCGGACTGCCGGGCGGGGATGTCAACGAGCTCTTTCGCCCCTTCGAGCAGCGCGGCGCCGACCGAACTGGCATGGGCCTCGGTCTCGCGTTCAGCCGATGGGGCGCGGAAGCGAACGAAGGCCGGATCGATGCGCGCAACCTGCCTGGTCGAGGATGCGTGTTCATCGTCGACCTGCCGCGGCAGTCACGTTCCGCATTCGAGGTCGTTCAGGCGTGACACCGGCTTCGCGCGGCGCTTCGCGGCCTCAGGCCCGCGGGTCGCACGTGATGTAGGTCCATGAGGCGCCGAACTCCGACACCCCGCCGAACACCCGCTCGATGGCGTCGCGCATCAAGGCCAGCCGATCCTGGACCACCGGTTCCGCGGCGGCCACGTGCGTGATCTTCTCGGCGCCGCCGACCCACCCCAGCACACCTTCGTGGTACACGCTGAGAAACTGGTACCACTCGTCGACGCGCGCCGGCACCCGTCGACGCCGAACAGACGTCACGTCGAAACCCTCCTGCCGGAGAATCTCGACGTAGTACTGCAGGGGGCGGACGGGCAGGAAGTACCGCCGCCTCAGCTCATCGTGCGCCGACATGTAAGCGAGGTCGTGCAGTGCGGATCGATAGCGCACATACTGCGCTTCCTGTCTGACGATGTCCCTGGCCCGCGCCTCGATCACGTCGACCGTCTCGTCGATGATCCATTCGTCGTCTGGCTTGTGCGGGTTCCCGATATTGCCGGATTGAACGAACAGACGCCCGGACGGGCGCAGGATGGTACGCCATCCGCGGACCGTCTGGGGGAGATCGAAATACAGATGAATGGCATTGGTCGAGATCACTCCGTCGATCCCGCGGGCGAGCAGTGCCTCATCCAGGACTTCGTCGACACGTTCCAGCCGCCGGTCGTCCTTGAGAAACCCAATGTGGCGGAACCCCAGCCGTGGTTCGTGTCGGAACTTCTCCACGGCCAGCCGGAGAAACTTCGGGGAGGAATCCACGATGATCAGGCCGACCGACTTCGATCCAATCCGATCCAGCAGCCGCCTGGCGAAAATGCCGGTCCCGCCTGAGTAGTCGACCAGAATGTCACCCCGCCGAACGAAGTCGCCGACTTGCTCGACCGTGAGATCCAGGTTGGCGTACCAGCCATGGTTCTCCACGGTGTCGTAATGCAGCGCCAGCGCCTCGATGGACTCCCGCACCCAGGATTCATCGGGAATTCGCGCGAAGCCATCCGGCCACGGCATGCTCATGCGGCCTCCTGTTCGAGTACGAGCCCGATCATCGAGCCGTTCCGAGGAAGATGCACCATGAAAGGCCTCAGGCGCTGCCGATCTCGGCCAGGCCATCGCTCCGGTGCCACTGCAGCCAATGACGGAATCCGACTGATGCCATCGCCAGGACCGGCACGGCGAGGAACATGCCCGCGATGCCATACAGCCGGGCGCCGACCAGGATCGCGAGAATCACGGCCAGCGGATGCAGGTGGACGCCTCGTCGGATGAGGCGTGGGTAAATCACGTAGTCTTCGATCACCCGAAGCACCATCAGGAATCCCAGCGTCCACAGCGCCAGCATCGGTGCCTGAATCGCCGCGATGATCGCCGCGATGGTTGCCAGGAGCAGCGGTCCCACCAGCGGGATGAATTCCAGCGCGCCCGCGAGAAGGCCGAGCAGCACCTCGTACGGAACCCCGAGGAAAGCAAACGCGATGCCGCACAGAGTGCCCACGAGCACACAGGCGAGAAGCTGCGCGCGAACGTAGGCTTCAAGTGTGGCATTCAGGTCTTCCAAGAGCCGATACATACGCAAACGATTCCGGAACGGCAGGGCGAGGATGGCGGCGCGCTGGAGGCCGGCCACGTCCTTCAGGAGAAAGAATGCCAAAATCGGGATCAAGACGAGCCAGGGCAGATCCGGAAGCTGCCGTACGATTCCCACGATCGACCCTCGGGCCGACTCGATCGCACGCTCGCCTGCGGCGTGGACGGTCCGATCGATGGTCTGGCGCAACCCGGGCGGAAGCTGCAGCCCTTCATAGTACCCGGACCAGCCCTCCTCCCACGTGACGAATGTCTGCGCATACGCCGGGGCGTGCGAGATTATCTCGTCGGCCTGCCGGATCGTGCTCGGCAGCAGGACCGCGGCACCCGCTGACACGCCGCCGCCCAGAAGCACGTACACGAGCGCAATGGCCGCCCCTCTCGGTAAATGACGCCGCCGACCCGCCACGCGAATCGGGCGTTGCGCGATCTGAACGAGTGGGGCGATCACGTACGCGAACAACGCTGCCAGGATGAGGATGAGAATAGTGGATGCGACGGTGTAGAGCACCCACAGTGCGAAGGCGACGACAATGACGATGAACAGGATCTGCAGGACCGCTCGGGCCAGCGAGGACGGTGTAGAGGGAGGCTGCGGGCTCGTCAGGCGATCGGACACCTCCGTCATATGTGATTGACCCAGTCGCCGCTTCCTCGAGTAGCGGCGGCGGTGTTGTCTCGCGGTGCTGGCCTGGTCCTCAGTGTCGCGCTAGCGACATTCCGCGTGGCCGCAGTCGCAGCGCAGCTCGATCTGTTCACCCTTCTCTTTGCAGTGTTCGCTGCAGTAGCGTGCGTGTTGTCCGCCCTTCGGCACGTGGCACTTGCACGGCGCGTGGGCGCATTCCGCCGATTGCTGCGCGGCCATGAGAGGTCCTCCTTTGTTGATACCGCTTGCGCGATGCGCTCAGCCGATTGGTCCCGCGCGAGATGACGTTCTTCCAGTCTGGGTGATAACGTGCACGGAAAGCTGTACGCTTCTGTACAGGATCCGCAGAGGTGGGCGGCTCAGGGGACCATCAGTCTGATCGGCACATGCCCTCGTCTCCGGACGTGAAAAAGCCCGGGCGCCTCAGCCTTATCCAGATGATGGGGCGGGGGCTCATCACCTTCGCGATGGCGGCTGCGGTGGTCGGGATGGTGGTGTCGTGGCTGGGGTGAGTTGGTCGCAGCATCCGGCACGCCAAGTTGCGGCGGCGGACCGTGTGCCAAACAGCACGGTCGCACCACGCGCCGTCACGGATGATAGGGGCTGTCGGATAAGAGATGCCATCCACCGTCCAGAGCTCCGATGCGTTCGTGTTCTTTGGCGCGACGGGAGACCTCGCGTACAAGCAGATATTTCCAGCGCTTCAAAGACTGATCCGCGGCGGCCACTTCGAGATGCCGATCATCGGTGTGGCGAAATCAGCGCTGGACCTCGATGGGCTACGGGCCCGGGCCCGGGAGAGCGTTGCCGCCCATGGCGGCCTGGATGCGCGGGCGTTTGCGGCGCTGTCGGCGCACCTGCACTTCGTGAACGGGGACTACCGCGATCCTGGGACGTTCCGGCAGCTCCACGCCGCTCTGGGCCGCGCGTCGCGTCCGCTCTACTATTTCGCGATTCCCCCAGAGCTCTTCGCGACGGTGGCCGACGGACTGGTCGGTGTGGACCGCCATCACGGCGCGCGCGTCGTCGTCGAAAAGCCGTTTGGCCGCGACTGTTCCTCCGCGCAGGCGCTGAACCGCACCTTGCATCGATCCTTTCCCGAATCGGCGATTTTCCGGATCGACCACTATCTGGGCAAGGAACCGGTGCAGAATCTTCTGTACTTCCGCTTCGCCAATGCGTTCCTGGAACCGATCTGGAATCGCCAGCACGTCCACAGCGTGCAGGTGACGATGGCCGAAGAGATCGGGGTGCACGGCCGCGGTCGATTTTACGAAGAGGTCGGCGCGATCCGCGATGTCGTGCAAAACCATCTGCTGGAGGTTGTGGCCCTGCTCACCATGGAAGCTCCCCCCGATGGTGAGCGCGACGGGCTTCGAGACGAGAAAGAGCGCGCGTTTCGCGCGATGCGGCCGCTCGCCACGACGGATGTCATCCGCGGGCAGTTTCGCGGCTACTGTCGCGAGGAGGGCGTCGCGCCGGATTCACGCGTCGAAACATTCGCCGCCGTCCGGCTCTTTCTCGACACGCCGCGGTGGACGGGCGTGCCCTTCTACATCCGTGCCGGCAAGTGCTTGCCTCTGAGCGCGACTGAAATACGGGTGCTCTTCAAGTGCCCGCCACACCCCGTCTTCGACGCGCCGCCGGCACGCGAGGGCAATTACGTGCGCTTTCGGCTCAGCCCCGACATCTCCATTTCGCTCGGTGCGCGAGTCAAGCGGCCCGGTGGAACGATGGCCGGCGACGCCGTCGAACTTCTCGTGCGTCAGGTCGCCGGCGATGACATGACGCCATACGAGCGTCTGCTGGGGGACGCGGTTCGGGGCGATGCGACACTCTTCGTGCGAGAGGCGGCCGTCGAAGCCGCCTGGCGCGTGGTCGACCCGGTGCTTGGACAGGCGACGCCGCTGCACGTCTATGAACCGGGCACGTGGGGCCCGCTCGAAGCCGACCAGATCATGGCCGCCGCCGACGAGTGGCACAACCCGGCGTCCGTCCAGAAACACGCGGGTTGCTCGTGAAGACCGACCAGGCGCGCTGTTCGTTCGCCGCGGAGAATAAGCTGATGGCCACACTCGATCCGGCTCGTGTGCAGAACCTGCACCGCTACTGGCAGGCTGCGAATTACCTGACGATCGGCCAGATCTACCTGCAGGAAAATCCCCTGCTGCGCGAGCCGCTCCGGCCCGAGCACATCAAGCCTCGGCTGCTGGGTCACTGGGGCACCTCGCCGGGACTCAGCTTCATCTATGTGCATGTGAATCGCCTGATTCAGGACACCGGGGCTGACGTCATCTATCTGACCGGCCCGGGGCACGGCGGCCCGGCCATTGTGGCCAATGTCTATCTGGAAGGGACCTACTCGGAAATTTATCCGGACGTGTCGCAGGACACCGCGGGTCTGCGCCGGCTGTTCCGCCAGTTTTCAACCCCCGGGGGCATCCCGAGCCATGACAGCGTCACGACCCCAGGCTCCATCCATGAAGGGGGTGAGCTCGGCTACGTGCTGGTGCACGCGTTTGGCGCCGTCTTCGACAACCCGAACCTGATTGCCGTCGCGGTTGTCGGCGACGGCGAATCCGAAACGGCGCCGCTCGCCGGCTCGTGGAAGAGCGTGAGGTTCCTGAATCCGGCGACAGACGGTGCCGTGCTCCCGATCCTCCACCTGAACGGCTACAAGATTTCGGGGCCGACGGTGCTCGGCCGGGCGCGCGACGAGGAGATCCAGAAGCTCCTCCAGGCGGAAGGGTACGACGTGCACTGGGTTGAGGGCGTCGATCCGCTGCTGATGCATGAAGCGTTCGCCACGACGCTGGACGCCTGCTACGCAAAGATCCGCGGGATTCAGCATGAGGCCCGCACCCACGGTCTGTCGGTGCGGCCGCCGTACCCTGACCAGCCGGCTGCGGCCGAGGCCATCGCGGAGGAGGCGAACGCGTCCGGTGTCTCGAATGCGACCAGCTGGCCGCTCATTGTCTTGCGCAGCCTCAAAGGATGGACCGGGCCGAAATCGGTCGGGGGGCTGCCAGTCGAGGGGACGTTCCGGGCCCATCAAGTTCCACTGCCCAACGTGAAGGAGGACCCTGAGCACCGCCGGATGCTCGAAGCGTGGATGCGGAGCTACCGACCGGAGGAGCTCTTCGATGAGAATGGCCGACTCGTGGGCGAGTTGAGCCGCCTGGCGCCCAAGGGGGATCGCAGAATGGGCGCGAATCCGCACGCCAACGGCGGTCGGCTTACCGTGGATCTGGACTTACCCGATGTCCGCGCGTATGCGATCCCGGTGACCAAGCCAGCCACCGAGCGTCACGAATCCACCCGCCAGCTTGGCAAACTGATGCGCGATCTCTTCAGGGCGACGGCGGAGCCACCCGGCCGATTCCGGCTGTTCTGTCCCGATGAAACCAACTCCAACCGGCTGGGCAATGTCTTCGATGTCGAGAACCGCTGTTCGCTCGGCACCATCATTCCGATCGACGACCATGTCGCGGCCGATGGCCGGGTGATGGAAGTGCTCAGCGAGCACCTCTGTCAGGGCTGGCTGGAGGGCTATCTCTTGACCGGCCGCCACGGCCTGTTCGCCACCTACGAAGCTTTTGCGATGGTGTCGGCGTCGATGACGGTCCAGCACACCAAGTGGTTGGAAAAATCCCTGGAGCTCCCCTGGCGTGTCCCGGTCCCGTCGTTGAACATCCTGCTGACGTCGACCTGCTGGCGCAACGATCACAACGGCTTCAGCCACCAGGGACCTGGCCTCATCGACACCGTGCTGGCGATGAAGGGGACGGTGGCGCGCATCTACTTGCCGCCCGACGCCAATTGCCTGCTCTCGGTCGCCAATCACTGCTTCCGGAGCCGCAACTACGTCAACTTGATCGTCATCGACAAGCAACCGCAACTCCAGTGGCTCGACATGGACGCCGCCGTGGCGCACTGTGCGGCCGGTGCGAGCACCTGGTCGTGGGCGAGCACGCAGGCGGCTGGTGAGCCGGACGTGGTGCTGGCGGCGGCCGGCGACATTCCGACGCTGGAGATCATCGCCGCGGCCTGGCTCCTGCGCCAGCACGCCCCGAGCCTGAAGGTGCGCGTCGTCAATGTGGTGGATCTCATGTGTCTCTCACCGCGGCTGGTGCATCCTCACGGACTCGAAGAGGCGCGGTTCCTCGAGCTCTTCACCACGGCCACACCTGTCATCTTTGCCTTTCACGGGTACCAGCGCGCCGTCCATGCAATCCTCCACGGGCGCACGCACGCGGAGCGCTTCCACGTGCGCGGGTTCATCGATGAGGGAACGACGACCACGCCATTCGACATGGTGGTCCGTAACAAGATGAGTCGCTTTCACCTGTGCATCGAAGCGCTCCGGCGCTCCGGGTACCCGCAGGCCGGTCCGCTGATCGACTGGTGTCAGCAGATGCTCGCGAAGCACCAGGCCTACACGCGCGAGCAGTTCGAAGACCTCCCAGAGATCCGGGACTGGGTCTGGACTGACGCATGAGCGGCGCTCCGACCACGTCGCGCCCGAGGAGTGCCCACCATCGACGCCAGCGGCACACCGGATGCTGCCGCCTGCGGTGAGGCCGACGAACATGAGGCTGAACTGGTCCGTGTGCGCTGCCACCCCTGATTGCTCGACGCACGCTGCGCCGGCCGCTCCCAGGCGTTCCGTTGAGCACAGCATTTTCCGGCGCCGTCCGACATATTAGAGAGACTGCAGGTAGATTGCCGCTCGAGGAGGGCGCCGCGGCGCTGCCGGCCGAGTGATCGAGAGGAGGACCCAGATGCCCAACGACCAGAGCCAGCCCGAGCAGCGTCGGCAGCACGCGGAGGGCGTGCGCGAACAGCATGAGGGAACCCGGCAAGTGGCCGAAGGGCAACGCGTGTCTGCCGAGCTCGTCAGGCGCGAGGCGGAGGAACTCAGACGGCTCGCCGAAGAAGCACGAGAGATCCGCGACGAGCACCGCCACGCGCTCGACGCCCTTCGTGAGGAGCGTGAGCGTCTGCGGGAGGCCGGCGAGATCGCGCGGATTGCAGCTGAGGAGGCGCGAGTGGCAGCCGAAACGGCTCGTCACGCCGCGGTAGAGGCCGTGCAGGCCACCGCCGACGCGCTGGAGTCGACGCTCGGCGGGATGAAGGTGGTCGAAGATATGCGGCGAGCCCTGCGCGACATCCGGGACGCGAACACGCTCGACTCCAACTGAGGTCCACCGGGCCGATCTGTCCTGGTTTGAACAGCGAGATGAGCGTCTGAAGACGTACGCTGTGATTACTGCCTCATGAAGACCACATCACACGACATCATCAGACAGGATCTTCTCGATCTCGTCGTGGCACTGGATCGCCGGGCACCCGACCTCGAGCGTGAGGGCGAGCGAGAGATCGCGCGTGATTCGCAGGGATTGCGCCTCGCGGCCCTGAAGCGGATTGCAGAGCTCGACCGGGTGCTGCCTGCGCCCGCGCTCAGCCCCGCGGACCAGATAGCCGGTATGAGCAACGGTGGTCAACTGAGGCGATTCGCGATGCTCGGAAACCACCTCCCGCGCCAGTGCGGCATCGCGACGTTCACCACCCACCTGATGGATGCACTACTCGAACAACTGCCCAACGCCGACGGGTTCGTCGTCGCCATGAATGACCCAGGGCGCCGCCACACGTACCCCTCGCGCGTCCGGTTCGAAATCGCCCAGAACGACCTGAGTTCGTATCGCCGAGCGGCGGATTTTCTGAACGTCAACCAGGTCGACGTCCTGTCGGTCCAGCACGAATACGGGATCTTCGGCGGCAAAGCCGGCGCGCATCTGCTCGAGTTGTTGCAACACCTCCGGATGCCGATCGTCACGACGCTCCACACGGTCCTGTCCAATCCGAATCCGTCTCAGCGCGCGGTGATCGACGAGTTGGCGCGGTTGTCGGAGCGGCTCGTCGTGATGAGCGAGATCGGCGCGGAACTGCTGACGCGGGTACATGGCATTGGTTCGGACCAGATTGATCTGATTCCACACGGGATTCCAGACGTTCCGGTCGATGCCGGCAGCAAGAGACGCCTCGGGTTGGAGGGAAAGACCGTCATCCTGACCTTCGGATTGCTCTCTCCTGACAAGGGCATCGAATACGTGATCGATGGGATGCGCGAGATTCTTGCCGCGAATCCCGACACGGTCTACCTCGTGCTGGGCGCAACGCATCCTCACGTCCTCGAACGTGAGGGCGAAGCCTATCGGTTGATGCTCGAGGCACGAGGCCGACACCTCGGTGTCGGCGGCAGCATGATGTTTTACAACCGCTTCGTGAGCCAGCCGGAACTGACAGAGTTCCTGTCAGCCGCGGATATCTACATCACGCCGTACCTGAACGCCGAGCAAATCACCTCGGGTACGCTCGCGTATGCTGTCGGCGCGGGCAAGGCGGTCATTTCCACTCCGTACATGTACGCGCGCGAACTGCTGGCCGACGGCCGCGGGGTACTCGTGCCGTGGCGGGACTCGGGCGCCATCGCACGCGAGGTCATCGCGCTCGGGCGCGAGCCGCTTCGGTACAGAACGATGTGCGCACGCGCGGCCGCGCACGGGCGGGAGATGACGTGGCCGGCCGTTGCGCGGCGGTACGTCGAAATGTTCTCGCGCGCCCTGGCCAACGACACACATCGCCGGCGGACCTCGTCCACAGCGGAGACGCTCGGCAGCCGTCCTGCGGGATGGCCCGAGATCGACCTCAGACACGTGCGCACGCTGACCGACGACACCGGAATCCTCCAGCACGCGGCGTTCAGCATTCCGCGGTACGAAGACGGGTACTGCCTCGACGACAACGCGCGAGCGCTCCTCCTCGTCACGCTCCTCGAGGAGGCGGGCACCGATGACCCGACGGCCGTGTCCGGGCTGGTGTCGCGGTATCTCGGATTCGTGAATTTCGCGTTCAGCCGGACGTCGGGACGCTTCCGAAACTTTCTCTCGTACGGGAGGGAGTGGCTCGAGGCCAAAGGCTCCGAAGACAGCCATGGCCGGGCGGTGTGGGCGCTCGGCGCCGTCGTCGGTCGCGCCAACGATCCGGGGCACCAGAGCCTTGCGGGCGACCTGTTTCACGCCGCATTGCCTGCCGCGATGACGTTCACGAGCCCGAGAGCATGGGCGTATGTGCTCCTCGGGATCGACGAGTACCTGGCGGCCTTCCAGGGTGAGAGCTCCGTCGAAGCCTTGCGCCACGATTTGACGACGCGCCTGTTTGGCCTCTTTCAGCAGTCGAGCGGGCAGGACTGGACGTGGTTCGAGGATTCCGCCACGTACTGCAATGCGCGGCTCTCACAAAGCCTGATCCTCTCTGGAACGCGCATGCATCGGCCCGACATCGTCGATGCCGGTCTGCGTTCGCTGAGATGGCTGGTGTCGGTGCAGTTGTCCGAACAGGGAGACTTTGCCCCGATTGGCTGCAACGGATTCCTCGCCCGCGGCGGGGAACCGGCGCCATTCGACCAGCAGCCCGTTGAAGCCTGCACCGTCACGTCGGCGTGCCTCACCGCCTACGGCGTCGACGGCAACCCCGATTGGATGGAGCACGGTGCTCGCGCCTTCGAGTGGTTCCTCGGTCAGAACGCACTGCAGCAATGGCTCTACGATCCCGCGACGGGTGGCTGTCGGGATGGCCTTCATGCCGACCGCGTCAACCGTAACCAGGGGGCAGAGTCGACCCTCTCGTTCCTGATGGCCTTGTGCGAGATGCGCGCGGCATCTCGGCCTGTGGTCCAGTCCGTGCCGACGTCCGCCCCCACCTTGCAGCTCACCACATGATTCCATCCGTGCATTACGACGTGCTCTTCGAACGGCACCCCAACAACCCCATTCTGACGGCGGCCGACTGGCCGTACCCCGCACACTCCGTTTTCAACCCTGGCGCGACGCGCCTTGCTGACGGCAGTACCCTGCTCCTCTGCCGCGTCGAGGATCGGCGAGGGCACTCGCATCTGTGCGCCGCGCGCTCCGACAACGGCGTCGACGGCTGGCGAATCGATCCGGAACCTACGCTGTGGCCGGATCCCGAAGGACACCCGGAAGAATTGTGGGGGATCGAAGACCCGCGGATCACCTTCATCGACGAGCTTGGGAAGTACGCCGTGACCTATACGGCGTTCAGCAGAGGAGGCCCCGGAGTCGCGCTGGCGTTGACGACGGACTTCCGAAGATTTGAGCGCTACGGCATGGTGATGCAGCCAGACGACAAGGATGCGGCGCTCCTGCCGCGTCGCGTCAACGGTCGCTTCGCTCTTCTTCACCGCCCATGGACTGATCCCTCCGCAGACATCTGGATATCCTTTTCGCCGGACCTCCGCAACTGGGGCGGGCATCGGCTGGTGATGCCGGCGCGCCGCGGGTCATGGTGGGATGCCAACCGCGTTGGGCTGGGGCCGCCGCTGATCGAGACGTCGCGCGGATGGCTGCTGCTGTACCACGGCGTCAGACGGACGGCGGCGGGCTGTTTGTACAGGCTTGGGGCAGCGCTCTTCGACCTGGAGACGGCGCAAGAGTGTGTGTTACGCGGGGATTCGTGGATTTTCGGACCTGAAACGTCCTATGAACGTGAAGGCGACGTCGGTTACGTGACGTTTCCGTGCGGGTACACGCTCGATGCCGACGGCGACGGCCTCAACTTGTACTACGGCGCCGCCGACACCAGCGTCGCGCTGGCGAGAGGGAGCATCGCAGCAATCCTCGGCTGGCTCGGGCGACACGGCGGCGCATAACGGAAGTCCGCGCGCAATCGTTCACGGACACTACTTGGACCGCAGTGCACTCGACAGATCCTCGAACGGCACGACTTGGACCGCGGCATCGCGCACTGAGCTCAGGAACTTGTTCAAGGTGGAGCCGTGCCACAGCACTTCCCAGCGGCTCCTGGCACTCTGGCCGAAGATGACGTGGGTGATCCCCTCGCGCTGGGCGAACGCGACAAGACCATCGGCGGCGCGCGCGGCTTTGACCCGAACGACCGTTGCGCCGAGGCTTTCCGCCAGCGTGATGTTCTGCCGGAGCGCCTCTGAATCGTCCGGCTGAATCTGTCCCGGGCGTTCACCGGGCGTTTCGACGTACACGGCGTACCATCGGGCGCCGAGCCGGCCAGCGATCCGGGCTCCGGTGCGGAGCACGCGCGGGGCCTGTGCGTTGGAGCTCATGCAGACCATCACGCGCTCCGGAATGAGCGCCGGCTCCAGACCTTCCTGCTGGCGGTAGCTCGCGGCCTTCTCCCCGATCTCGTCGGCGACGGCGCGCAACGCCAGTTCGCGCAGCGTCGAGAGGTTCCCCTTGCGAAAGAAATTCGTCAGCGCCTGCTCGACCTTGTCCGGCTTGTAGATCTTCCCCTCGCGGAGCCGGCTCCGAAGCTCCTCGACCGTGGCATCGACATTGATGACTTCGTCGGCCCGATCGAGGAACGTGTCCGGGACCGTTTCGCGGACGCGCACGCCGGTCACCCGTGCGACGGCGTCGTTCAGGGTCTCGAGGTGCTGGATGTTGACGGCCGTCATCACGTGGATGCCGGCGTCAAGCAGGTCGAGGACGTCCTCGTAGCGCTTGGCGTGCCGGCTGCCCGGCACGTTCGTGTGCGCCAATTCGTCGACGAGAACGACCTGCGGCTTGCGGCGGATGATGGCGTCGACGTCCATCTCGTCGAGCGTGACGCCGCGATGGTCGACGGTCCGTCGCGGGATGAGCTCGAGATCGCCGATCTGCGCCTCGGTCTCGCGCCGGCCATACGTCTCCACGTACCCGACGACGACGTCCAGGCCTCGACTGCGCAGATCATGCGCCTCGTGCAGCATCTCGTACGTCTTGCCGACACCCGGCGCGGCGCCGATATAGACGCGCAGACGTGTCCGCTGACTGTCATTGAGACGCGCCAGCAGCGCGTCAGGACTGGAAGTGGACATGATCCTCCTCAGGCGAGGTGGACGGCGACGAGCAGCAGGTCGATCACCTTGATACCCACGAACGGGAGCACGATCCCGCCGGCGCCATAGATCAGCATGTTGCGACGGAGAAGCGCGGCCGCGCCGAGTGGTCGGTACGTGATGCCTCGCAGCGCGAGGGGAATCAACGCGATGATGATAAGCGCATTGAAGATCACGGCCGAGAGAATCGCCGACTCGGGGGTCGCGAGCCGCATGATATTCAGCACGCCGAGCTGAGGGAAGGCCAGGATGAACATCGCCGGGACGATCGCGAAATACTTCGCGACATCGTTGGCAATCGAAAACGTCGTCAACGCGCCACGCGTCATCAGGAGTTGCTTGCCGATCTCGACGATCTCGATGAGTTTGGTCGGGTTCGAATCGAGATCGACCATGTTGCCGGCTTCCTTCGCGGCGGTCGTCCCGGTATTCATCGCCACGCCGACGTCCGACTGCGCGAGCGCCGGGGCGTCGTTCGTGCCGTCGCCCGTCATGGCGACGAGCTTGCCCTCGGCCTGTTGTTCGCGAATGAGCCGCATCTTGTGCTCGGGCGTCGCCTGTGCGAGATAATCGTCCACCCCCGCCTCGGCGGCAATGGCTGCCGCGGTGAGCGGGTTATCGCCGGTGATCATCACCGTGCGGATCCCCATCGCCCGAAGCCGGGCGAACCGCTCTCGGATCCCGCCCTTGACGATGTCCTTGAGATGGACGACGCCGAGCACGCGGGTCGGCTCCGCCACGACGAGCGGCGTGCCCCCCGACCGGGCGATGCGATCGACCTCCAGCTGCAGCTCCGCCGGGATCGGACCACCACCGGCCGCGACGTACTGGGCCATTGCGTCCGCGGCCCCTTTCCGGATCCGCCGGCCGTCCAAATCGATCCCTGACATCCGCGTGTGGGCGCTGAAGGGGACGAAGACGGCATTGGTGCCAGCCAGTTCCCGTCCGCGAAGCCCGTACCGCTCCTTGGCCAGAATCACGATCGAGCGCCCCTCCGGCGTTTCGTCAGCGAGCGAGGCCAGCTGCGCCGCATCGGCCAGCTCTCGTTCAGTGATGCCGCTCAGCGCGATGAACGCGTGGGCCTGTCGGTTGCCGAGCGTGATCGTGCCGGTCTTGTCGAGGAGCAGCGTATCCACATCGCCGGCGGCTTCGACGGCACGACCGGACATCGCCAGCACGTTTCGCTGCACGAGCCGGTCCATGCCCGCGATGCCGATCGCGGAGATGAGGGCGCCGATGGTCGTGGGAATCAGGCACACGAGCAGCGCAATCAGCACCGGAATCGGGATCGTCGTCCCCGCATACCACGCGAACGGCTCCAACGTGACGACCACGAGCAGGAAGACGAGCGTGAGCAGGGCGAGAAGGATCGTGAGGGCGATCTCGTTAGGGGTCTTCTGGCGTTCGGCTCCTTCGACGAGGGCAATCATGCGATCGAGGAATGTATGTCCCGGATCGGAGGTCACGCGTACCTTGATCCAGTCCGAAATGACTCGCGTGCCGCCTGTGACGGCGGACCGGTCGCCGCCTGATTCGCGAATGACCGGTGCCGATTCTCCGGTAATGGCCGATTCGTCGACCGAGGCGACGCCTTCGATGATGTCGCCGTCGGAGGGAATCAGGTCGCCCGCACGAACCATCACGAGGTCGCCTTGCCGCAGCGTGGCGGCCGGCACGATCTCCTCACGCCCCGCGGCGTCGATCCGATTGGCCGTCGTCTCGGTCCGGGTCCGGCGCAGGGTGTCGGCCTGCGCTTTGCCGCGACCTTCGGCCATCGCCTCCGCGAAGTTCGCGAAGATGACCGTGAACCAGAGCCAGAACGCGACCTGTCCGGTGAACAACCTCGACCCGGCCGTTCCGAGCAGCTCCTGGACGAAGACGATCGTCGTCAGCAGGCTGCCCCCTTCGACGATGAACATGACCGGATTTCTGATCTGCACCCGTGGATCGAGCTTTCTCAGCGAATCCCAGGCAGCCTGCCGGACGATCCGCGAATCCCACAGCGATCGGGCGTGCGAGTGGTCTGTCATCAGGGTGTGCCGTCAGTGGCTCGTTGGTGGCGGGCCGAACGCCTCGTTCAAGGCGAGGTTCAACTCGAGCACGTTCACACGCGCGCAGCCGAGAAACCCCCACGTGGGCGCGTCGGCATGTGCCGCAATGAGCGAGCGGATGCGCGCGGCCGGCACATGCCGCGCCGCCGCTATCCGTGAAACTTGGACGTCGACGCCAGCAAGCGGCAGGTCCGGATCGATGCCGCTGCCGCTCGCGGTAATCAGCTCGGAAGGGACTTGGGCCGCCTTGACGTCGTCTTCCGCCATGACCGCCTGAAGGCGCTTCCGCTCCAGAGCGATCTGCTCCGGATTGGCACTGCCGTTGTTCGAAGGGCCCGTCGAGGCGGCGTCGTACTCGACGGCCGAAGGCCTGGAATGAACGTAGCCCCGCTCGACGAACCGCTGCGCGACGAGCGCCGATCCCACCACGGTCCCGTCGGCCCGGCGGATGACGCTGCCCTCCGCCTGCGCGGGAAAGGCGACCCGGCCGATCACCCAGAGGACGCCATGATAGGCGCCGCCGAAGAGCAGCATGGTCAGCGCCGTGAACGCGACCGCGTGCCTGAGCTCCTTCCCCATACGTCCGTCTCCTAGTGCAGCGCCAGGTATTCGGCCAGCGGACCGAGGACCGCGACCGGCAGAAACATCAGCAGGCCGAGGATGATGATGACCGCCCAGAGCGTGAATCCGAACGTTGGTGTGTCGGCGCGGAGCGAGCCAGCCGTCTCCGGGGCGGCTGGCTTGGCGGCCAGCGAGCCGGCGAGCGCGAGCGGCGCGACGATCGGGATATAGCGCGAGAGCAGCATGACCAGGCCCGTGGAGATGTTCCAGAACGGCGTGTTGTTGCCGAGCCCCTCGAACCCGGAGCCGTTGTTGGCGGCTGATGACGAGAACTCGTAAAGCATCTCCGAAAATCCGTGTGGACCATGATTGTGCAGCCAGCCGAGCGCCGCGTCCGGATGCGCGGTCGAGGTCCATACCGCACAGGCCACTGCGGTGCCGATCAAGATGGCCAGCGGATGCCAGAGGAGCGCCAGACTGGCGAGCTTCATCTCCCGGCCTTCGACCTTCTTCCCCAGGAATTCCGGCGTCCGGCCAATCATCATCCCGGCGATGAACACCGTCACGATGATGACGATCATCATGTTGAGGAAGCCGACTCCCACGCCGCCGAAGATGTTGTTCAGCCACATCCCGATCATCGCCATGAGACCGGTCAGCGGTGTCAGGGAGTCCTGGGCGGCATTCACCGAGCCGTTGGAGGTGACCGTGGTGCTGACGGCCCACAGCGCGGAGAGCCCGGAGCCGAACCGTACTTCCTTGCCTTCCATCGACCCGGCTGTCTGGCTGACGCCCATCGCGGCGATCGCCGGACTCCCGTGCGCCTCCTGGCCAACGGCGATCGCCACCATCGGGACGTAGATGGCCAGCATCACGGTGAACACCACGACCGCGAGCGTGCGCCGGCGCGTGAAGTCGCCGAGTGCCCAGACCATCGCCATCGGAATCACGAGGATCGCCCAGGTCTCGACGAGATTGGTGAGCGGCGTCGGATTCTCGAAGGGATGCGCCGAGTTGGCGTTGAAGTAGCCGCCGCCGTTCGTCCCGAGCTGCTTGATGGCCACCTCGGCGGCCACGACACCTCTCGCAATCGTCTGCGGTGCGCCTTCCACTGTCGTTGCGTGGAGCGCGCTCTTGAACGTCATCGGCGCTCCCTGCCAGAGCAGGAACACTCCCACGACGAGCGCCAGCGGCAGGAACAGGCGGACCGCTGCGCGTGTCGCGTCGACGTAGAAATTCCCGAGCGCCGTGAGACGATCGCCGGCGAGCCCGCGGATGACGGCGACGCAGGCGGCCACGCCCGTTGCCGCCGTCACGAACTGCAGGAACGTGATGACGAACATTTGTGAGAAGTACGAGAGGCTCGTCTCCCCGGCGTAGTGCTGCAGGTTCGTGTTCGTGACGAAGCTGCTGATGGTATTGAAGGCCTGCGTCGGCTCCATGCCGCCGATGTGATCGGGATTGAGTGGGAGGTGGCCCTGCAGTTCGAGGATGGCGAAGCCAATCAGCCACATCACCACGTTTGAGAGGAGCAGCGAGGCCGAATACCGTTTCCAGTCCTGCGCAACGGCTGCGTCGACGCCGGATGCGCGCAGCACGAGCCGTTCGATCGGCCGGAAGATGGGATCGAGCCAGGTGTGCTGTCCCGAGAACACGTCGTAGATGTAGCGTCCCAGCGGAACGCTGGTGGCCACGGCCAGCACGATCGTGAACGTCACCGCGAGATATTGGGTACTCATCGTCTCTCAGAAGCGCTCTGGGCGTAGCATCGCGTACAGCAGGTACACGGCGGCGGCGATGCTCAGAATGAGTGACAGGATGGTCATGGCCCACCTCATCGATTAGATGCGATCGCACAGGACGATGAATCCAGACAACGCCGCAAACGTGAGCAGCGCCAACAACACCATGCCCGCCAGCACCATGAGCGCTCCTACCAGGCTCCCTGTTTGTTGCCGAACCACCAGATGCAACCCACGAGCGCGGTGTTCTCGAACGGCCTGGGATCGGCCGCGCCGAGCGGCCCGGGAAAGAACGCGCTGCTGGACCAGTCGCGGCGGATCTCCGCGCGGACGAGAAATCCATCGGACAGCCGGCGCTCCAGCGTGGCCGTCGCCTCCTGGACCGTCTGCCGGACGCCCGTGAACAGTCCCGAGTCGGCGAGGTGCTCGTAACGAAGGCCGGCCGCCGTGGCGTGTGTCGCCTGATACCGCACGTACGCGGCGGCGCCGTCGAGCGAGGTTCGCGCGCCTCCTTCGATGACCTGATTCGACGTGTGGTTCACGTCGATCGCCAGGGTCAGATTCGGGCGCGGCACGATCGTGGCGTAGGTGTCGAAGACCTTGAAGAAGCCATCGGGCTCGCCAGGCCGGCCATTGTCGCGCTGCTCCTGACCGATGTAGCCGTTGAGCACCCAGGTGATCGCGCCGGTCGGCTTGAGCACCGCGGCAAACTGGCTCGACTTGAAGTTGTTGAAGTCTTCCGTCTCCTGGATGCCGTTCGACAGCATGTAGACCAGCGAGAGGTGGGCGTTCACCGGAAAGGTGACCCGCACGCCGGTGTTGTAGAACGGCAGAAAATCGAACAAGAGCGCGCGTGAGAACGTCTGGTCGTCCTTCGCGTAGTTCGTTTCGTATCCCAGGGTGGAGGCGTATTTTCCGACGTCGACCTGCAGCCCGCGCGGCCTCAGCGGGAAGATGTACGTGCCGTACGCCTGCCAGAGATTGCGATAGGCCGCCGGCCTGGGCTCATTGGCCGGGCTCCCCTGCACGGTGTCCGTGGCCATCCCGAACTGCAGATCCAGGCGTGCGCCGAAGCGGCGGCCGTCGGCCACGTCGGCCGGCAACTCCAGAACGATCGCGGCCTGCTGAATCCCGAACGTGTTCGCGCGCGTGTCGTACGCGCGCAGGGGGAGCACGCGATCGGGCGGCCTGTTGCCGTCATATTCATAGAAGGTCTCGAGTGTCGCGCCGAACAGCACATCGGCGAGCGGACTTGCCGTGGCACCGGCGGTGTCCGCGCGTGCTGCCGCGGGAGCAGGGGTCGAGCTATTCTCTTGTGCGTGCACCGGACCGGTGACGCTGAGCAGCGTCAGGATGATCGCCGGCCATAGCGCGCTTGCGGCGAGCGTCCGGGTTCCCGACGTGGTGTGACGGCAGGAGAAGAGCACCGGATAGCCGGCCGTCATCAATCGGTCGGCGAGGCGTTGTTCGCGCGACGGCCACCAGAGCCGGCGTGCGCCGCCGACAATGATGAGCGAGGACCGCCCCAGCATCTGGCGGACGATGTCGTCGAGCCTGCGACAGACACACCCGATCACGGTGGCCTGAACGCCCAGCCGCGCCGCGAGCGCCCGATAGACGTCGACATCGGATTCGTCCGAGGCACCGGGTCGCGCGCTCGGATACCGCGGAACGAGGACGACGAGCTGCGCGTCGGTGTCGTCGATGAGGCGCGCGGCCAGTTCGAGCGCCGATTGGGTCCCGTCGGGCGTTGTGGCCAGCACGTGCAGCGCAAGCGCCGAAGCCGGTCTGCTTCGATCGTTCACGCTCCTACGATAGAGGCGGTCGCCCTGGGAGTCGCCGAAAGAGTCGCTGAAAAGTCCCTTAAGAATTGAAGCGGTAGCCCACCCAGGGCTCGTTGAGGAGAAACCGCGGCCTCGACGGGTCGGCTTCGATCTTCTTGCGAAGCTGCGCCATCAGCACCCACAGGTGTTCGGGTTGGCTGACGGCGTTCGGGCCCCAGATCGCCTTCAGGATGGCGCGGTGGGTCAGCACGCGGCCGGCGTTGCGAGCGAGCAGCGCGAGCAGATCGAACTCCTTTGGCGTGAGATGAATCTCCTCGTCGCCGCGCAGGACGTGGTGTCGATCGTAGTCGATCTCGAGATCGCCGATGCGCACCCGCCCGCCCGGAGGGTCGTCGCCTGCGGCGACGCGCCGCAACGCCACGCGGATGCGCGCGACGAGCTCGTCAGGACCGAAGGGCTTCGTGACGTAGTCGTCGGCACCCGTTTCGAGCGCGTCGACCTTGTCCAGCTCGGCCCCCCGGGCTGACAGCACGATGATCGGCACCGGCGAGTGAAGGCGGACGCGCCGGCAGACCTCGACACCCTCGAGGTCCGGCAGTCCAAGATCCAGCACGATCAGATCCGGCATCCGCGCGTCGATGGCCGTCAAGGCCGCCTGACCGCTCGCGACCGTCTCGACTTCATACCCGCGTGACCGGAGCAATGGCGCCACCGCCCGCTGGATCGACACTTCATCGTCGACGAGCAGAATCCGCGCGGATGTCGTCATGAGGAAGCCTCCGCCGGAACGGTCCTGTGCTCGGCCGGCACGGCGATCGTGAACTGAGCGCCCCCGTTCGGACAGTTCTCCGCCCAGATGCGGCCGCCCTCGGTCGCCAGCAGTCCGCGCGCGATCGCGAGCCCCATGCCGGTGCCCGCGACACGTGTGGCCTCGACACCGCGATAGAACCGTTCGAACAGGTGTGGGAGATCGCGGGCGTCGATCCCGGCGCCCCGATCGCGCACCGTCAGCACCAGCCCGTCGGCCGACAGCGCGGCGGAGACGGCGATCGGCGCGTCAGCCGGCGAGTACCGCGCGGCATTTTCGAGCACCTGCGCCAACGCCGCAGCGGTGAGGCGCGGGTCCAGTCGCACGGCTTCGTCGGTCTGACACTGGACGTCGAGTGGATGGCAACGAAGCGCGAGCTCGACCTGGTCCTGGGCCGCTTCGACGATTTCCTGCGGGTGCACCCAGCGGCTCTCTGTCGCGACCGCACCGGCGTCGATGCGCGCCATCTCGAGAATGTTCTGAAACAAGCGCTGCAGCCGTGCCACCTCAACGAGGATGACGTCGCTCTGGTCGCGGCGGTCGTGGTCGGTGAGCCAGGAGGCCTGCAGGTTGGTGGCGGCCACCCGAATGGCGGTCAGCGGCGTCCGCAGGTCGTGGCCGAGTGACGCCAGGAGGGCGGATTTCAACGCTTCACTCTGGCGTGCCATGTCGGCCGCCTTGCGGGCTTCGAGCAGCTCCGCCCGCTCGATCGCGATCGCCACGATGCCGGCGAGCGCGTCGAGCGTTCCCGGATCGCTCGTCCCGCCCGCCGCGGCGAGGAGCCCCACCGCTTTGGTCCCGAACCGTAAGGGAACGACGTGCACGGCGCGGCCGCCGATGGCGACCGTTTCATGGCCCGTATACGCCCGGGCGCGCGCGTCGAATTCCAGCGTGTGCTCCGCCCGCTCGAAGATGGCCGTCAGCATGGCGGCATCCAGGGTGAGCTCCAGCGAGCCGGCATACTGGATCGACCAGTCACCGCCCGCCGGCAGGCAGATCGCCGCGAGCGCGAGCTCGAATCGACGAGCGACGAACCCTGCGAGCTGCGCGACCGCCTGGCGGCTGTCGGTGGTCAGCAAAACGTCGCGGCTGAGATCAAAGAGGCGCGCCAGTTCGTCGCGCCGCGCCGTCGCGTCCAACGCCTGACGGCGCACCGCTGAGGAGAGCGAGCCCGCCACGACACTCACGGCCACGAACGCCAGAAAGGCCGCCCAGTTCTGTGGGTCCGCAATGGTGAGGGTTCCCACCGGCGGCATGAAGAAGTAGTTCAGACACAGATCGGCAGCCACGCAGATGACCACCGCGGCACGAAGCCGGGACACGGTCGCGGTGAGCAGCACGATGAGCAGGTACGCGAGTGCCGCAATGACCGGACTCGTGACGTGCAGCCACACGCGCAGCGCGAGCGTGACCAGCCCAATCGCCGCGGCGGCCGCGGCCAGCGCTTCCCGATCCCGCCATCGCGGGATGGACCTCATATCCTTACCTTACTGCAGGGCACCGAGCTGCGGAGCAACGCGCCACCTATCGTCGCAAATGGAACGGGACGCTGGTCACGACCGTGTTGGGCGCGAACAGCAAGGCTCCCTTGATGAGCAACGCGCGCTGATTATGAAACAAATGATGCCACCATCGGGCCGGCACGAACTCGGGAAGCACGACCGTGAGGTAGTCGCCGGCGTGATGGGTGCGGATCTGGTCGATGTACTCGAGCAGCGGCTCCATCAGGGAGCGGTACGGCGAATCGAGCACGATGAGTGGCAGTCCGTTGCCATAATGGGACCACTGCGCCTGGAGCTGCGCGGTCGCCGCTGGATCGATATTCACGTACACCGCGCGCACGTCGTGGGAGAGCGTGCGCGCGTACTCGAGGGCTTCGACAACCGCCCGCTGCATCCCACTGATCGGCACGACGACGGTGTTCTCTTTGGGCGCGCTCGGCTCCCAGCCGCGGAGCGTCAGCTGCGCGGCCACGCCAGCGTAGTGCCGACGGGTGGTCCGGCACAGCACGACGATGAGCGGAATCAGCACCATCACGATCCAGGCGCCCTCGGTCGCTTTCGTCGCCCCGACGATCAGAAGGACGAGACCCGTGACGACCGCGCCGATGCCATTGACCGCCGCGCTCGTGCGCCAGCGGGAACCGCCGAGCCGCCGCCAATGCACGACCATGCCGGCCTGAGAGAGGGTGAACGACACGAAGACGCCGATCATGTACAGCGGGATCAGGGCATGCGTATCGCCGCCGAAGATGACGAGCAGCACGCCCGCGAGCACACTCAGGCCGATGATGCCGTTCGAGAAGGCCAGCCGGTCTCCCTGGTTCATGAACTGGCGGGGCATATAACCGTCTCGGGCCAGAATCGAAGACAGCCGCGGGAAATCCGCATAGGCGGTGTTCGCGGCGAGCACCAGGATCAGCATCGTCCCGGCTTGCACGAGGTAGTAGGGGACGCCGCGCGATCCGAGGATGCCGCGCGCGAGCTGCGAGATCACGGTCTCGGTTTGGCTCGGGACGATCTGATATGCGTGTGCCAGCAGCGTGATGCCGAGGAACATCGTTACCGCCAGCACCAGCATCATCAGCATCGTCGCCGCCGCGTTGCGGGACTCTGGCGGCTTGAAAGCCGGCACGCCGTTCGAGACCGCCTCCACGCCTGTCATCGCCGTACAGCCGTTGGAGAAGGCCGTCAGCAGCAGGAAGAGCGTCAGCGTTTTGCCTTCTGGCTGCACCGGCGAGACCGTGTGGACGGCATGAACAGTCCCGGTGAGCACGTGCCACGCGCCAACGGCCAGCAAGGCGAGAATGGCGACCACGAAGAAGTAGGTGGGAATGGCGAAGATACGGCCTGACTCGCGAATACCCCGCAGATTCCCGATGACCAGGACCAGCACGAAGGCGAGCGCCAGTTCGACACGGTATGGATCAAGTTGCGGAACCGCCGACGTGAGCGCGGCGACGCCGGCCGCGATACTCACCGCCACCGTCAGGACGTAGTCGATGAGGAGGGAGGCCGCGGCTGTAAGAGCCGCTGTCTCTCCCAGATTGTCCTTGGCGACGATGTAGGCGCCTCCGCCGCTCGGGTAGGCATAGATCGTCTGGCGATACGAAAAGACGACGACCGCCAGAATCAGGGCGATGGCGAAGGCGATCGGACCAGCGAGCCACAGCGATCCGACCCCGACCAGCACCAGCACGCGGAGCACTTCCTCGGTCGCGTACGCGACCGACGACAGCGCATCCGACGACAGCACGGCCAGTCCTGTGGCGCGTGACAAGCGTTCGTGATGGGCGAGATGGGACGGAATCGGGCGGCCGACCACCAGCCGCTTCAACTGGGGAAGCAGCCCTTCTTCGGGCACAGGTGTTCCTTCCAAGGGCCGACGGGGTTAGCTGACGGGCTCGAGGTTGGAAGTCCTCTACCGGGTGTGAACCCGGATGCGCCCCTGAGGCGACCACCGCCTCTGTGGATCCCCCGCACCGTTTCGGTGAACGGTTTAGGCCGTCTGACGTCGATCGTAGCCTGCTCTTGCCGTGGCCGGACGAGCGGCTTAGGAACTTCTTAGGACTTTTTTCTCGGACGATTCGCTTCGCGCGGCGGTAGAAGGTCTTACACGATTTGCGCGAGGTTCATCGTGGCGGGTGTCGGTAAATTGCTGAATGCACATCGCATGGCTCAAACGCGAGAGCAGCTTTCGACGATCCTGTACGCCTCTTCTCTCCGCAACGGCCGACGTATCTTGCGTGTGACGTGGACGTAGAACTCCTGGAGGACCTGTGTACTCAAGACGCCGGTCCTCTCGGTCCCATCCCCAACGCCTTGCCCGCCTCGCGCGTTTAGTGGGATATGAACGCAATGGCGCACGCCCTGGCAGCCGCCGCGGCCGGCGAGCCCGCTGAACGCCTGGCCGCGCTGTTCGACAGCCACTACTCCCGTCTCTACAGCCTGGCGCGCCGGCTGGCCGGCCGCGCCGATGAGGCCGAAGACCTGGTGCAGGAAACCTTCCTGCGGGCGGCTCGGGCCCACGTGCCGCTCGGACCCACACAAGAAGAGGCGTGGCTCGTTCGCGTCCTCGTGAACATCCGGCGCGACCAATGGCGGCGAGCGGCCGTTCGGGACCGGCACGCGCCTGCGATGGTCTCGCCGCGCTCGACGAGCTCAGGCGAGGCGGCGTTCCTGGCCCGGAGCACCGTGTGGCGGGCGCTCGAGGCCCTGCCGCCGCGGCGCCGCGCAGTCGTCATCATGCACGAGCTCGAAGAGCTGCCGATTTGGAAGATTGCTGCGCTCCTCGGCATTCGCGGTGTGACAGCGCGATGGCACCTCTCGAAGGGCCGGCGTCAGCTGGCGGATGTGCTCGGAGCTCATCGAGGAGAAGGCCGATGACTGTTCAAGAGATGCTGCGCGAGGCGGATCCGATACGGCACGAGTGCGCGCGGGAGGAGCAGCGCGTGGAGATCCGCCGCAGGGTCCTCGCCGCGACAGATGGAGCACGGGCGCGTCAGCGTTCACGCTGGGCGTCCTCCCGCGTGGCGGCGCTCGCGGCTGCCGTGATTCTCGTGACGATCGCGCTGCTGGGCTCGCGCGCCTGGTTTGGAGGCGACGCGACGCTCCTGGCGGCCGTCCGCTTCGAGGTGCGGCTCGCCGAGACGACGCCGGCGCCGGGATTCCAGCAGGTGAAGGCCGGCGACGGCTTCCTTTACCTGCACCCGACACCGGTCGTCACCAACGGAGATGTTGTCAGCGCGTCCGTGATGCCTCGCGGAACCACGTACGAGATCGACGTGGTGTTCACGGCGGCTGGGGCCGCCAGGATGCGACAGGCGATGGCCGCACATCTTGGAGCGCCCATGGCGATTCTCATCGATGGCCAACTCGTCGCTGCGCCCGTCGTCAGGTCGGCGATCAAGGGAGACGAGGCGTTGATCTCCGGGAAGTTTACGAAGGCGCAGGCTGAGCGCATCGCAAAGGGCATCCTCATCCATTGACGGCCGCCTCCCGTTCCAGCTCAGGCTGCGGGTATACGTTAAGGTGTATTGACGGCATGTGCACCGGCCACCAGCGGCCTGGGCCAGTGAAAGGGGAACTCCATGAAGGCCTCTTCCCTGAAAGGCATCGCGATCGTCGACCTCAGTACTTCTGAAGTGCTCGGGCACGTCACCGACGTCATGATCGATCCGGCGGAGCGCCGGCTGATCGGATTGGAGATGAAAGGCGATCGATACACGAGCAAGCAGGTCGTCCCCGTGAGCAGCGTGCATGCGTTCGGGAAGGACGCCGTCACGATCGAGAACGCGTCCGGGCTGCGCGAGCGCGCCAGTTTTCCCGAGCTGCGCGGCAAACCGACGCTGGACGATTTCGAGGGGACGAAGATCCTCACTGAGGGCGGAGAGGTGCTGGGGAAGATCAAGGACGTGCTGCTGTCCGATGACGGGGAGCGCTTCCTCGCCTATGAATACTCGACGGGCGGCCTGGGCTCGATGGTCGGCCTCGGCACCAAGGAGCTCAGGGCGACGGCGGATCAGCGATACGGCACCGACATTCTCACGATTCCCCGCTCAGAGTCCCCCGAGAGCCACCAGAAGGCGTAAGCTCGGTCGAGCCATGACCTACGACTTCCTGATCGACATGTACGCGACCGAGCGCGTGAAGATCCTCAGCGTGTGGAGCGAGTTCGCTGACGAGGACCTGCCCGTGCGTCCCCGGCACGACGACCCGCGCGGGCGCAGCGTGCACGAACACATGGTGCACCAATGCGTCAGCGAAGAGGCCTGGTTCCGGACGATGCTCGACATCGATGTGGGGGCACCTCCGTTGCCGGCGCAGGAAACGCGGATGGCATTCCTGCAGCGCTACGCGGAAGACAGCGGAAAGCGCCTGGCCGCCCTGCGGCACACGGACGAGCGCTGGTGGGAAAGTCCGACGAGGTTCTTCGACGTGCAACGGTCGAGGGCCTGGGTGATGGCGCGTCGCCTGACGCACACCTCGCATCACCGCGGCCAGTTGACGGCCATGTTGCGGATGTTCGGACGCGACCTGCACAGCAACTATGGTCCTACCGCCGATACCGGCGGCCTGATGCAGAACCACGCGCCGACGATTTACGCGTATCCGACCATCGAGGCTCTGCTCGACGGAGAGGCTCGCGGCGGCGTCAAGTCGCCGTTGCCTGGAACGGGCGGCCGGCCGGTGACCGAACGGCCCGACCGCTCACGCTGAGAACAGATCGCCCGCCAGGTACTTGAGCCCGGTATCCACGGCGACCGTGGCCACCGTCTTGCCCGGGCCGAGCTCACGCGCGAGCTCGATGCCGGCCGCGATGTTCAAGCCGCTCGACGTGCCGACGAGCAGGCCTTCTTCCCGCGCGAGCCGCCTCGCCATGTCGCGCGCAGCCTGTTCATCGATCGCGCGCGCCTCGTCGTACGGCCGGTCCGTCATGTGCGGCGGCACGCCGCCCGTGCCGATCCCTTCAATCCGGTGGGCTCCGGCGCGTCCCTGCGTGAGCGCGGGCGATGAGGATGGTTCGAGCGCCACGATTCGCGCCGGGCTGCCGCCTTCGCGGAGCGCACGTCCCACGCCCGCCAGCATCCCGCCCGTCCCGACCGCGCCGCAGAAGACATCCAGGCGCCCTTCGGTCTGCTCCAGCAGCTCGCGCCCGATCGCCGCATATCCGTTGAGCGCATCGTCGTTGTGAAACTGGTCGGTCCAGAACGTGTCCGGCTCGGCGGCGAGCGCCGCGATTTCCTTTCTGAACCGCTCGAACAGCGCCGGCGACACCTTTCCGCCCTCACTCGGCACGATCCTCAGCTCCGCGCCGAGCGCCTCCATCGTCCGCAGCTTCTCCTGCGAGAAGGCGTCGGACGACAACAGGAGCAGTCGATAGCCCTTCGCGGCGCAGACCATCGCGAGCGATGAGCCGGTGCTGCCGCCGGTGAATTCGACCACCCGCATGCCCGGACGGAGCGCGCCACGCGCTTCCGCGCCTTCTATCATGGCGAGCGCCATCCGATCCTTGTACGAGCCCGTCGGATTCGCGCCTTCGAACTTCACGAGCACGTCGGCCGCGCCTGGCGGGACGATGCGCCGAAGCCGGATGAGCGGCGTGCGTCCGATCGCCTTGAGTACCGAGTCTGCGGTGCGAGTGATCACGGCTCCTCCTATCGGCTCCGGTGCA
>JANWLS010000151.1 GCA_025450765.1 Vicinamibacterales bacterium | reverse complement strand
TCGGGCAAGATCCTGTCGGGCGGCGTGGACAGCAACGCCCTGCAGCGGCCGAAGCGCTTCTTCGGGGCCGCGAGGAACATCGAGGAAGGCGGGTCGCTGACGATCATCTCGACGGCGCTCGTGGACACCGGATCGCGCATGGACGAAGTGATCTTCGAGGAGTTCAAGGGGACGGGCAACCTCGAAATCCACCTCGATCGCAAGCTCGTGGACCGGCGCGTCTTCCCCGCCATCGACATCCAGAAGAGCGGCACGCGCAAGGAGGAGCTCCTCATCGCCAAGGAAGACCTGAATCGCGTCTGGGTGCTGCGCAAGGTACTCAACCCCCTGTCGCCCGTCGAGGCCATGGAGCTGCTCCTCTCGAAAATGGGGAAAACCAAGGCGAATTCGGAGTTCCTCTCCGCCATGAGCAACGGGAAGGGCTGAAGTACTGCTATACTGGAGTTTTGACTGGAGCCGACGAGCCGTGAAAGAAGGGATTCACCCGAAGTATTACGACGTCGAGGCGCGCTGCGCCTGCGGGGCGACCTGGAAGACCCGGTCCACCAAGCAGGAGCTGCACCTCGAAATCTGCTCGAACTGCCATCCGTTCTTCACGGGTCGCCAGAAGCTGGTGGATACGGAAGGGCGCGTGGAGCGGTTCACGAAGAAGTTCGGCAAGCAGACGGTCGAGAGCCTGACGAGCCGGAAGAAGGCCGCCAAGGCGAAGCGCGAAGAAAAGCGCCAGCCGGCCTGAGCTATCGCTCGTCCCGATCGGCCGGCAGCAGCATGGTGCCGGCCTCCGCGCGCGCGGCGAGCTTCCGCTCGACGCGCGCGAGCCGTTTCCGGGCCTCACGCGCCATCGCCGGCGCTGAATCTTCCACAGAGCGACGGGCGAAGCGCCGCGCGGCCGCCAGGTCCCGCGACCGGTGTTCGTGGTGGACCGCCAGCGCCTCCGTCGCTTCCGCGACAAATGCCGGCGGGCAGCCCGGTGTGCTGATCAGCGCCTCCCACGACGTCGCCGCCTCCGCGTACCGGCGTTCCCGCCGGTGCAGCTTCGCCAGCCGCCGCAGGGCATCCGCCCACACCAGGTGCTTGTCCGGCGCGCCAATCGACCTCGCCGACAATTCAGCCGACCGTTCGTAGCACGCCGCCGCCGGCTCGCTGCGCGCCACGCGTTCGTACAGCCGGCCGAGCGCCAGGCATTCGCGCGCCGTCGCCGCCGCCGTGTGGCCGCCCGCCACGAGCGACAGGCCTCGCGCCGTGAGCGCCGCGAGCGACACGAGGTCGAGGCGGTTGTGCTCGAACACGGGCTCGAGCGGGCCGGCCTCGCCGCTGCGCACGAAATGAAAGTAGCGCGCGGGGATCTCACTCCCGGGCACATCATCCTGGCGATGGAAGTCGAGCACCGATCGTTCGAGCGCGCCGAGCGTGCAGCGGTCGCCCTCGCTCGCGTCCCCATCGGGGTCCCGGTGCCAGCGCGCGAGGGCATCGCGCCGAACCGGAGCTCGCGGATCGCGCTTCCGCCGCCAGAACTGCCGGGCGGGATGCAGCATGTCGAGGTGGACGCGCGCGGCCTCGGGCAGCGCCATGCGGTGGAAGAGGTACCGCGTCTCGATCACCGGCACATCGAACGACTTGCCGTTGAACGTGACGAGCACGCCCGTCTGCGCCAGCAGCCCGGTGAGCGCCGTCAGCACCGCCCGCTCGACCGCGTAGCCGGTGAGAAAGAGCTGCCGCGTGCGGAACACCTCGCCGTCGAAGAACCCACAGCCCACGAGAAAGGCGTGCGTCCCGGCACCGCCGCTCAACCCGGTGGTCTCGAGATCGAAAAAGAGCCAGGGAATCGGCGCGGCCGGCTCACCCGCCGGCAGGCCCGCGGCGAGCACCTCTCCGGAGGCCGCCGACTCCGCCATGAGGCCGGCGTACTCGCCGATGTACATCGAGCCGTGCCGCGTGCCGGCCCGGTACTCGCGCTCCACGACGAAGCACGGGCCCGCGGCGGTCTCCGTGAACGCGCCGCAGAGGGCGTCGGCGATGGCCGGCGCTGATGGCGCCGCCGCTTCGTCGAACGGGACCGGCACGAGCACCGGCTCGTTGAGCGGGCGCGCGTGCTCCTGGCGGACGACGTCGCGGATGCGGTCCCGCAGGTTCATCACGACCGAGACTCCGCCACGGTCGCGGGCTCGCCGTGCGCGCCGCTACCAAGAGGCGCTGGTGAGATGAGCCGATCGAGGATGCGGAGCGCCGCCGTTTTCGCGAGCGGTCCCGTCTGTCCCGCCGGACCGACGCACGTCGGGCAGCCCGACTCGCACGGACAGCCGGCGATGAGCGCCCGTGTGTGTGCGAGCAGCTCCTCGTGCATCCGGAAGAGCGGCTGGCTGAAGCCGATCCCGCCGGGATAGTTGTCGTAGATGAACACGCGCGGCGCCGTCGTCGCCGCCGTGGCCGTGGCCGTGGCACCGTCCGACTCTCCGCTCTGATCGACCGAGATGCCGATGTCCTGCCGGTCGCACATGAGCAGCAGTTGCGCCACCTGCCGCATCGCGAAGGCGAGCGCGCTCACGCCGTCGCGGCGATCGTCGGCCGCAAACGGCAGCGACGCCATGAGGCCGGCCGGAATCGTGAGCCAGTAGGACGTGGTGTGCATCTGCTGCTCGGGCAGATCCAGCTCGCCCGAGCCGACGTTCTCGTTCGTGTAGAACTTGATCTTCTTGAAGCCGACCACGCGCGAGACGACGTGGACTTCGCCATGCGAGGCTTCGGGCCTCAGGCGACGGGCTTCGGGCGTGGCGAGTGCTTCGCCGTCGGTCGGGCTGGCGTCGACTGAGGCAGACAATTCCTCGAGAATCGTGACCTTCGAGTACGTGATCGCGTCGGTGTAGTAGTCGCAGTCGATTTCGCGCACGTACGCCTTGCGGCCTTCGAAGTCGAGCGTCTCCACCTGGAAGAGCCGGCCCTCGACGAGGTAGATGGCCTTCGGATGCAGCGTCGACAGGCCGCTCGTGAAGTCGGTCTCGCCGATGACGCGCGGCTCCAACGTGGTGTCGACGATCACGAAGTTGTCCGAGCTGACGGATCGGAGGCTCACCGCATCGGCCGGGTACGATTCGCTGGTCCAGTGCCACGCCTCGCCCGCCGGCTCATCGTCCAGGCCCTCGGCGGCGGCGCTCGACCGGTGCACGAGGCCTTCTTCCGAGAGGATGCCGAGGATCTCCTGGAGATCGTGCCGGCCGAACCGATCCGCCGTCGTGAACGGCAGCTCGAAGGCAGCGCACTTGATGTGATCGACCAGGATGTGGAGGTTGTCGGGATCGATGAGCGCCCGCTCGGGCGACGCCTCGAAGAAGTACGACGGATGCTGGACGACGAACTGGTCGATCGGCGCGCTCGAGGCGACCAGCACGGCTGCCGATCGGGTGCTGCGGCGGCCCGCCCGCCCGGCGCGCTGCCAGGTGGCGGCGATCGTGCCAGGGTAGCCGGCGAGCACCGCCACGTCGAGTGCCCCGATGTCGATCCCGAGCTCGAGCGCGCTCGTCGAGACCACCGCGCGCACCGCGCCCTCGCGCAACCCGCGCTCGATTTCCCGGCGGCGGATCGGCAGATAGCCGCCGCGGTACCCGCGAATGGCTCCTGCGCCGCCGGGCTCACGATCGAAATCGTCCTTCAGGTACGTCGTGAGGATTTCGGTGGCGAGCCGGCTCTGCGCAAAGACGATGAGCTGCAGCTTGCGCTTGAGGAACTCGCCGGCCACGCGGCGTGTCTCGCTCAGGTACGAGCGGCGGATGCCCAGCTCGCGGTTCACCACCGGCGGGTTCACGAACACGAAGAGCTTCTCGCCGCTCGGCGCGCCGCTGCGCTCGACGAGCTCGAACGGATGCTCCACCAGCCGCTCGGCCAGCTCGCGCGGGTTCGCAATCGTCGCCGACGAGCCGATGAAGATCGGGTCGGATCCGTAGTGGCGGCAGATGCGCCGGAGCCGGCGGATGACGTTCGCGAGATGGCTGCCGAAGACGCCGCGATAGGAATGCAGCTCGTCGAGCACCACGTAGCGGAGGTTCTCGAACAGCTTCGCCCAGCGCGGATGATGCGGCAGGATCCCGGAGTGCAGCATGTCCGGGTTGCTCAGCACGACATGCGCGCGCGTCCGGATCGCGCGCCGTGCGTCCTGCGGGGTATCGCCGTCGTAGGTGAAGACGCCCAGCTCCCGGTCGCACTCGCTCCCCATCAGCTCCGCCAGCGACTGCAGCTCGGCGAGCTGGTCCTGCGCCAGCGCCTTGGTCGGAAAGAGATACAGCGCGCGGCTGGCCGGGTCCTCCAGCATCGCGTGGAGCACCGGCAGGTTGTAGCAGAGGGTCTTGCCAGAAGCGGTCGGCGTGGTGATGACCACATGGCGCCGCGCGAGCGCGTGGGCGGCGGCTTCGGCCTGGTGCTGAAAGAGCTGCGTGACGCCCCGGCGTTCCAGCACGCGGCGGAGCCGCTCGTCGAGCCCGTCGGGGAATGGGGCGAAGATCGCCTCAACGGCCGGCAGGCGGCGCACGGCGGTGACGTGGCGATCGGGGGTGTCGGCGCGCTCCTGCAGCCAGTCGGGCGCGAGGTAGCCGAGCGCCGAGGCCAGGGCCGTGTCGCGACGATTGCCGGACGGACCATTCAGCGTGCGGGCACCGTCCGGAGAAGACATCGGGCCTCATCGTAACAGCCGCCCTGCACACGATCAAGAGGCGAAAGGGAGACGTGCGGTGCGCGCCAGGCGACCTGCTAGACTACCGGCCATGGTGAGCGAGCCCGACGCCGCACGCGAGACGAGCGCCCCGTCTCTCCCCAGGCGTCTGGGTCTGTGGAGTGCCATCGCCCTCGTCATCGGCATCGTGATCGGCTCGGGGATTTTCCGATCGCCCGCCAGCGTGGCCCGCCTGGTGCCCGATGCGCCGCTCATGCTCGGCGTCTGGGTGGCCGGCGGGATCATCACCCTCTGCGGCGCGCTGTCGTTCGCGGAACTGGCCGGGGCGCTGCCGCAGACGGGCGGCATCTACGTGTTCCTGCGCGAAGCCTGGGGCCGCCTCCCCGCCTTCCTGTTCGGCTGGTCGCAGCTCGTCCTCATCCGTGCCTCGGCGCTCGGCGGCATCGCGATCGTGTTCGGCGAATACCTGCTGCGCTCCTGCGGCGTCGATCCGGCCGTGCACGTCGCCGCCGCCCGCGTCGTGGCGGCTGCGGCCATCGCGTTTGCGGCGATCATCAACATCCGGGGCGTGTCGATCGGTGCCCTCATCGTGAACGTCTCGACCGCGGCGAAGTACGCGGCGCTCGCGGTGCTGGTCGCCGCCGCCTTCGTGCTCGGCGGCGCGCACGGCGCCTCGGCCGCTCACCTCCAGTCGTCACACACGGCCGTGCCGCTCGGTCAGTTGGGCGTGGCCCTCGTCGCCGCGCTCTGGGCCTACGACGGCTTCGTGGACGTGTCGTTTGCCGGCGGCGAAATCGCCGCCCCCGAAAAGAACCTGCCGCGGGCCATCATTTTCGGCACACTGGCCATCGTCGCCATCTACCTGCTCGTGAACGCCGCCTACGTCTACGTGATTCCGGTCGAGACGATGGGACACTCGCCCCTGGTGGCCGCCGACACCATGGCGGCGATCTTCGGCCGGTCCGGCGTCGCGCTCGTCTCGGTGTTCGTCATGATCTCGACGTTCAGCTCGCTGAACGGCATCACGCTGGCGGCGCCGCGGATCTTCTTCGCGATGGCCGATGATGGGCTCTTCTTCCGGAAGATTGCCGCCGTGCACCCCCGCTACCGGACGCCGCACGTGGCCATCATCCTGGCGTCGCTGCTCGGGATGGCACTCGTGCTCAGCCGCGGCTTCGAGGCCGTGACGGCGATTTTCGTCCTGGCGATCTGGCCGTTCTACGCGCTGAGCGTCGCCGCCCTCTATCGGCTTCGCCGCACCCGTCCCGACCTGCCCCGGCCGTATCGTGTGTCCGGCTATCCGATCGTGCCCGCCATCTTCATCCTCGCGGTGATCTATTTCCTCGTCAACGCGCTGGTCCAGCAGACGCTCTTCACCTCGATCACCTTCGCGGCCATCCTCAGCGGCATTCCCGTGTACTACATCTCCTTCCGCGGCAGCCGCGCCGAATCTCCGATCGGCGGCTGACGCCGGCGTCGCGCGCACGCAAGATCCCGTTGATCGTCCGTCAGGCTGCTGCTACGATGCGAATATGACGATTATCACGGGGAAAGAGCCGTAGCGGTGCAGTGCAAGGAGGCTTGACGATGAACGCTGGCGAGCCGCGCGTGCGGCACAGAGGTTTGTTCCTGTCCCCCGGGACCGACGAGACCGAGTCGGTGGAACAGGAAGCCCCGGAAGGGCTCACCCTTGGAGCCCGACGTCTCCGACCGCGAGCGCCCCGGCGAATGACGGGCGCGCCCTACCCACCGACCAGCAGCCGCTATTCAGGCGGCCGGCTGGGCATCCAGACATTCGAACACGACTCGTCCACGCGGCGCCGGAAGGTCGCGCTCAGATCAGCGACCGCGACTGGCACCCATCGACGGTCACGCTCGACCCGCTGATCCAGCTCGCACGGGCTGAGGCCAGGAAGGCGACGACCGATCCGACCTCGTCGGCGCGGCCGAAGCGGCCGAATGGCAACTCGCGCCGGATGAACGCGACCATGCCGTCCGGATCGGCCTTCATGCGGCGATCCCAGGAGCCGCCCGGGAAGAGAATCGACCCGGGCGCGACGCTGTTCACGCGGATCCCGTCGGCGGCGAGCTGCTGAGCCATCGACTTGGCCAGGCTGATTTCGGCCGCCTTGACGGCGTTGTACGTCATCCGTCCGCCCGACTCCCGCCCCCAGATCGACGCGATCATGATGATGACGCCGCCTCCGCGGCGCCGCATCTCCGGCACCGCCAGCCGCGAGGCGCGGATCGCCGGCATGAGCGTCGCATCGAACGCCTGCTGCCAGTCCTCGTCTGGCGTCTCGACGATCCCCCCGCCGCCAGCCAGCGCCAGGTTGTTGACCAGGATATCGAGCCCGCCGAAGGTGGCCACCGTGCTTTCGACGACGCGGGTCACTTCACTCGGCCGAAAGAGGTCGGCTTCGATCGCCAGCACGTGCTCGGGTGTCGCCGCGACGATGCGCAGCTGCTCGACGGCCCGGCTCAGGTCGGCCGGCGTGCGGCCGCAAATCGCCACCCGGCACCCTTCCGCCGCCAGGGCTTCGGCCGAGGCGAAGCCAAGGCCGCGGCTCGATCCGGTGATCAGGGCCACTTTGTCAGTAAGTTGAAGGTCCATGGGGTTTCTCTGCTGAACGCGTCGGCCAGGGAATCAAGGGTGGAAGCGCCTGCGGTCATGCCGAGCCGAGGACAAGCGAATCCGAGGCGAGGCATCAGCGAAGTCTCGCGGCGGGGGTGGGGCCCCGCCGCAACTGAAAAATGCTGACAGTCTGCCCGAGCTACCCAGCTATCTCAAATCGTTCAAGCGCCAGTCGAACGTCTCGTACACCACGCGGAACGTGTTCGCCTTCAGGAATGCTTTCTCCGTGCCGAGCAGGTCGCCGCTGATATAGGTGAGCACGGCCGCCTCGATCGCGCTCCTGCCGGGATAGGCCGTCGAAGCCTCAGGGCCATATTTCGTGATGAAGCTCGCGGCATCCCACGAGAAGATCGGCGAGATGTTCACGACCCCGGCCACGCGATCGACCTGCGCGCACTGCACCTGATCGAGACATTCGGCACGCACCGCGGCGAGCTGCTGCTCGAGGCGCGTCGAGGAAAACGCCTCGCTGCGGAGCCGGCCGGATCCGAGCGCGCCCCGACCGAGCGCCAGGAACACGCGCGGGTCGTTGAACGTCGGGAGAATCTGCTGCTCGATTTGATCGAGCGTCACCGAGCGGCCGGCCGCCCGGTGCTGGAGGCGATCGAACGCGCCGGGAATCTGCCGGATGCTCGACCGCGGGTACTTCGACGAGGTGCCGCGGATCGGATAATGATTGATGACCGTCTGGAGCACGAATGCGTTGTACGCGTTCAGCCAGAACGCCAGGCGTGCATCGGCGGTCCAGGTGGCAAAGCCGGCGACGGCGGGCCCGTCCAGCGACGCGACGTAATGGTCCAGCGTGGCGCGCTGCTGCTTGAGGGCCGCGTAGTAGACACGGCCGTCGCGGACGTCCTGGTTGAGAAGCGTGTCGAGCGGCTTGTGCAGCGGATCGACGCTGACCGCCGGCGCCTCGTCCTGCTGTGCGGCCGCCAAGGGGATCGAGAGCAGCGCGACAAGGGTGAGCACCCAGGGCAGGATCGTCCGCGCGCGCCGCATGAGACGACTATATTACACGGGAGGGTTTTGATGCTGACGCTGGCCACGCTCGGGATGGCGGGATACGGCACCTACTCCGTGGTCTGGGCGGCCGCCGACATGCTGCGCGGATCGCGCCTCGAAATCTGGGCTGAGCTGGCGCTGATCGTACTCGGCCTGCTCCTGCTGCTGAGCGCCGCCTTCGTGCGTGTGACGTTGCCGGGCGGGCTCGCCTTCGCCCTCGGCGCGCTCCTGGGCCTGCAGGCCCTGTCGATTCACAACGCCGCTCATCTGTCGGGCCGCGTCACCCTTGCGCCGCAACTGGCCCGAGGGTGCTTCGCGGCCCTCCTGCTGGTCATGGCCTGGGCAGGCGCGAGGCGGCCGCATACGGAATGATCTAAATCTCTCCCGTCGGCTCCGCCGACAGAACGGACGTCTCCACCACATCGTGCACGTAGTCGGTGGGGACGGTGGGGTCGACCCCGGCCGGCGCCTTCATCGCGTTGAAGACCACCGTCAGCACGATCGAGACGATGAAGTTCGCGGTCAGGGAATACAGCGCCGCGTAGCCTGGAATCGTGAGCGACGAGAGGTGCAGTGCGTAGGTCGTGCTCGTAAAGCCCGTCGTCGCCACCATCCACGTCCCCCAACCCATCCCGATCACCCAGCCGGCGATGAGCGCCCAGCGGTGCAGCCAGCGCGTGTAGAGGCCGACCACGACCGGCGGGAGCGTCTGGATGATCCAGACGCCGCCGAGCAGTTGAAGCTGGATGGCGTACTGCAGCGGCAGGAAGATGATGAACGCGAGCGCGCCCACCTTGATGAGGAGCGAGACGAACTTCGCCGTCGAGGCCTCCTGGCGAGGCGTCGCGTTGGGCTTCAGGTATTCCTTGAAGATGTTCCGCGTGAACAGGTTCGCCGAGGCAATCGACATGATGGCCGCCGGCACCAGCGCGCCGATGGCGATCGCCGCGAAGCTCACGCCGACGAACCAGCTGGGGAACGACTTCAGCAGCAGCGCGGGCACGGCGAAGTTGGTGCCGTACTGCTTGAAGTAGGTGGCGAACTGCGGGTCCTGCTGCACGCCAGCCGCGAGCGCCATGTAGCCGAGGAAGGCGATGAGCGCCAGGACCAGCGAGTAGGCCGGCAGCAGCGCCATGTTGCGCTTGATGACGCCGCGGTTGCTCGCGCTGAGCAGCCCGGTGACGCTGTGCGGATAGAGGAACAGCGCGAGCGCCGACCCGAGCGCCAGGGTGGCATACGCGCTGTAGAGCCCGAGGTTCCCGCCCACCGGCGGCTTGAGCAGGAGCTTGTCCCTGGGAACCGCGGCGAAGATGTGCGCGTACCCGCCCAACTGGGACGGAATCACGATGATGGCCGCGATGATGACGATGTAGATCAGCGTGTCCTTGGCGAAGGCGATGAGCGCGGGCGCCCGCAGGCCGGCACTGTAGTCGTAGGCCGCGAGCACCGCGAAGGCGACGATGAGCGGCAGGGCGCCGAGGAGCCCGGTGCCCGTGAAGCCCATGGCGCCAATGGACACCTGGATGCCGACCAGCTGCAGGGCGATGTAGGGCACGGTGGCAATAATCCCGGTAATCGCCACCGCCAGTGCCAGCAGGCCGCTGTCGTAGCGGGCACGCACGAAGTCCGACGCCGTCACATACCCGTGGCGGCGCGACACCGACCAGAGCCGCGGGAACACCAGGAAGACGAAGGGATAGACGATCAGCGTGTATGGCAGCGCGAAGAAGCCGATCGCGCCTGCGCCGAACACGAGGGCCGGCACCGCCACGAAGGTGTAGGCGGTGTACAGATCGCCGCCCAGCAGGAACCAGGTGACGATCGTGCCGAACCGGCGTCCGGCCAGCCCCCACTCTTCCAGGTGGTCCAACCCGGACGAGTTCCAGCGCGCGGCCATGAAGCCGAGCACGGCCACCGCCGTAAACAGCACGATGAAGACCGAAAGTGCGGTCCAGTTCACGGTATCCCCCAGCAGCCGCTCAGGCCTTGCACAGGTACGCGACGCCTGTGACAATCCCGCCGACGATGATCCAGACGAACTGGAACCAGTAGAAGAATGGCACGCCGAACAGCGTCGGATCGATCCGGTTGTACAGCGGCACCCACAGGGCGACCGCGAACAGCGCGACGAACAGCACGATCCACAGCGCCTGCGGTCCGGCAGACTTCGGTGTTTCAGTAGGCATCCGCCTGCTCCCCTAATGAATCAGGATGGCTCTCGGGCAAGAGTCTACCCGATCCGGATCACAATTTTCCCGAACTGCCCGGAGGCCTCCATGCGGCGGTGGGCCGCCGGGGCCTGATCGAGCGGAAAGACCTGGTCGATGGCGGGCGTGATCCCGGCCCGCTGCACGAGGGCGAGCATGTCCGCGAAATCGCGGGCGGTCCCCATCGTGCTGCCGAGGATCGTGAGTTGTTTCCAGAAAATCCGGCGCACTTCGAGACCGTCGGCCGTGCCGGTCGTGGAGCCATAGGTCACAATCCGGCCACCGGTCCGCACGAGCGCCAGCGCCTGCACGAAGGTGTCGCCGCCGACGCTGTCGATCACCACATCGGGGCCACCGCCGCCGGCGAGCGTCCCCATCGCCTTCACCCAGTCGGGCGAGCCCGACAGGACACCGCCGGCCGCGCCGAGCGCCTTCGCGCGCGCCAGCTTTTCTTCGCTGCGCGAGGTGACCAACACCCGCGCGCCGAGCGCGCAGGCGATCTGGATGGCGAGCGACGAGACGCCGCCGCCAGCGCCCGTCACGACGACCGTGTCGCCCGCCTGCACGCGCGCACGGGTGGCGAGCGCACGGTACGCCGTGACGCCTCCGAGCGGCAGCGCCGCCGCCTGCTCGAAGCTCAGATGCGAGGGTTTGTCGTGGAGGTTGGCAACCGGCACCTTCACCAGCTCCGCGTAGGTGCCGTTGTCGGGGAGCCCGAGAATCCGGAAGGCGCGCCCCTGCGCGCGCTCGTCCGGGCCCCAATCGAGGCTGGGATCAATCACCACGGCCCGACCGACGAGCGCCGGATCGACGCCGGATCCCACTGCCGCAACCTCGCCGGCGCCGTCCGAGCCGAGGACGATCGGCAGCTTGATCCCGGCGTATTGTCCGAGCCGGATCCAGACGTCGCGATGATTGAGGGCGGCCCCCTTCAGGCGAACAACCGCTTCGCCGGGGCCTGGCGTCGGGTCGGGAAGCTGCTCGAGGCGAAGATTCTCAGGAGGACCGAGCTCGCGAAGGATGATGGCCTGCATGGGGCTTCAGGCTACAGGCCGCGGGCCACGCCCCGCAAGTCGGGAGGCGCATGCATGAGTCCACCTGCGGCCCACCGTGTGCTATGGTGCCCGGCATGACGGACACCGAGACGGCCAATATCGCTCACATCCGCCGCTTCATCGACGCGTGCGTGCGCGCGGATCCTGAGGAATTCGCCGGCTACTTCACCAACGATGCGGTCTGGTGGAATTCACCCTGGCGGCCGATCCACGGGCGCGATGCCATCCGTGAAACCCTGCGGCGGGCGACTGAGCGGATGACGGCGCTCCCGTGGGAGATCCGGCACATCGCGGCCAGTGGCGACGTCGTGCTCACCGAGCGAGTCGACCACTTTCGGATCGGCGACACCCGCATCAGCATGCCGTGCATGGGGATTTTCGAACTGCGTGACGGCCGAATCACCGCGTGGCGGGATTACTGGGACTTGACGCAGCTCGAAGCGCAGATGCCGGCCCCCGGCGTGTCGCATTCGAGCTGAACATCCTCGAGAACAGGCTCGATGAAGCCGCCTCGCGTGATGATGTGGCGTGCGCCGGTGTCGCCGGGGTCAGATCTTGTAGAAACAAGATCTGACCCTCGAATCTTACGCGCACCCGCTCGTGTTCCCGCAGTTGGCGCACTTGTAGCAGCTGCCGCTGCGCACCATGATGGCGCCGCAGGTGGAGCACGGCGGGGCGTCCTCCTGGTTCTGCATGGCCGCGAACGCGGTGGCCGCGGCGTTCAGGGCGGGCGCCGCCGTCTTGGCCGCCGCCGACGCTTCGATCTGCTCGCCCACTTCGTCGCGGCCGTTCACGCCGGCGAGATACTGCGCTTCTGGCGAGAGGAACTTGGCCGCGAGCCAGCGGAAGATGTAGTCGACGATCGACTTGGCGAAGCGGACCTCCGGGTTCTTCGTCATCCCGGACGGCTCGAACCGCACGTGGCTGAACTTGTCGACCAGCACCTGCAGCGGCACGCCGTACTGGAGCGCGTAGGAAATCGCCTGCGCGAAGGCGTCGGCAAAGCCCGAAATCGTCGAGCCTTCCTTCGCCATCACCAGGAAGATCTCG
>JANWLS010000150.1 GCA_025450765.1 Vicinamibacterales bacterium | reverse complement strand
GTCGTTGTGGAGGAACTGGCCGGGTCGCCCGGATACCTGGTCGCCGCGGCTCCGGTTCGCGCGGGCGCGCGAGAGGGAATCGTCACCGTTCCGCAAACGCTGCGGCAGCGCGAGATTGAACAGCAGATCGACGAGATCGATCGGCGCGTGTTCTTCTCGATCGTGCTCTTCAGCCTGCTCGGCGCGGGCATCGGGTATCTGCTCGCGGAAGGCATCGCCGATCCGGTGAAGCGGCTCAGCCGGGCGACGCGACGGATCGCGCGCGGCGATCTCGCCGCACGCGTCGCGGCGACGACCGCCGACGAACTGGGCCGGCTGGTGCAGGATTTCAATCACATGGCCGCGGACCTGAAGCGCCAGCGGCTGGAGCTCGAGCGGACGCAGCGCGTGGCGGCCTGGGCCGACATGGCGCGGCAGGTGGCGCACGACATCAAGAACCCGTTGACGCCGATCCAGCTGTCCGCCGAGCACCTCAGGCGCGTGCACGCCGACCGCGGGCGCCCGCTCGGCCCGGTGTTCGACGAGTGCCTCAGCACGATTCTTCAGCAGGTGGCGCTGTTGCGCGAGATTGCCGGCGAGTTCTCGAACTTCGCCTCTTCCCCCGCCGCGCAGCCGGTCCCGACCTCGCTCGCCGATCTCATCACCGAGATCGTCGAGCCTTATCGGCTCGGACTGGCGGATCGGATCGCCATCACGATCGAGGTGCCGCCCACGCTGCCGGTGCTGTGGCTCGATCGGTTGCTGATGTCGCGCGCGCTGGCCAACCTCATCGAGAACGCGGTCTCGGCGATTCCTGCGAGCGGTCATCTCCGCGTGTCGGCAGCCCTGGATCCCGAGGGCACGTGGGTGCAGTTGCAGATTGAAGATGATGGGGTCGGGATGGACGAGGAGTCGCTGCGGCGGGCGTTCGATCCGTACTTCTCGACCAAGAAAACCGGAACAGGCCTGGGGATGACGATTGCCCGCCGGAACGTGGAAGCCAACGGCGGGGCGATCGCGATCGCCAGCGCACGCGGCCAGGGAACGAAGGTGACGATTCGCCTGCCCGTGGCCGCCGCGGCGCGGAGTCTCTAGCTCCTCCGCTTCTTGATCCGTGCGGAGAGCATGCCGACAAACGGCGAGACCAGGTAGGCGTAGGCGGCCGCGAGCAGCACGTACCGCGGGTGGACGGTGATGAGGACGAGCGCCAATGCGAACAGGAAGAGAATCGTGTACGGGCGGCGGGCCTGCAGGTCGATCTGCTTGAAGCTGCGGAAGCGAACCGTGCTCACCATGAGCAGCGCCGGCACGATCATCAGCGCGAGGGTCGGCAGCGCCTGGCGGTAATCGGTGATCCCGAGCGGAAACGCGAACACCGTGGCCGCCGGCAGTGCCGCGGCCGCCGGCGACGGCAGGCCGACGAAATAGCGCTTGTCGCCACCCGACGCGCTTTGAATATTGAAGCGCGCCAGCCGCATCGCTGCGCCGGTCAGGTACAGGAACCCGGCGGCCCAGCCGATCCGCCCGAGCGGCGCGAGGCCCCACGCGAACACCAGGATCGCCGGCGCGATGCCGAACGAGATGACGTCGGCGAGCGAGTCGAACTCGAGGCCGAAGGCGCTGGCTGATCCGGTGAGCCGCGCGATGCGGCCGTCGAGCATGTCGAGGACGATCGCGAACCCGATGAACGGCGCCGCGGTGCCGTAATCACCCCGGAGCGCATACACGACGCAGGCGTAGCCGCAGAACATGTTGCCGAGCGTGAAGAGGCTCGGCAGCAGGTAGACCCCGCGGCGGAATCGCTGGCGCCCTTCCGCGCCGCGCCGCAGGAAGCGGAGGTTCGGCGGCGATTCCTCGTTCCAGGGATCCATCAGGCTCCGCCGCCGCACAGCGCCGCGATGGGCGTCTCACCCCCGCGCACGGTGTCGCCGACCCGAACGAGCACCGCCGCGTCCATGGGCAGAAAGACGTCCATCCGCGATCCGAACTTCATCACGCCGAAGCGCTCGCCCGTATACACCTCATCTCCCGGCTTGACGCGGCAGACCACGCGCCGCGCGAGGATGCCGACGACCTGCCGTGCGACCAGCGTCTGGCCGTGATGGTCGATCCAGACTTCGCTCCGCTCGTTCACGTCGGCGGCCTGCCGCTTGTAGGCCGGCAGCGCGCGCCCCGGCCGGTAGTCCACGCGCGTGATCCGGCCGCCCGCGGGAATCCGGTTGACGTGCACATCGAGCGGCGACAGGAAAATGCTGACCTGCTGCCATTCGCCGGGAGGGGCGACACCCGGCTCCATCGCGCCGGCGATGAGCACGCGACCGTCCGCGGGCGATACCACCACGCCCGTCGTCGACGGCGAGTGCCGGGCCGGGTCGCGAAAGAAGAAAAGGAAGAGCACCGCGAGGACGGCCAGCGGCACACCGCCGGCGGGGCCGACGGTCAGCCAGAGCGCGAGACAGAGGAACAGGGCACTGAGGATGAAGGGCCAGCCGGCGCGGTCGATTTTCACCAGCTCTATCTTACCCGTTTCGCCGAGCCGGCCGGAGGCCCTTCCCCGCGCGTGGCGCGGCGCTATCCCTGCGCGTGCGGACGCATGGGCGGCGGCGGCGTCGGAGGCGCGGGATGCCGATGCTCCCGGCGAATCGCCTCCATCTGATCTTTGAGGCGAAGCTTGCGTTTCTTGAGCGTGCTTTCTTCGATTTCTTCGGATCCGGTGAGGTAGTGCTTGCTGGAGAGCTCGTCGAGGCGATGCTCGATCTCGTGATGGGTGTCGAAGAGCCGGTGGAACTCGCTGTCCGACCGGAGTAGTTCGGCCAGCTCCTGGGACTCTGCTGTCATTCGGCGCCTCCTTGTCTGATGACGGAGTTGCGAGGCATGGTCCGAAGGCTCCCTGGGGAGTCGTGTACGCGAACCGTAGCACACCGCACGGCCTGTTTCAACCCGACTCGACCGCATCGCCCGGTGGTACCAGCCCTTCCCGCCACAAAATCAAGGCATCTTCCACCGGGCTCGTGTAGTAGTTGCGTCGCGTACCGACCATCTCGAACCCCATCCGGCGGTACAACCGCCGCGCGGTGTCGTTGGACCGCCGCACTTCGAGCGTCGCCCGCCGGGCGCCGTCCTGCGCGGCGGCGCCGAGCACACGATCGAGCAGCAAGGTCCCCAGGCCCCGCCCGCGCGCGTCGGGATGAATCGCCAGGTTGTTGATGTGAAGCTCGTCGAGGATCAGCCAGACCGAACAGAAGCCGATCACGCGGCCCTCCGCGCGCAGCACGTACACACGGGCGACGCGGGAGTGCGCGAGCTCGTTCAGGTACATCTCCCGCGTCCACGGATTCGTGAACGACTGCTCCTCGACGTCGAGGACGCCGTCCAGGTCCGTGGCCGGGTCCATGAGGCTCACAATCATTGCCTCGGATTTCCTTGTCCTCGGCTCGGCATGACCGCAGGCGCGATGAGCCCAGACGCTATGAGCGCAGGCGCTGGGCGCGCTCACGCGCCAGTTCGGCGTCGGGACGACGGATGTAAATCGGCTGGATAGCGGCCGGACCGACCGACTGGCCGGCCTGGAACGCCTCGACCGCCATGCGGGCGATCTCGCCGGCGATGGGCGGCAGGTCCTCGAGCAGGTGAACCCGGCTGCGGTGCGGGACGAGAAGATCCCGGTAGGCCAGCGCCCCTTCGCCGGCGATCGCGATCGGCGCGTCCCCGATCCGGAGCCAGCGCGCCAGGATCTCATCTGGCAGGCCAACGCTCGCGGCGCCGATGCTGGTCAACCGATCGCCCCGGGCGCCGGCGCCCGTCCAGCGCGCCGCGAACACCTCGTGCCGTTGCGCATCCACCCCGATGCCGAGGATCGGCACCGGCGAGTCGGGCGCCGCGCGGCGCGCACGGGCGTCGAGCGCCGACACCGGAACGACAGGACGCCCCGTCGCAAACGCGACCCCCTGGACCGTCGCGATGCCGATGCGAAGGCCGGTGAAGGAGCCCGGGCCGGCGGCCACCCCGAAGAGATCGATGTCGGTGAGGCGGAGCGCGTGGCGTGTGAGGAGGCGGACCAGATCGCCCGGCAGCCGCTCCCCATGCGTTCGCGACGGATCGCCGCTGTGCTCGTCGACGAGGACGCCGTCCTCGAGCAGCGCCATCGAGCCGCTCCGCGTCGTGGTGTCGAGGGCCAGCACGCGCATGCTGATCTACTATACTCATTTCATCTCATGGTTTTCCCGTCGGATACGCCGCCGCACGCCGGCGCCCGCAAGGACACGGCTACGCCTGCCATGCGGCAGTACCTCGAGGCCAAGCGGCTCCACAGCGACGCGATCGTCTTCTTCCGGATGGGCGATTTCTACGAGATGTTCTTCGAGGACGCCGTCACCGCGGCGCGCGCGCTCGACCTCACGCTGACATCTCGATCGAAGGACGCCAGCGGCGGCAGCATCCCGATGTGCGGCGTGCCGCATCACGCGGTGGATGGCTATCTCGCGCGGCTCGTCCAGAAAGGGTTTCGCGTCGCGATTTGCGATCAGGTGGAGGACCCGCGGAAAGCCAAGGGCGTCGTTCGCCGCGAAGTCGTGCGCGTCGTCTCGCCGGGCACGCTCACCGACGCGAATTATCTCGACGCAAAAGAGCCGGCGTTCTTGCTGGCGGTCGCTGTGACGTCCGAAACCCGGGGGCTCGGCGTCGCGCTGCTGGACGTGTCCACCGGCGAGTTCTCGACGACCGAGTATCCGGACGCGGCCGCGTTCAACGAGGAGCTCTCGATCCTGCGCCCGCGCGAGATCGTCGCTTCCGCTGATCTCGACCTGGCTCCCCTGCTGCCGGCGATCGCCGAGCGTCAGATTCCCGTGACGCCGTTCGATGCCTCCGCCTTCAGCACGCCGGCGGCCGAGCGCGCCCTGACCGATCAGCTCCAGACCCACGGTCTTGCCGGGTTCGGCCTGGATGGGCATCCGGCCGCCGTCGTCGCGGCCGGCGCGCTCGTGCAATATCTGCGGAACACGCAGAAGGCCGACCTGTCGCATATTCGCGCCCTCCGCTTCCGCCCGCCGGCCGACGGGCTGCTGATCGATCCGACCTCGTTGCGGCATCTCGAAGTCATCGAGAGCGTCGAGGGCGGGCGCACGGGCTCGCTCCTGCATGCGATCGACACCACCGTCACCGCCGTGGGCGCTCGAATGCTCCGCGCCTGGCTCATTCGTCCGCTCGTCGTCCTCGAGCCGATCCGCGACCGTCTCGATGCCGTCGAGGAACTGGCGTTCCGGACGACGGAACGGGGCCGCTTTCGGGACGCCCTCAAGGCCGTGCAGGACCTGGAGCGCCTGGTGGCGCGCGCCGCGCTCGGAACCGCCGGCCCGCGCGACCTGGTCGGCCTGCGCCTCTCGCTCGACATCGTGCCGCGGGTGAAACATCTCCTCGGCGAACTGGCTGCCCCGCTCAACCAGGCGCTCATCGCGGCGCTCGATCCGCTGGTCGACATCCGGGAAACCGTCGAATCGACGCTCATCGACGAGCCGCCGGCGCTCGCGCGTGACGGCGGGTTCATCCGCGACGGCGCCGATGCGGCGCTCGACGAGCTGCGCGGCATCAGCCGGTCCGGCAAGCAGGTGATCGCCGAGATGGAAGCGCGCGAGCGGGAGCGCACCGGCATCAGCTCGCTCAAGATCCGCTACAACCGCGTCTTCGGGTATTACATCGAGATCTCGAAGGCCAACCTGCACGCGGCGCCGCCCGATTATCACCGCAAGCAGACCGTGGCCGGCGCCGAGCGCTTCACCACGCCGGCGCTCAAGGAATACGAAGACAAGGTGGTCGGGGCCGACGAGCGGATCCTCGAGCGCGAGCTCGAGCTGTTCGAGGCACTCCGGACGCGTGTCGCCGCGGAGGCCGTCCGGATCCAGAACACCGCGCGCGCCCTGGCGTCGCTCGACGTGCTGGCCGCGCTCGCCGAAACCGCCGCGCGACACAACTACACGAAGCCGCACGTGCACGACGGCGACGATCTGGCCGCCACCGACGTCCGCCATCCCGTCGTCGAACGGCACGCGCGTGACGCGTTCGTGCCGAACGATGTCCTCCTCAACGGCTCGTCTCAGCAGCTCATCGTGCTCACCGGGCCGAACATGGGCGGCAAGTCGACGTATCTGCGCCAGACGGCGATCATGTGCCTGCTGGCGCAGGCGGGCTCGTTCGTGCCGGCGCGCGAGGCGAAGCTGCCGCTGGTCGACCGGATCTACGCGCGCGTCGGCGCGTCGGACAACATCGCGCGCGGGCAGTCGACCTTCATGGTCGAGATGCAGGAGACCGCGAGCATTCTGCAGATGGCGACCAGCCGCAGTCTCGTGGTGCTCGACGAAGTGGGACGCGGGACGGCGACCTTCGACGGCCTGAGCATCGCCTGGGCGGTGGCCGAGCACCTCGCGAGCAACGATCGTGCTCGCCCGAAGACGCTCTTCGCGACGCACTACCACGAGCTGACAGACCTGGCGGATGCCGTGCCCGGCGTCGTCAACTACCATGTGGCCGCTCGCGAGTGGAACGACGGGATCGTGTTCCTTCGCAAGATCCTGCCGGGCCGCTCGGATCGCAGTTACGGCATCCAGGTGGCGCGACTCGCCGGGCTGCCGCAGCGCGTGATCCTGCGCGCGCGGGAGATCCTCGATTCGCTGGAACGTGACGAGCTGTCGCGCGGCGGCCGGCCGTCGATGAGCGGCGCCCCGGCGCCCTCGCAGACGCAACTCGGCCTCTTTCAGGCGCCGGCTGATGCCGACGGACCACTCTCCCGCCGTCTGCGCGATCTCGACCTCGATCGCATGACGCCGATCGAGGCGCTGACGACGCTCGCCGGGCTCAAGCGGGATCTCGACAGATGATCAGGATCGCGCCGCGAGTCGCCGGCGTTCTGTTGACCGTGCTCGTCGCGGCGCTGCTCGCCGCCTGCGGCGGGTCTCCGTCGTACCCGGGGTATCTGACCGTCGCGGTGGATTCCGCGCCGAACAACCTCGATCCGCGCGTCGGCACCGACGCCATCTCGCAAAAAATCTCACAGCTCGTCTTCGACACCCTTCTCGACCTGGACGATTCGATGCGCGTCGTCCCCGGGCTCGCCGAAAGCTGGACGACGCCAACACCG
>JANWLS010000149.1 GCA_025450765.1 Vicinamibacterales bacterium | reverse complement strand
CATCGCCGGGGATCACGGCATAGCCCTGGAAATTCCGCCGTAACCGGCCGTCGCGCTTGGCCCGCGCCAGCTCGTCATCCGGGCGGGAAAAATGATCCATCCCGATCGGCTCGTACCCCGCACGAAGAAACCGTTCCCGCGCAATGGCGAAGAGTGCAACCTTGGTGCGCGGATCGGGAAGCTGCTCCTCTTCGATGCGTTTCTGGTGACCACGCACCCAGGGCACGAACGCGAAGGAATACACCGCCGCCCGGTCCACGCCGAGGCCTACGATGGCGTCCACGGTGCGCTCGAAGCTCTCCGGCGTCTGCAGCGGGAGGCCGTAGATGAGATCCACGTTGATCCCGCGAAAACCGCGCGAACGGGCGTGCTCGATGAGCCGGGCGGTCTCCTCAAGCGACTGCACGCGGTTGATCGCTTCCTGGACCGCGGGAGTCAGGTCCTGGACACCGAGCGAGATCCGGTTGAAGCCCAGGTCGGCAAGGGCATCGATGTGCTCGATGGTGGTGACGCGCGGATCGACCTCGACGGCGAGTTCGGCGCCGGCGAGCGGATGAAAGTGTCGAAGCAGGTGCTGGAGGAAGTCGGTGAGCTCGGCCGGCGAGAAGTACGTCGGGGTCCCGCCGCCAAGGTGCAATTGCGCGAACCCGCGACGGTTCGGCAGGCGCTCGGCGACAAGCTCAACTTCCCGCTTCACCAGTTCGAGGTAGGGCAGGGCCGCGTCACGGTGTCGCGTCACGATGACGTGGCAGCCGCAGAAGAGGCAGCGTTCCTCGCAGAACGGCAGGTGAACGTAGAGCGACAACGGCGCGTCGCCGAGGGCGTCGGCAGCAGCGAGTCGAATGCCGTAATCTGCCGCGGTGATGCCGTCGTGAAACTCGATGGCGGTCGGGTAACTGGTATATCGCGGTCCTGGACGGTCGTAGCGGGCCAGCAGGTCGGCCGTGACCTCGCGCCCGACGGGACGCGCAGCTTCCGGCGGCAGATCGGGGCGGTCGATCACAACAGCACCTCCGCGTGCACGACATCAATCAACGCCTGCACGCTTTCGAGCGGAGTCTCCGGGAGAATCCCGTGCCCCAGATTCACGATATGGCCGCGCGCCGGCATCGTCGCCAGCAGGGCGCGCGCCGCGCGGGCCGTAGCCGCGGGACCGGCGAGCAGGATCGCGGGATCGAGATTCCCCTGGATCGGCCTGGTGCCGAACCTGGCCCGCAGCGACGGCAGGTCCTCCCGCCAATCCACCGCAAGTGCCTCGGCGGGCAGCGACGCGTACAGGTCGACGAGGTGCGGCGCATCCTGGACGAAGAGGATGCGCGGCACGCCGAGCGCCTTCGTCGCGTCGAGCAGGTCCACCAGGTGCGGGCGCACGACCCGGGTCCACTCCTCGCGCGACAGGATGCCCGCCCAGGTGTCGAAGAGTTGAATCGCATCGGCGCCGGCGCCGGCCTGCGCGGTGAGGTATTGCACGACGAGCCGCGTCAGTCGCGCAAGCAACGCACACACCAGGCCGCGATCTTCGGCCAGCATCGCGCGCAGGGCCGGAAACCCCGGGCTTCCCCTCCCCTGCACCAGGTACGCCGCAAGCGACCAGGGCGCGCCCGCAAAGCCAAGCAGGGCGGCCCGGCCGTCGAGATCACGTCGCACGCGGCCGAGGGCGTCGATCACGCTGGGAGCGATGGCATCCAGCGAGGGTTCCTCGAGTGCTGCGATATCGTTCGCTGTCCGGATCGGATGTGAAATCACCGGACCCGGGTCGAAGCGCACGTCGACACCGAGCGCGGGAATCGGGCTCATCAGGTCCGCGAAAATGATCGCTGCGTCGAGTGGAAACCGTTCGAGCGGCTGCAGCGTCACCGTGGCGGCAAGCTCCGCGTTGCCCGCGAGATCCTCGAATCGGTGGCGCTCGCGCAGCGCCCGGTATTCCGGGAGATAGCGGCCGGCCTGCCGCATGATCCAGAGCGGGCGGCGCGACGTCGCGTCACCCTTGAGCGCGCGAAGCACGAGGTCGTTCACTGTTCGTCGTCCGCCGCGGCGGTGAAGCGGTAGCCGATCCCGCGAATCGTGTGGAAATGCCGGGGGCGCTCCGGATCAGGCTCGAACCGCTTCCGCAGGCGCATCACGAAGTTGTCGATCGTCCGGGATGACGGGAGCACGTCTTCCCCCCAGACCTTGTCGAGGATCTCGTCGCGCCACACCACCTCTCCCTCGCGCTCGGCCAGCACCTTGAGGATCATCGCTTCCTTCTGCGTCAGGATCTGGTCGGCGCCATCCCATGACCGGCCCCGAAATGACCGGAAATCGAATTCGTTGTCGCCGAACCGGACCACCGGATCGAGGGCGGTCATCGCGTCATACCGCGTACGCCGGCGAAGAATCGCAGCGACCCGGAGCAGCAACTCGCGCAACTGGAAGGGCTTCGGGAGATAATCGTCACCGCCGGCCTCGAGGCCGCGGATCCGGTCGGGTCCACTCCCCTTGGCGGTCAGGAAGAGGATCGGGGTATCGCGACCGGCGCGTCGCGCGGACTCGCACACGGTGTAGCCGTCCATTCGCGGCAGCATCACGTCGAGGATCACCAGCTGGAATTCCTCGCGCAGAATCTGTTCGAGCGCCGTCTGGCCGTCCGCCACGACGGAGACCGCGTATCCCTCGGCCTCGAGATTCTCGCGAATGCCGCGCGCCAGATTGATCTCATCCTCGACCAGCAGGATCCTGGCAGCCGATTGATTCATGACTCGACCGCACCGGCGGCAGGCCATGTAACGGTGAACACCGCACCACCGCCAGTTCCCGAGCTTTCGGCGCTCACGGTACCGCCGTCGAGTTCGACACAGCGGCGAACCAGGTAAAGGCCAAGCCCCGTGCCCCCCTGCCGCCCCGGCTCGTTGGTGTCGATCCGGTAGAATTTCTCGAACAGCCGTTGCGCCTGTTCCGGCGGGAACCCGACGCCGTCGTCGCGTACTTCGAGACGCACGTCGCTGCTGCTCGCTGCTGCGTGAACGGCGACGTGACCGCCACCGGTCGTAGCCCGCACGGCATTGTGCAGCAGGTTGCGCAGCACGGTGCGCACCCGCTCTTCGTCGGCGTGAACTCCGAGGCCCGGCCCCACATCCGAGGTGATTGCCACACCCGATTCGGTGGCCTGCTCCTGCAGCTCCTCGACCACCGCTTTGACCTCGACGCCGAGCGCAACCGGAGCGCTGGGCAGAACCTCGTTGCCGGCATCGAGGCGGGAGGCCTCGAGCACATTCGTATCCATCCGCTCCAGACGCCGCAGGTCGGCGAGCATCCGCCGGATCAGCTCCGCACGACGCTCCGCCGACAGTTCGCGGAGGGCGAGGGTTTCGACGGAGAGTCGCAGGCTTGCCAGCGGACTCTTGAGTTCATGGGATACGGCGTCCAGGAAGTGCTCCTGACGACGGCGCAACACCGCCTCCTCGCGAAGCGCGCGATAGACGACCGCCATCGCCGCGAGCAACACTACAAGGAAGAAGCCGCCTTCCCACGCGTACCGGTTCAGGCGATGGAAGCGCTGAGCTTCGAGGTCGTCAAGCACGGCCGTTCGCACCGACACCACCGAATCAGCACCGATCGTGAGGTTCGGATAGATCGCCTCAAGCCGGGTCCATGCCCAGCCGCCGCGCAGCATGGCCTGTGCTCCGCGCGCGTCCGATTCGTATTCGGTGCGCAGACGCGTCTGCACGCTGGCGGTATAGGTCACCTCGTCCGCGAGCCAGTAGGCAAGCTGCGCGGTGCAGAGTCCCAGCAGCACCAGGAAGCCGACCTGCAACGATCGCGTCAATGCGGGCCGGGGAGATTTCATGCCGGGATCGCCGCCGCGCCGATGGCGATCGTCAGCGCGTCGCGGAGCTGCTCGAAATGTCGTGCCTGGTGCGCCATGGATACGAATCCGACTTCGTAGGCCGACGGCGCAAGCAACACGCCCTGATCCAGCAGCGAGTGAAAGAGCGGCCGATACCGTACTGCCGCATTCGGGTCGATCGCTTCCGCCGAACGTGGCGCCGCACCGGCCTGCAGCGACATCCAGAAGAGCGAGCCGATCCGGACGAGCGTCGCGGGAAACGGCGCGGCGGCCAGCACCGGCTCGAGCAACGCTGCCAGTGCGCGCCCGCTCATCTCCAGTTGCCGCCACGCATTGCCGCGTTCGAGCACGTCGAGGGTAGCCAATCCCGCCGCCATCGCCACGGCGTTGCCCGAGAGGGTACCCGCCTGATATACAGGGCCTTGTGGCGCGAGATGGCGCATGATGTCGCGCCGCCCACCGAACGCACCGACCGGCAGGCCGCCGCCGATCACCTTGCCGAACGTCGCCAGGTCGGGCGTGATTCCCAGGAGTTCGGCCGCGCCCCCGCGGGCGAGCCGGAAACCAGAGATCACTTCATCAAAGATGAGCAGCGTGCCGGCTCGCTCCGTTTCCCGTCGCAGCGTGGCGAGAAACTCCGGTCGCTGCAGCAGCAAGCCGTTGTTCGCCGGCACCGGCTCGATGATCACCGCTGCGATCCGGTCGCCATCCCGTCGGAGCAACTCCGTCAGGCGCTCCTCGTCGTCGAGCGGCAAGACGATGGTTTCGCCCGCGAACGCTGCGGGAACTCCAGCGGACGACGGCTGCCCAAAGGTGACCAGACCCGATCCGGCCGCGACCAGCAGGTGATCGGCGTGCCCGTGATAGCATCCGGAAAACTTGACGATGCGATCACGTCCGGTCGCGCCCCGCGCCACGCGGATGGCGCTCATCGTCGCTTCCGTACCGGAGGAGACGAACCGCAGCTGCTCCATCCCGGGGTACGCCGCCACGATCCGCTCGGCGAGTTCGATTTCCATTTCGCCCGGGGCGCCGAAGGTGCTGCCCCGTGCGGCGGCGTCCGCAATGGCGCGCAACACATCGGGATGGGCGTGCCCCAGAATCAGCGGCCCCCACGAGCCGACAAAGTCGGTGTAGGTACGGCCATCAACATCCTCGACCTCGGCGCCGCTCCCGCGCCGAATCACGAGGGGTGTCCCGCCGACGGCGCGGAACGCCCGGACCGGCGAGCTCACGCCACCGGGCATGACCCGCTCCGCACGCGCCATCCACGCGGTCGATTGCGGGCCGGCGCTCACAGCCATCCGCCGGCGAGCGCGTCGCGCGCGTGATAGGTGATGAGAATACCGGCGCCGGCCCGCGCCATCGCCTGCAGGTTCTCGCGAACAATCATCGGCTCGTCAAGCCAGCCGCACGCGGCGGCGGCCTTCACCGCGGAGTATTCGCCGGAAACATTGTACGCAGCGAGCGGAAGCGAGGTCGCCTCGCGCACGCGACGAACGACGTCGAGGTACGCCAGCGCCGGCTTGACCATGAGAATGTCCGCACCCTCGGCCTCGTCCAGGTGGGCTTCCCGCGCGGCTTCCTCGGCGTTGCGCGGATCCATCTGGTAGCCGCGGCGGTCGCCGTGCTGCGGGGCCGAATCGGCGGCCTCGCGAAACGGCCCGTAATACGCCGACGCATACTTGACGGCATAGGCGAGAATCCCGACGTCGGTGTGGCTCGCAAAATCGAGAGCGTCGCGGATCGCGCCGACGCGGCCATCCATCATGTCGGACGGCGCCACGAGGTCGGCGCCGGCGTCGGCATGCGCCAGGGCCATCTCCACGAGCGGCCGGAGCGACTTGTCGTTGTCGACCTCGCCGTTTGCCAGCACGCCGCAATGGCCATGATCCGTGTAGGCACAAATGCAGACATCCGTGAGCACCACGATATCCTGCCCCATCGCTGCCTTGAGCGCCCGGACTGCTCGCGGCACCGCGCCCTCGGGATCGTGCGCGGAGGCGCCATCGGTGTCCTTCTGGCCCGCAGGTGGAGATCCGAAGAGCAACACCGTCCGGATACCGAGACGCCGATCGGATTCGACGGTACGAACCAGGTCCTCGATCCCAAGCCGGGAAATCCACGGCATCGACGCAATCGGATCGGAGCCGCGATCCGTGGGCAGGACGAAATGCGGCATCACCAGCTGCTCGGCCCGGAGCCATGTCT
>JANWLS010000148.1 GCA_025450765.1 Vicinamibacterales bacterium | reverse complement strand
GCGATGATCGTCTCCAGCGTCTCGCCGGCGACGTACTCCATCACGATGAAGAAGACGTTCTGCTGCTTCTCGGCGGTGAGGATCGCGACGATGTTGGGATGATTGAGGCTGGCGAGCAGGCGCGGCTCGCGCAGCAGCTCGCTGAAGTCGGTCGCCTGACGGTGCGGCACCTTGAGGGCGACCTTCTTGTCGATCCACGTATCGCTGGCGAGGTACACGGCGCCGAAGCCACCGCTGCCCAGAGGGGCGATAATCTTGTATTTGCCGATGGTCTGCCCGCGAAAGAACATGAACGGCGTGAGTATAGCGCAAGCCGCTCGTCACGTACGAGGAATGAGTGTCGAGGAATGAGTGATGCACCGGTTCTTCACCACTGACGCCATTGAAGAAGGAGGCCTCATCACGCTCGCCGATGGCGAAGCCGCGCACCTCACGCGCGTGCTGCGCCTGGGCACGGGTGCGCGCGTCGTGGTCTTCGACGGCCGAGGCCGCGCCGCCGAGGCGCTTGTCGAGAGCGTGAAGCCCGCCCTGCGACTCCGCGTCGGTGAGGCCGTCCAGGCAGCGCCGGAGCCGCGGGTGCGCCTGACGCTCGCGGCCGCGGTGCTGAAGGGAGAGGCGTCCGATCAGGTGGTGCGCGACGCCGTGATGCTGGGCGCGGCGGCGATTCAGCCCGTCATCTCGGAGCGGACCGAGATGACCGGCGCGGCACTCGAGCGGGGCCGGCGCCGGGAACGATGGGAGCGGATCGCCTTGTCATCCGCCAAGCAGTGCGGACGCGCCGTGCTGCCGGCGATTGCGACGCCGGTGGACCTCCGCGCCTTCCTGCGCGCGCCGCACGAAGGGTTGCCGCTGATGCTCGTCGAACCGCAGGCGGCATCGGCCGATCGCCAAACCCTGTCGACCCTCCGCGATCGCACGGTGCCCAGTGCCGTCACCCTGATCGTCGGACCCGAAGGCGGGTGGGCGACGCATGAGATCGGAGAGGCCCACGAGGCAGGCTGGACCCTGCTGACGCTCGGGGCGCGCACGCTCCGCGCGGACGCGGCCCCGCAGGTCGTGATCGCCGCGCTGTGGGCGATCTGGGGCGAAATCTAGAAACAGGACGTCAGCGGTTGACGCCAGAAGCTCATGCTCTCGCGCAGTGCTATCGTGAACAGATGGCCGATCGCATGCCCGTCGTCGCCGTCATCAACACGAGTCCGGATACGGTGGAGCTGCTCCGCATTCTCTTCGAGCAGTGCGGTTATCTCGTCGTCACCGGCCTCACGTACGACATCCGCGACGGGCGTTTGAACTTCGAGGCCTTTCTCCATCAACACAAGCCCGACGTGATTGTCTACGACATCGCGCCACCCTACGATCGGAACTGGGCCTTCTTCTCGCATTTGAAGGCGAGCGACGGCATGCGCGACATTCCCGTGGTCCTGACCAGCACGAATGTGCGGTCGGTGAAGAGCCTCGTCTCCGGTGCTCCAGAAATGTACGAAATCGTCGGGAAGCCGTACGACCTCAACGAGATCGTGCAGGCGGTGCGAGAGGTGATGGGGGAGGAGAACGTAGAACGGAGAACGTAGAAACGAAGAACGGAGAACGAACGTTCACCGTTTCAGGAGCAGTCCGATCCACTCCTCTTCACTGATCGTCTCGACCAGCGACAGCCCGCCAAACGCCTCCCGCACGCCGTCAGCCTCTTCGGCAAGAATCCCGCTCAAGATGACGTGTCCGCAGGGCGCCATGTGCCCGATGAGCGCCGCGGCATGTCGAGCGAGGAACGTGCCGGTGAGATTGCCGAACAGCAGATCGGCACGCGCAGGTCCGGATGGCTCACGCAGAGGCGCGGACAGCAGGCCTTTGGTGATGTCGGCAAGCTCGAACGCGACGTGCTGCGCCAGCGGATTCAGCGCCAGGTTACGTCGCGCCGCCTCGACGGCATCCTCGTCGATATCGATCCCAAGCGCGCGCCGCGCACCCGAGAGCGCTGCGGCAATGGAGAGGATGCCCGAGCCGCAGCCCACATCGAGCACCGTCGCGCCGACGATGTCAACGCGGTCCAGCAGCCGGAGGCAGAGTCGGGTTGACGCGTGGTGGCCGGTGCCGAAGCCGGTGGATGGCTCGATCGTGAGGCTTGTCACGTCCGAAGCCCGAGGTCCGAGGTCCGAGGTCCATGCCTCGATGTCCGGAGGCCGGCGTCCGAGAATGAGAAACCGTCCGACGCGGACCGGCGCCAATCCCTCCTGCGAGCGGCGGGCCCAATCCTCATCGGATTCTTCGGCCGTCTCCACCCGCACGCCGTCGCCGCTCAACTGTTCGCTCAGCGCGGCGGCTGCCGAATCCCGGTGCGGCGTCGCGTTGAAATAGATCCGCCAGGCGGGTTCGTCGTCACCGACTGCGGTGGGCTCGAAATCGTCGACGATGGCGAGCGTGCGATCGCCAAGGGCGATGCGATCGCCGCCGGCAGGGAAGTGGACAACGAGCAGGGGCCACAGGCGAGGCACGGGGAATGCCCCTCTCTTACCCGAAGATATCCTTCACCCGATCGAACAGGTTCCGATCCTCGTGGTCGGTCGATTCGCCGCGCGGCTCGAATTCCTGCTCCGGGAGCGACTTGGCAAACTGCTCGAGCAGGTGCTTCTGCTCGCGTGTGAGCTTGCGCGGTGTCACGGCCTGCACGGTGGCCATCAGATCGCCGTGCCCTCGGCCGCTGATATCCGGCATGCCCTTGCCGCGCAGCCGGAACGTGCTGCCGGTCTGCGTCCCTTCGGGCACGTGCAGCCGGTCGTGGCCGTTCGGCGTCGGCACACGGGTGTGGCCGCCGAGCGCCAGGGTCGTGAAGTGGACGGGAATCTCACAGTACAGATCGTTGCCATCGCGGCGGAAGAACGGATGCCGCTGCACGTGAACGACGACGTAGAGATGGCCGGCGGGGCCGCCGCCACTGCCCGGCTCGCCCTCGCCCGCGAGCCGAAGCTGCTGGCCTTCGGCGATGCCGGCCGGAATTTTCACCGAGAGCTTTTTCTGCTTCGGGACGACACCATGGCCGCGGCAGGTCTGGCAGGCCTTGGTGATGACGCGCCCCGCGCCGCGGCACTGCGAGCAGGTGCGCGCCACCGTGAAGAATCCCTGCTGATAGCGGAGTTGGCCTGCCCCGTGGCACTGCGGACAGACCGTTGGGCCGCCGCCCGGCGCGGCACCCGAGCCGCTGCAGGTCTCGCACGCTTCCTGCCGTGGAATCTGGATGGTGGTCTCGGTGCCGGCGTACGATTCGTCGAACGTGATCTCGAGGTCGTAGCGCAGGTCCGCGCCCCGCTGCGGCCCGCCCCGCCGGCGGCCGCCGAACAGATCACCGAAGCCGAAGATGTCACCGAGCCCGCCGAGAATGTCGTTGAAATCCGCGAAGATCGTCGGGTCGAAGCCCGCGCCCGCCGCACCAGCGCCCACGCCGGCATGGCCGAAGCGATCGTACGCGCTCCGCTTCTCCGTATCGGCAAGCACCGCGTACGCCTCGGCCGCTTCCTTGAACTTCTCTTCGGCCGCCTTGTCCCCCGGATTCCGATCCGGGTGGTACTTCATCGCCAGTTTGCGATACGCGCTCTTGATGTCGCCGTCGCTCGCCGTGCGGACGATGCCGAGCACTTCGTAGTAATCGCGCTTGCTCACGCCTTCGCCACCTTCACCATCGCGGGCCGGAGCAGACGGCCGCCGAGCCGATAGCCGCGCCGCAGTTCCTCGATCACCTCGCCGTCCGGATGTCCGGGACTCGCCTCGTATGCCACCGCCTGGTGCTGGTGCGGATCGAACGGGAGACCGAGTGCCTCGACCGGCTCGACGCCGCGCCGCTTCAACAGATCCGCGAGCTGCCTGTAGATGATCTCGATGCCGGCGCGATAGGCCGCGCTGCCCGGGCCGATGTCGGCCGCCAGGGCTCGTTCGAAATCGTCGATGATCGGCAGCAGGTCGCTGAGGACATCGGCACCCGCCGATTCGCGCAGGTCGCGCCGCTCGCGATCCACGCGCTTGCGGTAGTTGTCGTATTCGGCGGTTTGCCGGAGCAGGCGCTCGTACATGGCGTCGCGATCCGCCTTGAGGGCCGCCGCGTCGCCGGCCGCCGGCGACCGCTCGCCGGCCATCTCGTCGGCCGCCGGTTCGGGCATCGATTCGTCGCGTTCAGAGCTGGGTGGCTGGGCCATATCAGTTCGTGTCCTTCAGCAGTCGCGACATCGCGCGCGCGACGCCGTCCACCAGGGCGATGGTCCGCGAATAGCGCATCCGCGTCGGGCCGAGCACGCCGACGGCGCCCAGGCGGCCTCCCTCGCTGTAGGCTGAGGCAATCAGGCTGAACGGACGCAGCTCAGGGCTGCCGTGCTCGGCGCCGATCACCACGGTGACGCCTTCGCCGTCCATGTATTCGCTGAGGAGGCGGATGAGCCGCTCCTTCTCGTCCACCATCTTCAGCAGGGTTCGCAGCATCGCGATCGATGCTTCGCCGTTGCGCACCGCATCGTCGCCGAGCAGCATCGCCGTGCCTTCGAGATAGACGCGCTGTTCGTCAGAGAGGTTTTCAAATCCTGAGTGCGCCAGGTCGAGCGCCCGTCCCAGCAGCCGGTCGTACATCGTCCGCTGCTCCTGAAGCCGGGCGAAGATGGCGGCGCGGGCCTGCTCGAGCGGCAAGCCGGCAAATTCCGCGTTCAGATAGTTGGCCGCCTGCCGCAGTTCGCTCGGACGCCAGGGCTCGCCGGTCTCGACGACCTTCTGCAGCGCCTCGCCGCGGCGCGCGACGACGATCACCAGTACGCGCCTCGGCGTGAGCGAGACGAATTCGATCTGATGAAACACGGCCGCGTCAACGGCCGGCGCGATCGCAAAGCCGACGTGCCGCGACGTCTGCGAGAGCAGGTGCGAGACGCTGACCAGGAACTGTTCCCCGTTGCCGGCGTCGCGGAGGCGCGCCATCACCAGGCTCACGGACCGGTGCGGCCGCGGTTCCTCCAGCAGAAGATCCACGTAGAAGCGGTAGCCGCGGTCGGTCGGGGTCCGGCCGGCTGACGTGTGCGGCTGCTGAACGTACCCCTCCTCTTCGAGGCGGGCCAGGATGTTCCGCACCGTGGCAGAGGACACCTCCACACCGGCGGCCGCGGCGAGCGCCGACGAGGCCACGGGCTCGCCGGTCATGATGTGCTCGCGCACGAGCGCCGCGAGCAGGCGTCGCGATCGCTCCGAATCGAGAATGGAGTCCATTAGCAGTCTTGGCGTGCGAGTGCTAAACGCTATTATACAACGGACTTAACGGGGGGCGCCGAGCCTGTCCCACTTCATCGGCCCGGCGGTCGCGCCTGGACGGTCGACCTTGCCGTATCGCACCGCGATCATTTCGGCCAGGATGCTCACGGCGATCTCGGCCGGGCTGACCGCGCCGATGTCGAGCCCGATGGGCGCGTGCACGCGGCGGAGCTCTTCGGCCGGCATGCCGTCTGCCGTGAGCGCGTCCGCGATGCGGGCGATTTTGGCCCGGCTGCCGATGAGGCCGAGGTATCGAAGGTCCTTCGGCGCGAGCGCGCGGAGCGCATCGAGATCATGGCGATGGCCGCGCGTCACGACGACGACGTACGAGCTGTCGGGCAGTTCGGCGCGCGCGAGCCATTCGCCGATGTCGTCCACCACGATCTCAGCCGCGGTGGGAAAGCGATCCGCGCTGGCGAACTTTTCGCGGTCGTCGACGACGTGGATGGAGAAGCCGACCTCGGAGGCCATGCGCGCGAGGTGATAGCCCACGTGACCCGCCCCGATCACGTACAGGCGGGGCGCCGGCTCGATCGGATCGATGTGCACTTCCATCTGTCCGCCGCAGATGAGCCCCGACTCTTCGGCGAAATCGTCGTTGAGCTCGTATCGCACGAGCTGCGACTTGCCCGTCTTCAGGATCTCGCGCGCTTTCCAGAACGCGTCATTTTCATAGCAGCCGCCGCCGATGGTCCCCACCGTCCGGCCGTCGGCGTACACGAGCATCTTGGCGCCCACGCGCTGCGGTGTGGACCCGTTGGCTGACACGATCGTCACCAGCGCCACCGACTCGCCCCGCGCGAGTGCCTCGGCCAGCGCCGCGAAGACCTGCTGGTTCATCTCAGATCGTGATAACCCAATGTCGGCCCATCTCGAGCGGCAGCGACTCGCGCAGCCGGTTGATGAGCACCGGGCCGTACTGATTAAGGAAGGAGACGAAGCCGATCGTCCGCTCCTGCGGGTGGCCACCGGGGAAAGCCTGAGCCCTGGCGTGCATGAACTGGCGGCGCAGCGTTTCGTCGCGCCGCTTGGCCGCCTGGATGAGCTTGCCGTGGAGGTTCTTCAGGTCGTGCTGCATCCGGCCGAGCGTCGAGCGGGCGGCGCCCGCGAGCGTCGGGTCGACGGCGGGCAGCGCCTCGATGACCGTTTCCATCCGCTCGGTGATCGTGCGCGTCGCCTCCTGGATGGATGCGTCGACGTGGGGCGGGAGCTGGGCGGCCAGCAGGTGGTTCAGCGTGGACTCGTCCTGCGGCTGCAGCGTCGGCAGCGCCACGTCGTAGCGGCCCAGGAACCGGACGGCCGTCGTATCGAGGATCGTGGCCGTCGCGCGCGGATACATCAACGGCATCGGCACGCCTGCCTGCTCGTAGACGCCTC
>JANWLS010000147.1 GCA_025450765.1 Vicinamibacterales bacterium | reverse complement strand
GTTTACGCAGAGCCCCAACGATCCATTCGGCGGAGCCATGCTGCTGATGAATGGTTCTCCTCAGCCCGGGAGCGCGGCGACCTGATCCTGACGACCAGGAACGACTACTCGTCGAACCAGATCCAGTTCCTCTCGCTCGAGAAGCGGCTCGGTATTCGCGTGCTGCAGGCACCCGATCGGCCCGAGGGGGGCGTGGACGTGCAGGCGATGGCCGACCTCATCGCCCGTCACCGGCCTCGACTGGTCAGCGTGACGCATGTGCCCACCAACTCGGGGCTCGTACAGGATGTGGCGGCCGTCGGCGCTCTGTGCCGCCAGCACGGCGCCTGGTATCTCGTGGACGCCTGCCAGTCGATCGGCCAGATGCCCGTCGACGCACGCGCCATCGGCTGCGATTTTCTCTCGGCGACCTCTCGTAAGTTCCTGCGCGGTCCGCGCGGCGCCGGGTTTCTCTACGTCTCCGACCGCGCGCTCGAAGGCGGGCTCGAGCCGCTCTTCATCGACATGCACGGCGCAGAGTGGACCGGCGAGCGCGAGTATCGGCCGCTCCCCGACGCGAAGCGCTTCGAGACGTTCGAGTTCTCGTGGGCCCTCGTGCTCGCGACCGGCGAGGCGGCGCAATATGCGCAGGCGATCGGGCTCGGGGCGATTCGCGACCGCATCAATCTGCTCGCCGGGCGCCTGCGGCGCGCGCTTGCCGAGACGAGCGGCGTGCGGATTGTCGACCGCGGCCCCGAGCTCTGCGGCATCGTCTCGGTCGCGATCGAGGGTCGCGATGCGCGAGACGTCATGCTGGCCCTGCGTGAGCGCGGCATCAACACGAGCGCGCAGCGCCGCGGCCACGCCGTGTTCGACTACGACCGCAAGGGGATCACGAGTACGCTCCGCCTCTCGCCGCACTACTACAACACGGAGGACGAGATCGCGGAGACGGTCGCGGCCATCGAGGAAGCGGCTCACGCGGAGACGCGGAGGACGCGGAGGTAGCCCACGCGGAGACGCGCAGATCGCGGAGGTCGTTCACGCGGAGAGCGCGGAGAAAAGAATTAGGCTGAGGCGCTCCGTTACACTGCCACGCTCGCCGCCTGCCACTGCGCGGCGTCCTTGTCGGATCGCAGGACGTTGTCGAGATCCACGACGACCGTGTTGCCGTCCTTCGTGATCGCATAACGGTCCATGTTGCGCGTTGCGCGGCCGGACACGAACTGGCCGGTCGGCTGATATTTCGAGTGGTGTTTCGGACACTGGAATTGGCCGGCACCAGCCACCCAGTTGAGCATCGTATTCTGATGCGGACACCACAGGCCGAAGGCGTATACGCGGCCCTGATAGCGCGCCAGAATCACTTCGTTCTTCCGATCGATGTTCACGCTGTCGGACGCTGGAACCGGATAACGCTGGGTCTGGTCGCCACCGGCTCCACCGATCCCCGTCGTCTCGCCAATCGGCAGCGCGGCCGCGCCGTCGGGCAGCCCGAGCGCTGCCGCCAGCAGGCCCACGGCGCACCCGGCGCGCTGCAGAAACGCGCGCCGTGTCGCGCCGCGATCGGTCCCTTCCCCGCATGGACAGTCGTTCATCGTTCATCCACTCCGTCGAGTCTGGTCCCGCCGAGCCCAGAGCTCAGATATTCGTCAGCGCCACGCCGGCCAACGTGGTCAGCAGCCACAGCGACAGGCTGGCGATCGTCGCGCAGCGCAACGCGGTCCAGGCGCCGTCGCCGCCCTTCTGGGCGCGCGTCTCGAGCCTGAGGAGCCACGCGCCGTTGGCGAGCAGCAGCGCGACCAGCCCGAGCTTCAGCCAGAACATCCGCGATGGGAGAAACGTGTCGACATCGCTGGCGAACAGCAGGACGCCGCTCGCCGCGACGAAGGCCAGGGCGATGAGGACGATGCGATGCGTCTGCCGCAGGGAGGACAGCTGCGCCGATCGGACCTCCGGCGCCTGACGTGCCGCCATGAGCGTCGCGCGGTCGGCGGCAATCGCGCAGCCGCCGCCGGTCACGAGGCCGCCGATGTGCGCGAAATCGACCGCGGTCCGAAGTACCGCGTGACTGCCGAAGAGGGCCGCCCAGGCGGCGATGAGCTGTGACAGTGTCTCGAGCATTTCAGTGCCTGAACAGCATGATGACGTAGCCGGTCATCGCCGTGCTGATCGACGCGACCGCCAGATCCAGGTGCGCCCGCTTCTGGTTCTCGAAAGTCTTCAAACCGGCCAGGGTCCGGCTGTCGGGCGTTGAAGCGGCCGTGGCCACGAAGAGCGAATCGGCCGCCAGCATCAGCAGACCGTGGACGAAGCGCAGCGTGCGGCCGTTCGGATCCTTGCGCCCCTCCCAGAGGTTCCAGGCGCCGGTGACCGTGTTGACCGCGAAAAGAGAGTAGATGCTGATCGCAACCGCGTTGTGCCAGGCGCGCAGCGTGCCCGCCCGCGTCGGATACGTGTACAGCCGTTCACCCAGGAAGGCCTCGGCGCCGAACAGCGGCAACATCGCGTAGCTGGCATCGTGGTGAATCCGGTTGCGGATGTCGTACGCGTGGCTGTACACGTAGACGACCGGGCGACCCCGGTGTGCCTTCGATCTCCCGGATAGGCGGACGGCAGCCATTTACGGAGCGGCGTGATTGTCGACGATCCAGCTGCGGATTTCCGCCGCCTTCTGCGACGGGTCGGCGCCGAGCGCGATGTACATCACGCCGTCCGGCTGGGTGACCTGGATGAGCACCGACGAGGGGCTCCCGGGGGTGACCTCGCGCATCACACCGGCGTACGAGCTCAGATCGACGCCCGCCGTCAGGTGCGACGCCTTGTGACAGCCGACACAGCGGGTAGAGAGGATCGGCTGGATGTCCCGACTGAACGTCAAGCCGCCCGGTGGGATGAGCGCGGCCGCCGCGTTGGAAGGCGCCTCCGGCGACGAGGCGCACGCCGCGGCACCGGCCATTCCGCCCAGCAGGAGAAGCGCCACCGCCGCGCGGCGCACGCACTGAATCAGCTCCTCACGCATACGTTCCCAGTCCGGGCCCACGACTCGACGTCTCACCCAAATGAGGTGGTCCGCCGCGCCCCCGGGTGCTGATCTCGGCCCACCCGTTATTCTCATTAGTTTTACTCTATCCAATTTAGACTTGTCAATCCTCCTCGCGCGTGAGCCAACCCGCAGCCTCCGCGTGCCCGCGTGACCTCCCTTCACTCCGCGTGATAGGCTCCCGAAACCGGAGGGCACTGATGGAGACCATTGGCTTTATCGGATTAGGCCGCATGGGACGCCCCATGGCCGCCAACCTCTGCCGCAAGGGCTTCCACGTGGCGGCGTTCGATATCAATCCGGCGCCGATCGCCGAGGTCGCCGCGCTGGGCGCACGAGCGGCCGCCAGCGCGACCGAGGCGACAAAGGGCAGCACGGTTGTCATCACGATGCTCCCCGACTCGGCTGCGGTCGAGCAGGTGATTGGTGGCGCGGACGGCGTCCTGGTGCACCTGGCGCCTGGCAGCATCATCATCGACATGAGCACGGTCGATCCGCTCGTCACCGACCGCCTGGCGGCGGCCGCGGCGGCGCGCGGCATCGGATATGTCGATGCCCCCGTCGGCCGGCTGGCGAGCCATGCCGACCGTGGCGAGTCACTCTTCATGGTCGGCGCGTCGCCGGCGGATTTCGCCCGCATCGAGACGCTGCTGCAGGCACTGGGGACCACCATCCACCATTGCGGGCGGGTCGGCACCGGCATGCGCACGAAGCTCGTGAACAACTACCTCGCCATCGTCTCTTGCCAGCTCAATGCCGAGGCCCTCACGCTCGCGCAGCGCTTCGGCCTGTCGCTCGAGAAGACGCTCGATGTGATCGGCGGGACGACGGCCGTGAATGGGCAGATCAAGATTGCGTGGCCTTCGAAGGTGCTGCGGGGCGACACGGTGCCGGGCTTCACGATCGACCTCGCCCACAAGGACCTGACGCTCATCGTCCAGGCCGCCAATGCCGCGAAGATGCCGATGGCGCTCGGCGCCGCCGCGCGCGAGGCGGTCAGTGCCGCCCGCGGCCGCGGGTATGGGGCCCAGGATTTTTCGAGCATGGTCGACGCGCTCTGCGACCTGCTCGACGTGCCGCGTCCCCGGCTGGCGGAAGCCGCCGCGGGCGTGTAGGAGCTGCTCCCCCATGTCGACGGCGTTTGCGAATCTCATCGACGGCGAACAGGTTGATTCGACCGATCGCTCGCGCAACATCAACCCCTCCAACCTGGGCGACGTCATCGGCGAATACGCGCGGGGCACGGCCGCGGATGCCGACCGGGCGGTCGCGGCGGCGCGCCGCGCGTTCGCCACCTGGTCGCAGTCGTCGCCGCAGCAGCGATTCGACATCCTCGATCGGGCCGGAACCGAGATCCTGGCGAAAAAGGAGGAGCTCGGGCGCCTGCTCGCACGCGAGCAGGGAAAGCCGCTCGCCGACGGTATCGGCGAGGCCGGGCGCGCGGGCGCCATCTTCAAGTTCTTCGCGGGTGAGGCGCTGCGGATCACCGGCGACAAGCTCGATTCGGTGCGTCCCGGCATCGACGTCGAGGTCACGCGGGAGCCGCTCGGCGTCATCGCCGCCATTACGCCCTGGAACTTCCCGCTGGCGATCCCCGCGTGGAAGATCGCGCCCGCGCTCGCCTTCGGCAACACGGTCGTGCTCAAACCGGCCGAGCTCGCCCCCGGGTCGCCGTGGGCGCTGGTCGACATCGTTCAACGCGCGGGCCTGCCGCCGGGCGTGCTCAATCTCATGATGGGCCCCGGTTCGACGATCGGTGCGGCGCTGGCCAGCTCGCCGGATGTGGATGCCGTCAGCTTCACCGGCTCGCAGGAGATCGGCCGCGGCGTCGCGGAGGCGGCCGTGAAGGCCGGCTCGCGCGTCCAGCTCGAGATGGGCGGCAAGAATCCGCTCATCGTGCTCGATGATGCGGACCTGAAGGTGGCGGTCAACGTGGCGGCCAACGGGGCGTTCTTCCAGGCCGGCCAGCGCTGCACGGCGTCGAGCCGCCTGATCGTCACCGAGGGGATTCACGACCGGTTCGTGCAGGCCCTCGTCGATCGCATGAAGACGCTGGTGGTGGATGATGCGCTCAAGCCGGGCATCGACCTCGGCCCGGTGGTGGACGACCGGCAGCTGGCCAAAGATCTCGAGTACATCGAGATCGGCCGGAAGGAAGGGGCGCGCCTGGCCTGGGGCGGCGAACGCCTCACGCGCGACACCGACGGCTACTACCTGTCGCCGGCGCTCTTCACCGACACGACGCCGGAGATGCGCATCAACCAGGAAGAGATCTTCGGGCCCGTCGCCGCGATCATCCGCGCGGAGAATTACGACGAAGCGCTGAAGCTCGCCAACGACACCCCCTTCGGCCTCTCGTCGGGCATCGTCACCACGTCGCTCAAGATGGCGAGTCACTTCAAGCGCCACGCGCAAAGCGGGCTGGTCATGGTGAACCTGCCAACGGCCGGGCTCGACTATCACGTCCCGTTCGGCGGACGGAAGGGGTCGAGTTACGGCCCGCGGGAGCAGGGGTCGTACGCGAAGGAGTTCTACACGATCGTGAAAACCGCGTACGTCGCGCCGTGAGCCGCTGAGCGATCTATCTCATCCATTCAGCAACCGGTCGGCAAATCGACGCGCTTCGGGTAGGATCGACGGTACCTCATGGATCCGCCGGACGCCCTGCCAGCCGAACTGCGCGCCTTCCTGTTCAGCTGCATCGAATCCATCACGCAAGTCGAGCTTCTGCTGCTGCTCCGCGGTTCGGATAAATTTCGCGGCGTGCGGGATCTCGCGACCGACCTCCGGATTCCACCGGCGGCCGTGCGGCGCGATCTCGAGACGCTCGCGGCGCGTGGCCTGCTGGAGATCAAGGTCAGCGGGGAGACGCTGTATCGGTACGGCCCCACATCGGACGAGCTCCGGCAGTATGGCGACCAGCTCGCCCAGCACTACATCACCTCGCGGCACCTGGTGCTGAACTTCGTGTCGACGCACGCCCGGTCGAGCGCGAGGCGATTCGCCGACGCATTCAAGCTGCGAGACAAGGATCAATAGTGGCGACGGCTGTCTACGTACTCTGCATGCTGACGAGCGCCCTGTGCGCGATCCTGCTGCTGCGCGCCTACCGGCGCGAGCCGACGAGACTGCTCCTCTGGAGCAGCTTCTCGTTCGTCGGCTGGGCGGTGGCCAACGCGCTCGTCTTCGCGGACCTGGTCGTCCTGCCCACGACCGATCTTTCACTGGCACGAACGTGGACGTCGATTGTGGCGGTGGCGCTGCTGCTCTGGGGACTGGTCTGGGACGCGGCCTGACGTTATGGAGCTATTCCTGCGCGGTGTCGTGGCGATGGGCTGCCTGGTGGTGAGCCTCTTCTTTCTGAGGTTCTGGCGGGACTCGCGCGACCGATTCTTCCTGCTGTTCTCGCTGGCATTCATGGCGCTCGCTGCCAGCTACGTACTGCTGGGCATCATCGCGGCCGCCAACGACTGGCGAGTCTACGTCTTTGTCGTCCGCCTGGTGGCGTTCGCCCTCATCCTGGCCGCCATCATCGGCAAGAATCGGGCGTGACGGGCACGCAGGGGAGGCGCAGCTCGAAGCGCGCGCCTCGCCCCGGGCCGTCGCTGTGGGCCTGGAGCGTCCCACCGTGCAGCTCGACCAGATGCTTGGCGATCGACAGGCCGAGGCCCAACCCGAAGACGGCGCGCGTGGACGAGGCGTCCTGCTGCCGGAAGCGCTCGAACACGTGCGGCAGGAACGCTGGCTCGATGCCGCGCCCGTTGTCGCAGACGACCACTTCGAGGACGTCTGGGCCCTGCGTCAGGCGCACGTTCACGTAGTCCTGCGGCGTGCCGCCGGCGAACTTGATGCCGTTCTGCACGAGGTTCCAGAGCACCTGCTGGAGACGGCGGCTGTCAGCCAGCACCTCGCGCGTGTCTCCATCAACATGCAGCGCCAACCGGACCCCCTTCGCGTCGGCCGCCGGCGTGAGCGCATCAATCGTGGCCTGCACCAGGTCGCCCACACGCGTCGGCGCGCGATCGAGACGCACATGTCCGGACATGAGGCGATTCATGTCCAGCATGTCTTCGATGAGGCGTCCCTGGATTTCGGCGTTTCGCGTGATGACGTCGAGCGCCGACTGCAGATCGCCGATCGGCTTGCCGCTGCGCAGAATCGCGAGCCAGCCGAGGACGGCATTGAGCGGCGTCCGCAGCTCGTGGCTCAGCGTCGCGAGGAATTCGTCCTTCAGCCGGCTCTGCCGTTCGGCCTCTTCGCGGGCCGACCGCTCGCGCTCGTTCGCCAGCAGGAGCGCAGCGGTGCGTTCCGCCACCCGGCGCTCGAGATCTTCGTTGGCGAGCCTGAGCGCCTCCTGCGCCTCCTGCCGTTCCACGACCTCGCGATGCAGGGCGTCGTTGACCACGCCGAGCGCCCGCGTCTTCCTGAACAACTCGACGAAGATCCCGACCTTCGACCGGAGAATGTCCGGATTGACCGGCTTGCTCAGGTAATCGACCGCGCCGACGCCGTAGCCTTGCAGCAGCGCCTCTTCGTCGACGGTGTGAGCCGTCAGGAACAGGATGGGGACATCGCGCGACCGCCGCCGCTGCTTGATGAGCGTCGCGAGCTCGACGCCGCTCATGTCCGGCATCTTGATGTCCAGGATGAGCGCGGCGAAGTCGTGCTGCAGCACGCAGAGCAGCGCCTCGTCGGCCGACGTGGCGCGGATGAGCGAGCCATCGATGCTTCCCAGCATCGCTTCGAGCACGTCGAGGTTGGCCGGCTGATCGTCGACGATCAGGATCTTCGGCGGCTCGAGCCCGACGGAGGTCGTCGTGCCGGTCAGCGATACAGCCATACGCGCAGCAGCGAGAGCAGCTCGTCCGTGTTCACGGGCTTGGCGATGTAATCGGATGCGCCGGCCTGCAGGCATTTCTCACGATCGCCCTTCATGGCCTTGGCCGTGAGCGCCAGGATGGGCAGCATCCGCGACGCGGGATCCTTGCGGATCCGGCGGATCGTCTCGTATCCGTCCATGCCCGGCATCATGATATCCATCAGCACGGCGCTGAGCCCCGGCGTGCTCTTGACGGTGTCGATCGCCTGCAGCCCGTTGGTGGCGGTGATCACGTCCATCTCTTCGTTCTCGAGCAGCGTCGTCAACGCGAAGATATTGCGCGCATCATCGTCGACGATGAGCACCTGCTGGTGTTTGAGCACGTCGTTGCTGCCGTGCAGCCGCTCCAGCATCGCGCGCTGGTGTTCGGGCAGGTCGGCCACCACGCGGTGCAGGAAGAGCGCCGTCTCGTCGAAGAGCCGCTCGGGCGATTGCACGTCCTTCAGCACGATGCTCTTGGCCGCCTGCTCCAGCTTCGCTCGTTCATCCCGGGTGAGCTCCTTGCCGGTGAAGACGACGACGGGCACGGCCCGCAGGGTCTCGTCGCCCCGAACCTGCTCGAGCAGGTCGAACCCGCTCAGGTCGGGCAGCCGCAGGTCGAGCACGCAGCAGTCCACGGTGCCGGTCGACAGCTCCCTCAGCGCGTCGGCTCCCGTGCCGACCGCCACGAGATCGATGTCATCGTGGTGCAGCATCTCCGCGATGCTGCGCTGCTCGATTTCGTTGTCCTCGACGATGAGCAGCCGCTTGCGGCCGCGCGCGACATAGCGCGTCAGTCGGTCGAAGGCGTCCTCCAGGTCGCTCGTCGTCGCCGGCTTCACCAGGTACGAGAAGGCGCCGCGCGACAGCCCGTGCTGCCGCTCCTCCTCCACCGACAGGATCTGCACCGGAATGTGCCGCGTGGCCGGGTCGAGCTTCAACTGGCTGAGGACGGTCCATCCCAGCATGTCGGGCAGGAAGACGTCGAGGGCGACCGCCGTCGGCTTGAACTGCCGCGCGAGCGCGATGCCGACCGCGCCGCGGTGCGCCACGAGCCCCTTGAACCCCTTCTCGCGAGCCATCCCCAGCAGCACGCGCGCGTAATGCGGATCGTCGTCGATGATGAGCAGCACCTGGTCGCCCTCGGCGATGTGCTCGCGATCGTCGGAGTCGATGTCGATCACTTCGGCGACGGGCAGGGCCGGAGCCGTCGACCGCGCATCGGACGGGAGCGCCGGTCCGGCGGCGGCCGGCGTTCGGGCCGGGCCGCTGTAGCTCATCGGCAGGTAGAGCGTGAACGTGCTCCCCTGCCCCACCACGCTGGTGAGCTTGATCTCGCCGCCGAGCAGCGTCGCCAGCTCGCGGCTGATGGCGAGCCCGAGGCCGGTGCCGCCGTACTTGCGGCTCGTCCCGGCATCCGCCTGCTGGAACGCCTCGAAGATGAGGCGCTGCTTCTCGGGCGCGATGCCGATGCCGGTGTCGGTGACCGCGATGGCGACCACATCGTGCGTGTACGGGAGCACCGGATGGTCCGGCGACCACCCGCTCGACACCGGCCGGACGCTGAGCAACACGTGCCCCTGCGCCGTGAACTTGAACGCGTTCGACAGCAGGTTCTTGACGATCTGCTGCAGCCGCTTGGGGTCGCTGACGAACGCACGCGGCAGGTGCTTGTCGATGTCGATCCGGAAGGCGAGATTCCGCGACTCCGCCACGTGATGGAAGCCCCGCTCCACGCTGTCGCGGAAGGCGCCGAAGGTGATCTCCTCCGCCTCCACGGTGACCGTGCCCGATTCGATCTTCGACAGGTCCAGAATGTCGTTGATGAGCGCCAGCAGGTCGGTACCGGCCGAGTGGATGTTGCGCGCGAAGTCGACCTGCCGCGCCGCCAGGTTGCCATCGGCGTTGGCCGCGAGCTGCTGGCCGAGAATGAGGATCGAATTGAGGGGCGTCCGGAGCTCGTGCGACATGTTCGCGAGGAACTCGGACTTGTACTTCGAGGTGAGCGCCAGCTCCGCTGCCTTCTCTTCGAGCGCGCGCCGGGCCTGCTCCACCTCGTTGTTCTTCCGCTCGACTTCGATGTTCTGCTCGGCGAGCTGCTTGGCCTTCGAGGCCAGCTCCTCGTTCGTCTGCTGCAGCTCCGTCTGCCGCGTCTGCAGCTCGATGGTGAGCTGCTGCGACTGCTGCAGCAGGTTCTCCGTCCTCATCGTCGCCTCGATGGTGTTGAGGACGACGCCGATCGATTCGGTGAGCTGGTCGAGGAAGGTCAGGTGCGTCGCCGTGAACGGCTGGAGCGACGACAGCTCGATGACGGCTTTCGTCTCCCCTTCGAAGAGCACCGGAAGGACGACGACGGTCTTCGGACGTGCGCTGCCGAGGCTCGAGTGGATCCTGGCGTACTGCCGCGGCAGCTTGGTGAGGAGAAGGCGCTGCTTCTCGAGCGCGCACTGGCCGACGAGACCCTGGCCCAGGTCGATCCGGCGCGCCTGGTCGTCGCCCACGGCGTACCCGGCGAGGAGCGACAGCGTCGGCGAGCTGTCGACGACCTCGGTCAGCATCTGGTAGACCGAGCCCTGCTGCGCACCGACCAGGGGCGCGAGCTCCGACAGCAGCAGCTTGCCGAAGGTGACGAGATCGCGCTGGCCCTGCAGCAGGCGCGTGAACTTGGCGAGGTTCGTCTTCAGCCAGTCCTGCTCCTGGTTGCGGTCGGTCGTCCCGCGCAGGTTGTCGATCATCGTGTTGATGTTGTCTTTGAGCTCGGCGACCTCGCCGCGGGCTTCCACCTGAATCGACCGGGTCAGGTCGCCCTTGGTGACGGCCGTCGCCACTTCCGCGATCGCGCGCACCTGGTTGGTGAGGTTCGCGGCGAGGAGGTTGACGTTGCCCGTGAGGTCCTTCCACGTGCCAGCCGCGCCTGGCACGTGCGCCTGGCCGCCGAGCCGCCCTTCGACGCCGACCTCGCGGGCCACGTTGGTGACCTGCTCGGCGAAGATGGCCAGCGTGTCGGTCATGTTGTTGATCGTCTCGCCGAGCGCGGCCACCTCGCCCTTGGCCTCGACCGTGAGCTTCTGGCGCAAGTTGCCGTTGGCGACGGCGGTGACGACCTTGACGATGCCGCGGACCTGGTCGGTGAGGTTGGCGGCCATGACGTTGACCGAGTCGGT
>JANWLS010000146.1 GCA_025450765.1 Vicinamibacterales bacterium | reverse complement strand
TTCAGCGACGGCAGCAAGGGATCGTCCTGCCGGAGGATCATCTTGTGATCCAGCTCGCGATCGATCCAGCCCTTCACGATCCGCTTGATGTCGCTGAAATCACAGACCATGTTGCGCGTGTCGAGCGCGTCGGTCCGGACGTCGATCTCGGCGACGGCATTGTGGCCGTGCGGGTGCTTGCAGATGCCGTCGTAGTCGAGCAGCCGGTGACCGTAGCAGAACTCGATGCGCTTGGTGACTGAGTACATGTCCAGATTTTATATGATGTCGTCATGTCGACCCGTTCGGCGCCGGCTGGCGCGAGCACGGCCGTCTTGTTGTCGGGAGGATTGGACAGCGCGGTGCTGCTGGCCGACGAGGCGTCGTGCGGTCCCGTGCAGCCGGTGTACGTGCGGGCGGGCCTGGCGTGGGAGGACGGCGAACGGGCCATGGTCGACCGGCTGCTGGCGGCACCACCGCTCGCGGGCCGCGTCCCGCCCGTCGTGGAGTTGAGCGTCAGCGTCGCCGACGTGTATGCCCCGACGCACTGGGCCCTCCGCGGCACGCCGCCCGCGTACGACACGCCAGACGAGGACGTCTACCTGGCCGGGCGGAATATCCTGCTGCTCTCGAAGGCCGGCGTGCTGTGCGCGAAGATGGGGCTGGATCGGATCGCCATCGGGCCGCTCGCCGGCAATCCGTTTCCGGATGCCACGCCGGAATTCTTCGAGAGCATGGAGCGGACGCTGTCGCTGGGACTGGCGCATGCGGTGACGATCGCGGCGCCCTTCGCGCGGATGCACAAGGCGGAGGTGATCGCGCGCGGCGCCGCCCTGCACGTTCCCTTCGAGCTCACGATCTCCTGCATGAACCCGAAGGAAGGCCGGCACTGCGGCGCGTGCAGCAAGTGCCGCGAGCGGCACGACGCGTTTGCGGAGGCGGGGATCGCGGATCCGACGGAGTACGCGGCGGCACCGCCGCGGTAGACAGCAGGCCACGGACTACGGGCTTCGGGCCTCAGGCCGGAAGCCCGAGGCCTACTTCAACACGATCGACCCGTCTCCCGATCGCACCGACAGCATGTGCCCGCCGTGGCCGAGCGTGCCGCGCAGATCGTGGCGCGGCACCTTCATCGGTCCGCTGATCATCAGCTTCAGCCCGCCAGCGATCGAGACGTCGCCATCGCCCGAATGGGCGTCCACTTCGGCATTGAAATCGCTTGGGAGGTCGAGCGAGACGGATCCATCGCCGGTGGCGATGCTCCAGTCGCCGTTCATCGCGCTGCCGGAATCGAGGGCCAGCGCGATCGAGCCGTCGCCCGTGCGCACGTTCACCGCCGAGAGCTTCCCCTGCGCGTGGACGCTGCCGTCGCCCGACCGGGCCTGCAGCGTGCCGCTGATCCCATCGAGCTTGACGGAGCCGTCGCCTGTATCGACCTCCAGATCGCCGTTGAGTCGACTGCCCGTGATGCTGCCATCGCCCGAGTGGAGGTGCATGCGGCCGGTGATGTCGCTCGCGGAGACCGATCCATCACCGCTCGCCGCGGCGAGATTGGCCGTGCGCGGCACCGACACGATGAGACGCGCGCTCGGCGACTGCCCGAACCAGTGGAAGGAAAAGCCGCTTGGCCGCTTCACCTCGACAGTGATCTGGTTGCCGTCCTGCCGCGTCTCCACCTGGAGCGCCTTCGCTTCGGCTTCGGTCTGGGCGTGCCGCTCGATGGTGACGTGCACGGACGATTGATCCCAGCTGCGCACCTCGATCGAGCCGTCGAACGTCTGCAGCGTCACGTCCGGCGTGCCGTGGACCGCAAAGGTTTTCTCGTCGCGCGACACGTAGGCCGCGCTCGCCATCGAGGCCAAACCCGTGATGAGGCAGAGACAGCCGACCGCAATCCGAGCTCTCGCCATGAAAGGACCCTCCAGGTTCCTTTCGACGGAGCCGGACGCCGAAAGGTTCATCCCCGATCGGGCTGCCAGTCGGCGTGCAGATGGAGCTTGCGCCCCTCGAGGGGCAGGACGGTCTCCGCGTGGAAGAACGCCGCGTTCAGGCGGCGGAGCAGGCCCCGGCACGCCCGATCGTCGGGCGCCCAGAGTACGAGCACGCCGCCGCTCTCCGTCGGCGGAAAGCGGCGGTCGTCGAGATAGTCGCGATCGAAGGTGATGAGCGTCCGCCGCAACTGGCGCGCGAGCGCATAGTGGCGCCGGTCGGCCGCGCGCCGCAGCTCATCGTCTTCGAGGACGAAGAGGACGTCCCAGCGGAGCTGCTGGCGCATGAAGGCGACCAGGCCCGACGGGATATTCGCGTCGGCGTAGATCCGCGGACGTCCGGCCAGGGCTTCGGCCTGCGGCGCCAGCTCGGAGGCGAGGGTCCCCATGGATCATTCCGGTGTGGCGCCCGCTCCCGCCGTTTCGCGCGTCGCGCGCGCCGCCATGGCCTGGCGCTTCAGGTCGGCCACGAGCTCGTCGCGATGGTGCAGCAGCTCCTTGCGCGGGCGCCGGTTGTGCGGCGAACCCACGGCGTACTCGCACATCAGCGGGAACGCGATCGTCGAATCGCAGTAGGCGACGACGGTATCGGGCAGCACCCCCGGATTCACCTTGCCCCAGCTCACGGCCTCCGACGGCGTGGCGCCTGACAGGCCGCCCCACACGACCTGGTCCGTCGTGATCTGGATGAAGTAGTCGTTGCCGCCCTTCGGGATGCCGTACACCTCCCAGAGCGTCGGCTGCGCCTGCAGGTAGAAATTCTTCGGCGATCCGCCGCCGAGGATGACGCAGCCGTTCTGCTGGCCGGCGAGCACCATCGCGCACACCTCGTTGACGTCGCGATTCGGATCGATCATGAACCGGCTGCCGTTGATCAGCTCGTGATACGCCACGTTCATCCCGATGGAGCTGTCGCCGGGCGACGAGGTATAGATCGGCACACCAGCCTGCGCGGCCCGCGCCACCACGGAATACTCCTCGCAGCCTGGGCGCTGCTCCAGGAGATCGCGGCCCAGGCGACCGTGGAACTCGGCGGTCGAGAGCGGGCCGTCCAGTCCTTCGCGGACGAGGAACTCGCGGATGTACGTATCGGTTTCGAGCAGCACGGTCGCCGGAAACAGCACGTCGTAGATGCGGATGACGCCCTGCTCGTACAGGTCGACGTCGTTCACGAACGGCGAGCCGCGGCGCAGCGTGAAGTTCAGCGCGTAGTGGAGGTCGTGATAGAGATTCGCCCCCGTGCTGATGATGAAGTCGATGAGACCGCGGTCCATCAACTCGATGACGCAGCCACCGAGCCCCGCCGGCGTCATCGCCCCGGCGATCGTCAGGCCGATCGTCGCGTTGTTGACCGGATCCAGCATCTTGTCGGCGAAGATCTGGCAGGCTTCGGCGAGACGCGCCGCGTTGAACGCCTGGAAGCCTTCATCGACGAGCTGGCGAATGTGGGGGCTGCCCTGCGGGCGATAACACCGGATTGGCTTGCCGGTCAGGTACTGTTGGCCGCGCGGAGCGCCAGGAGCACGATGGGGCACGACGGAACCTCCTCCGTTAGCTTATATCATTCGTGCGATACGACTTTGAGCGACTCTACGGCTGACGAGCCTTGGGCCTCTCGCGGCCCGGCTCGGGCCGCCTGGCTGCCAAACCGCACACTCAAGCACAGCCGTTAAGTTACTTCAAAATAGTTAGTTATAGTTACACAACTGGCCAGAATCCGAAGTCGCGGCCAGCCGTAGAATCTATACGCAACCGTATGGCGCGGAGGCCGATTTTGTCCTATCATGTCAGGTCAGGGCATGCGCAGCCTGCCGATCGCCGCCCGGGTGTTCGTAGCCGCCGGAATCGCGCTCGGCGCCGTCCTCCTCGTCGTCTGCTCACTTCACCTCTCCATCCACGATCCGGCGCTGTTCGCGGCGATGCTCCTCCTGTCGTCGCTCACCTCCGCCTTCAAGGTGAACCTCCCGCTCGACCGGAGCGGCTCGACGATGTCGGTGTCGTACGCGGTCGACTTCGCATCGCTGCTCCTGCTCGGCCCCGACCAGACGATGATCGTCGCGGCCGTGAGCGCCTGGAGCCAGTGCACGTTCCGGATGAAGGTGAGGAACCCGCCGTACCGGACGCTCTTCAGCATGGCGGCGCTCATCATCACGGTGCAGGCCGCCGGGCTCGCGTACGCCTGGCTGGGCGGCGTCCCCGGGCACCTCGCGATGTCGTCGATCGAGCTCGCGCGCCCGCTGGTCGGCGCCGCGACGACGTACTTCGTGCTGAACACGGCACTGGTCGCAAGCGCCATCGGCCTGTCGACGCGTCAGTCGCCGATGAAGGTCTGGAACGAAAACTTCCTCTGGAGCGCGCCGAGCTATTTCGTCGGCGCCGGTGCCGCCGCGGTCGCGGCCGCGATCGTCGACCGCTCCACGTACTGGCTCGCCCCGCTCGCCGCGGCGCCGCTCTACCTCACCTACCGGACGTATAAGGTGTACCTGGGCCGGATCGAGGACGAGCAGCGCCACGTGCACCAGGTGTCCGATCTGCACCTCGCCACGATCGAGGCGCTCGCGCTGGCAATCGACGCCAAGGATCAGACCGCGCAGACGCACATCCGCCGCGTGCAGGCCTACGCGGCCGGACTGGCGCGCGCGATGGGGATGTCGGAGAACGAAATCCAGGGCGTGAAGACGGCGGCGCTGCTGCACGACATCGGCAAGCTCGCCGTGCCGGAGCACATCCTCTCCAAGCCGGGACCGCTCACGCAGGAGGAGTTCCAGAAGATCCGGATCCATCCGCAGGTCGGCGCGGAGATCATCGGCGCGGTGCCGTTTCCGTATCCCGTGGCGCCGCTGATCCTGAGCCATCACGAACGCTGGGATGGCAAGGGCTATCCATCGGGCCTGGCCGGCGAGCAGATCCCACTCGGCGCGCGCATCCTGGCGGTCGTGGATTACTTCGACGCGCTGATGTCGGATCGCCCCTACCATCGCGCGATGACCTTCGAGGCGGCGATCGGCCTGCTGCAGCAGGAATCCGGACGCGCGCTCGATCCGACGCTCGTGCGGATGTTCGTCGAACTCTATCCGGCGCTGAACGCCGAAGCTGAGGCCGTCCAGGAGCCCGCGCGCCGGCTCAACCTCGATGCCGGCCATTCGGAAACGGCGCGGCCATCGGCCGGCTTCCTGAGCGACGAGCAGCCGCCGAAGAACGTCTTCACCGACATCGCGCTCGCCCATCGCGAGCTGTACGCCCTGTACGAGCTCGCGCAGGCGCTGGGCGCCAGCCTCGGCGTGGCCGACACGATGTCGCTCATCTCCTCGAAGTTGAGCAACATTGTGCCGCTCTCCGGCTGTGCGCTGTTCCTCTACAAGGAAGAGACGCAGTCACTGCGCTGCCGCTTCGCCACCGGCACCGACGCGGAGATGGTGCAGCAGATCACCGCGCGCTCCGGGCACGGCCTGGTGGGTTGGGTGGCGCGCAACCGGCGTCCGCTGGTCAACGCCAGGCCGGGCGCCGACTTCGAAGCCTCCGGCCTGAGCGCGTCGACGACCCTGCACGCCGCGCTCATCTGCCCGCTCGTCTTCAACGATCGCCTGATCGGCACGCTCGCGGTGTATCACACCGACGCGGACGTCTACACCGACGACCACCGGCGCCTGCTCGATCGCATCTGCGAACAGGCGGCCGCGGTCATCTACAACTCGATCGTCTTCGAGCAGACGCAGGAGGATTCGCTGACCGACCCGCTCACCGGGCTCCCGAACATGCGCTTCATGTTCATGCACCTGTCGCGCGAGCTCGCCCGCGCGGAGCGGCTCAAGTCCGAGGTCTCGCTGCTCGTGATGGACCTCGACAGCTTCAAGGACATCAACGACACGTACGGGCACCATACCGGCGACCGCGCGCTGCGCGAAGTGGCCGGCGTGCTCCGCACCGCCATCCGTCCATACGACATCTGCGTCCGGTATGCCGGCGACGAGTTCATCGTCGTGCTCTCGGGTTGCGGCGCGGAGGAAGCCGAGCGGAAGCGTCTCGAGTTGCAGAAGGCGGTGCAGGAGATGCAGTTCGACGTCCGGCCGGGACGCCGGCTGCCGCTCAGCATCAGCCTCGGTGCGGCCGTGTATCCTCACGATGGCGAGGTCTACGAGATGCTGCTCGCCACGGCCGATGGCCGCATGTATCGCGACAAGTCGCAGCGCAAGCAAGCCGCCGCACCGACCGCGCCGGCGCTCGCTCGTGTGGTCGGCGGGCTCAGCTAAGATATCGTTCGTGCCTGTGCTCACGCTCCCGGTGCGTGACAACATCGTCGTCACGCCGCGGGCCCGTATCCTCCGCCTCGATCTCCAACACCATCGCTTCTGCTTCCAGGCCGGGCAGGCCGTATTGGCCGGTGCTCACGGTCAGCCGATGCGGCGTCCGTACTCGATCGCGATTGCGCCCGAAGATGCGGCTCGCGACGGCGTGCTCGAGCTGCTCGTTCAGGTGGAGGAGGACGGACACGTGCCCGAGCACCTGCCTTCCGGTACTGGCACGCTGATGGACGCCGAAGGGCCCGTCGGCGCGTTCACGTTTCCCGATCGGGTGTCCGAGCAGCACCTGCTCTTCGTGGCGGGTGGAACGGGCATCGCACCGCTGCGGTCGATGCTCCGTCACGTGCTGCGCACGGCGCCGAATCACGACATCGCGCTCCTCTACAGCGCGCGGCGGCCGGACGAATTCGCGTATGAGGCGGAGTTGCGCGGCCTGGCGGCCAGGGGGCGGCTACGTCTTCACCAGACGATTACGCGTGAGACCGGAGCGGAATGGAACGCGACCCGGGGCCGGATCGATCGTGCCCTGCTCAGCGGGATGCTGCGCGACGAGCAGACGCTCTGCTTCGTGTGCGGACCTCAGACCCTGGTCCAGGAGATTCCGACCGCCCTGATGGCGCTCGGCGTCGCGCCGGAGCGGATCCGGACCGATGCCTGGGTGGCCTGACCGCTGGTCTGGAGCGTCGACTTCACGTCGACTACGCCGCTGACGCCGCGGGCGAGCTCGACGGCCCGCTGCTGATCGGCGGGCGAGCTCACGGTGCCGGAGAGCGTGACGACGCCTGCATGGACGGCGACGTCGATCCGCTGCGAGCCGATCGTTGGGTCGTTGAGGATGGCGGTCCTCACGTTCGCCGCGAGGGTTGCATCGTCCACGGCCTGGCTCACGTGGGTGGCGCAGGCGGTGGCGGCCGCGAGGATCACGACAGCGA
>JANWLS010000145.1 GCA_025450765.1 Vicinamibacterales bacterium | reverse complement strand
GATCGCTTGGGGATCGCGACGGAGGGCGCGGAGGGAGGATCGGGTTAGGTACACGGAGGACGCGGAGGGTAAACAAGGTTAGGCACGCGGCGGCGCGGAGGGCGCGGAGCAGTCCTTGGGAATTGGGCACCAACCTGGAGCGGTACTCGATGAAGCAGTTGGATCAGGTCACAGGTGGGATCGTCGACGCGGCCGTGAAGCTCCATCAAGGGCTCGGACCCGGCTTGTTGGAATCTGTTTACCAGGCGCTACTCCTCAAGGAGCTGATCCGGCGCGGCTTTCGCGCGGAGCGCCAAAGGCGCGTGGCCTTCGAGTTCGATGGCCTGTACTTCGATGACGGTCTGAGAATTGACTTGCTTGTGGAAGACCGCGTGGTCGTGGAATTGAAATCGGTTGAGAACCTGCTCCCCGTGCACAAGAAGCAGGTGCTGACATATCTCCGGCTGATGGACTTGCCCGTGGGCCTTCTGATCAATTTCGGCGCCGCTACCCTCAAGGAGGGGTTGCACAGAATCGTCAATCATCTACCGGCCTCGGACTCCCCGGCGCTTCGGATCAATCAGCGCGGCCGAGCGGTGTGAATCCCCAATCCCGCCTGCTCCGCGCCTCCACGTGGTCCTTGAATTGGGGATCTCCGCTCGCTCCGCTTCTCCGCGCGGCGGTGCCCCGGGTGTTCCCCTTGCACTTCGACATCAGCCGGGCATAGACTCTCCTGTAGAAGCGAGAGGTAGCAGACGAGACCAAGCCTCGAATCGACCAGCCGCAGGGGACGCTGGACCTGTTGATTCTCCGCACGTTGACGGCCGGGGCCGAGCACGGCTGGGCCATTTCGGAACGGATTCAGCAGATGTCGCACGACGCCCTTCGCGTGCAGCAAGGCTCGCTCTATCCGGCCTTGCACCGGCTGGAGCGACGAGGGTGGATCAGCGCGCACTGGGCGACGACCGCGAACAGCCGGCGGGCGAAGTATTACGAGCTGACCAGGGCAGGCCGAAAGCAATTGGCCAGCGAAGAGCAGGCGTGGCAGGCGTTGACAACAGCGGTCGCGCAGGTCCTCGGGATAGCGTAGCGGGTGAGTGTCGCGATGCTCAGTGACCTTCGCGTGCGGCTGAGGGCCCTCTTCCGGCGGGGCGCGGTCGAAGCGGACCTCGCGGAGGAGCTGCGGCTTCACCTGGACCTGCAGACCGACAAGTATGTTCGGGCAGGAATGTCACCGGAAGAGGCGGTGCGCCTGGCCAGAGTCGAGCTCGGCGGGCTGGAGCAGGTGAAGGAAGAGTGCCGCAGTGCGCGCGGCGTCTCGCTGATAGAGACCCTCGCGCAGGATTTGCGGTACGCAGGTCGCCAGCTTCCGGGAACTATTTTGAGGTGCTTGAGGTTGGCGCATCCGCAGGCAGACTGCTCGAGCCAAGTGATGATGTCGCCAACGCGCGTCCAGTGGTTGTCATCAGCAACAGCTATTGGCAGACCAGGCTGAACGGCGATCCATCGATCGTCGGGCGCAAGGTTGACCTGAATGGGTCGCCATTCACGATTGTCGGCGTCGCACCGAGTGGCTTCTTTGGCGAGCGAATGCACGATGCGTCTCCGGACTTCTGGATCCCTCTGAAGTTCCAACCGCAGATCATGCGGCGCGAGTCCTGGCTGGCCAGCAAGGATGTGTATTGGCTGAACTTCGTCGCACGGCTGAAGCCGGACGTCACGCGTCCGCAGGCCACTGCGTCGCTGAACCTGCAGCTCCGGCAATTCCTCTCGGCTGAGTGGGGACCGCGGCCCTCCAAAGCTGACCAGAAGGCGATTCAGCGCGCCTTTGTCCAGCTGGATTCAGGCCGAAGCGGCATTTCCCAGGTCCGCCAGTTCTATGCAGAGCCCCTCAGCATTTTGATGGGCATCGTCGCCCTTGTGCTGTTGGTGGCCTGCGCGAATGTGGCAAACCTGCTTCTGTCGCGGTCGGAAGCCCGGCGACGGGAATTCGCGGTCCGTCGTGCGATTGGCGCGAGCCGGGGGCGACTCGTGCGACAACTGCTGACGGAGAGTCTGCTTCTGGGTATCCTCGGCGGCAGCGTGGGTCTTCTGCTGGCGTATTGGAGCATTCACCTGCTTTCCGTGTTGGTCAGCCGACAATTGGTCGTACACGTGACCACCAATCCAGCCGTGTTGGCGTTCACAGCGGCCACGGCGCTCGCGACCAGTCTTGTTTTCGGGATCGCGCCCGCCTGGCGCCTTGGAGAAGAAGCGCCGGCCGGCGCCATTCGGAGTGTGAGTGAACGGCATCATTATCGCGAGTCCTGGCTCGCCCGCGGATTGATCGCCGTGCAGATCGGGGCTGCGTTGGTTCTGCTCAGCGCTGCAGGCCTGCTCACGCGCACGTTCGTGAACCTCGAGTACCAGGCTCTGGGCTTCAATCCGCAGAAGGTTCTCCTGGTTGGCATCGACACGCGGTTAACGGCTCTCGATCCAGCCGAACTGAATGCCTTGTACCGCCAATTGCGGGACCAGGTGGGTGGCCTCCCCGGAGTCATCTCAGCGAGCGTCGCGTATTTCAGTCCCATGGGCGGTCACCACAACTCCACTGGTGTGACGGTGGAAGGGTATGCGCCGCACGCGAACGAAGACTTGAATGTCGATTACGACATCGTTGGCCCAGGGTACTTTCAGACGATCGGTATCGCCGTGCGTCGTGGGCGAGCGATTACCGCGCAGGATTCGGCGACGGGCGCCCAGGTGGCCGTGGTCAATCAGGCGTTCGTGGACACGTATTTCGCCGGCCAGGACCCGATCGGTCGCCGCATCTGGATCGGACGCGCGTCGTATCCCGAACCGAGCGAGCTTCCACAGGAAATTGTCGGTATCGTTGCCAACGCGAGGTACAACGATCCAGGCACTCCCGCCGGACCGTTTGCGTATCTCCCACTCAGCCAGTCTCCCGAGGCCTATGCCGGAGAGATTGAAGTCCGTACGGCAGGAGACCCGGCGGCAATCGCCGGCCAGGTGCGAGAGGCCATTCACTCGGTCGACAGTGGCTTATCCATTGCGTCGATCCGCACGCTTCGCGAGCAGGTCGACGGCCAATTGCGTGAGCAGCACCTGGTTGCCGTACTTGGAACGCTGTTCAGTATCCTGGCACTCGTATTGGCGGCCATCGGGTTGTATGGTGGGCTCGTGTACTGGGTGAGTCAGCGGACCGGTGAAATCGGCGTTCGCCTCGCGCTCGGTGCACGCGGCGCCGGCATCGCTCGACTTGTCCTCGCACGGGGAATGGTCGTCGCGTGCAGCGGGATCGGCGCTGGCCTGGCGGTTGCCCTCGCGTCGGCGCGACTGCTGGCGAGCTCGCTGTACGGCATCACTCCGGCGGATCCGCTCAGCTTCGCCGGTGCGACGATCGTGGTGGTGGTGGTGGCCCTGTTCGCCTGCCTGGTGCCCGCGCGACGCGCGCTCCGCACCGATCCTGCATCAGCGCTACGACATGAGTAAGGCAGCTCTACGTCCCCTGAAGTAGGATCTCCGCGCCCTCCACGCCTCCGCGTGACCCTGAATAGCGCCTCCGCGCCCTCCGCGCCTCCGCGTGCGCGCGTCACGCGGAGTAGAATAAGCGCGTCCCCATGGGCTCGTACATCCTTCGGCGCCTGCTCCTCACGATCCCTGTGCTCCTTGGCGTCGCCACGCTGGTCTTCGCCCTCATTCACCTGGTCCCCGGCGACCCCGTGCAGGCGATGCTGGGCGAAGGGGCGACGCCGGCCGACGTCGCCGAGCTCAGGACGAAGCTGGGGCTCGATCGGCCGCTCTACGTGCAGTACGAATCGTTTCTCGTCGGCCTGGTCCACGGCGATCTCGGCACCTCGATTCGCACCAACGAGCCGGTCACGCAGGCGATCGCCGAGCGGGTGCCGGCGACGGTGGAGCTCGCGTTCGCCTCGATGTGCGTGGCGGTGCTGATTGCCATTCCGCTGGGCGTGCTCGCCGCCGCCTGGCGAGGCACGGGCATCGACTACGGGGCGACCACGCTCGCGCTTCTAGGCATCTCCATCCCGAATTTCTGGTTGGGGCCGCTCCTGGCGATCGTCTTCTCGATCGAGCTCGGCTGGTTACCCGTCTCCGGGCGTGGAGGACTGGCGCATCTGGTGCTGCCGGCGATCACCCTGGGCGCACCGCTCGCTGCGGTCCTCGCGCGCATGACGCGAGCGAGCGTCGTCGAAGAATTGCGCGAGCTCTACGTGCTGGCGGCGCGCGCCAAGGGCGTATCCCGCACGCGGGCCGTCCTGCATCACGCGTTTCGCAACAGCCTCATCCCGATCGTCACGATCTTTGGCCTGCAGTTCGGGGCCGTCCTCACGGGCGCGGTGATCACCGAGACGATCTTCGCGTGGCCCGGCGTCGGCCGCCTGCTCATTCAGGCGATCGACTTTCGCGACTACCCGCTGGTGCAGGGCTGCATCCTCCTCATCGCGTTTGCGTATGTCGGCGCGAATCTCCTGACCGACCTGACCTACGGCTGGCTCGACCCGCGCATCCGGTACAACTGATCCATGGAGGCGCGCAAAGGTCTTCGCGAGGCGTTGAGCACGCCGATTGCCGCCTTCGGCCTGGTGATTATCGGCCTCGCCGCGCTCGCCGCGCTCGCCGCGCCGTTCGCGCCCTACAGCCCGACCGCACAGGACCTGGCGCTGCGCCTGGCCGGGCCGAGCTGGCGTCATCCGTTCGGATTGGACGAGCTCGGGCGTGACGTGTTTTCGCGGGTGCTCGCCGGCGCCCAGATCTCCTTCCTCGTTGGTGTCGTGGTCGTTTCGGTGTCGGCCGTCGTCGGGACCTTGCTGGGAGGATTGGCCGGATATTTCGGCGGGTGGTTCGACGAGCTCGTCAGCCGGATCGTCGACGTGCTGCTGGCGTTCCCGGGGCTGCTCCTGGCGATCGCCCTGGTGGCCGTGCTCGGCCCGAGCCTGATGAACGTGCTCTTGGCGCTCTCGGTCATCGGATGGGTGGGCTACGCGCGGCTCGTGCGGGGACAGGTGTTGAAGGCGCGCGAGATCGACTTCGTGCAGGCGGCGCGCGCACTTGGCGCCGGCACGCCGCGGATCATGCTGCACCATGTCCTGCCCACGGCCATGCCGGTTGTCGTGGTCCAGGCGACGCTCGGGATGGCCGGTGCGATTCTGAGCGAGGCGGCGCTGAGCTTTCTCGGGCTCGGGGCGCAGCCGCCCACGCCGAGCTGGGGGACGATGCTGAACGGCGGCGTGTCGCATTTGCTCGACGCCCCGCACCTGACCATCTTTCCGGGCGTGGCCATCGCCCTCCTCGTGCTCGGCTTCAATTTCCTGGGCGACGGCCTGCGCGACGCGACCGATCCGAAGAGTCTGCAGACATAAACGGAACTTTCCGCCGGAAAAGGGGTCTACCACTCTAGACGGGCGGCCGGTCGCTCTCTAAGACGGCGGGTCGGATGGGCGGAAGCGGGCAGTGCAGGACGGGCCATTGGCCGATGCGGCCGACGTCTTGGCCGGTCTGACGGCAGACCTGATATAGTACGAGGTGAACCCTTGCACGTACCCGGGGACCTCCTCGTGAAACAAGCCCGAGTTGTCGGCTGGTCGGATGTTGCGGGCCAGGAAGCGGCGCTCATCGAGCGCTGCGCGGCTGGCGACGAGTTCGCCTGCGCGCAGCTGGTCGAAGAGCACCAGCGGATGGTCTATCAGCTGGCCTTGCATCTGCTGGGCGACCGCGACGAAGCGCTCGACCTCTCGCAGGAAGTCTTCCTGCGCGTCTTCCGGACCATCCATAGCTTCCGCGGCCATTCGAGCCTGCGCACCTGGATTTACCGGATCGCGGTCAACCAGGCGCGGAACCGCCACCGGTGGTGGCGGCGGCGTCACCGGTCCGAGCAGGTCTCGCTCGACGAGCACCTCGAGCGTCACGGCGACCACTGGTGCGGCAACGATTTGTCGGCGCCGGACCGGGTGCTGGCGCGCAAGGAGCTGGCCTCGCGGATCTGGCTCGCCCTGGACGACCTGCCCTTCGAGCAGCGCACGGCGCTCGTGCTGCGCGAGATCGATGGGTTGAGCTACGAGGAAATCGCGTTTTCGCTCGGCGTGGCAGTCGGCACCGTCAAATCGCGTCTGACGCGCGCGCGGCAGGCGCTGCGCAGCGAGCTTGGCGAGGTGAACGGCCGATGACTCACTTCATGTGCGCCCACGTCTCGCGGCACCTCGCCGCCTTCCACGACCGCGAGCTGTCGATCGAACAGCAGATTGCGATTGAAAGCCACCTGCAGGATTGCGCGAGCTGCGCGGCCGAGGCCGTCGGGCTCCAGGCGGTTGGCGAGACGCTGCGCGCCGAAGCCGCGGGGCTGGCGCAGGACTCGTTCGCCGATCTCGAGGGTTTCCAGGCGAGCGTGATGAGCCGGATCAAGGCGGAGCGCGAGGAATCCTGGCCGAGCCGGATCCGGCGGCTCTTCGATGACCTCCACCTCGTCTACGCGGGTCTGGGCGCGGCTGGCGCCACCCTGGCCTGCCTGGTCGTGATGCTCGGGTTGATGCACTTCGGAGCCCGCGAGCGGCCCGACTCGCTCGCCGCGCTGGTCGATGTGCTCGCCGCGCCGTCGATGCCGGGCACCGCCGTGATGGCCGACGGGCAGCTCGTCACGCTGCCGGCCGGTGCGTTTCGCGATGATGGGCAGGGCGCCGCAGCCGTGTTCGCGCTCTCGAACGTGGTGACGGATCAGGGGCGGCTTCGGACGCTCGACTCCACCCACATCGACACGGTGCGCAACCAGGATGCGCGCGAAGAGATCCTCAACCTGATGGACACCATCATCGAGACGCAGTTCCAGCCGGAATTTCTCGATGGCCTCTCGGTCTGGCGGCTGCACGTCACGGTGCACGGCCGGTTACCGCACGCCGGTGCCTCCGCGTCCCATGTATCGAAACAGTCAGCCGGCGCGTTGCTGCGTGAGCACGGCGCGCCGCTGACCGCTGCCACTTAGGCGCCCTCTCAGTTCTTTCCCGTTCCCGCCACCAGCGTCAACGTGACCGGCACCGCCGCCACGTTGTTCATCGAATCGAGCGCCCGGATCACGATCGTATGGTTCAGCAGGGTGTCCGGCAGCGTGAGCCGGAAATCTTCGCGGCTCGAATCCGCGATGCCGTCCACCGGGTACACCGCGTGCCACGCCTGTCCATCCGTCGAGTAATCGGCGCCCTGGATGATGGAGACGCGATCCGTCGCCGTGAACGTCACCTCTAGCGTCGACCCCTGCCGCTTCACGCCGGTGATTTTCACCGACGGCGGCTGGTTGTCGATGGTGAAGGTGCTGCTCTCGAGCTCGCCCTTGAGCGCCATCCCCGGAGGATTCGACGGGGCGTCGGACGCCACCACCTTCACGAGGTAGTTGCCGTCGGGGACCAGGCTCGCATCCCACACGAAGATCTGATCCGTCAGGTTCTGCTTGAGCACCTTCCACTGCGTCTCGTCTTCACGCCGATAGAGCACGTCGTACGACAGGTCGTCATCGTTGGCGTCGCTCGCCTTCCACGTGAAGGTTTGCAGCCCCTTCTCATACGCCCGGCGTCCGAGCGTCGGCCCGCTCGAGGATCCCTGCGAGGCGGCCGCCGCCTGCACCTGCAGCGTCCGCTCGGGCGTCGTCTCCCCCTCGAATCCGGCGAGGTCCGGCTCGCCGGCGGAGTAGGGCTTCTGGAAGACGATGCCCGGCGGGTAGACGGTGATGGACTGCACCGATGGACGCACGTTCCTCGGCAGATATGCCGCGGTCACGGCCGTCAGCACGGGACTCGACGATCCCGAGAGCGTGGCGCGCCACTGCAGATAGCGCGCCGGCGGGCTCGTGATGAGCGAGCCGTCGGCATTCTGGTATGCCGCCGACCAGTCGCTCCAGGTCGCGTCCGGCCGCGCGGTGTTGCCAGTGCGCGTGGAGATGTCGAGCTTGCTGCCGGCCGGCACGGACGCCCGCCAGACGATAGTGCCCCAGCGGGAGACCATCTGCGCATCGCGGACATCCGAGGTGTACGTGCCCTGGGCCGCGGGTCTGGACGCGAGCTCGAACACTTTGCCCGGGTTCGCCGTCGCGTAATAGAGGTGGTCCTTCGTGCGCGCGAACGTCGTGATCTGTCCCGAAGCCGCGCTGTCGACGAGCGTCGCTTCGAGGGGATCGCCGCTCAGGCGGTACAGGCGCCCGCGGTTGCCGGTGGCGACGAGCATCGAACCGTCCGACTCGAACGTCAGGTCGTAGGGGGCATCCTGCGTCGACTGCCAGATTTGATCCCACAGGCCGTCGGGCGTGACGCGGTAGAGCGCCCCCTTCGGCCCCTGGGCGCTGCTGGTGTCGTCGCTGGAGGCGGTGGTGGTGCCGCCCGAGGTGTCGACGACGGACATGGACGTGATCTCGGCCGACACCGTCGGCACGGGCGCCGAGGTCAGCTGGCCGCCCGATCGTGTGGGCACGGCCGGCGTCGCCGATCCGGCCGGCACCGGCGAGCCGCTCATGGCGGCCGCGTAGATGATTCCTTGGCTGTCGATCCGGATCTGGTGAATCTCCTGGTACGACGAGTCGAGCATGACGAACGGCTTGCCGGCGGGCGAGACGCGCAGCAGCCGCGCGGGCGATGAGGTCCCGACGATCAAATTGCCGCTGGGATCGATGGCGAGCGCGGTGGCGTGTGCCGCCTCGGTCTTGTAGAAGAGCGAGCCCTTGCCGTCCGGCGTGACCTTGTAAATCGCCCCCTTCTCGCCGGTGGCCACGTAGACGATGCCCTTCGAATCGACCGCAATCGACCAGATGTACTTGTCGTCCGGATCGAAGAACGGCTTGGCGGTGCCATCAGCGGTGACGCGGTAGACGCGCCCATCGGGCGACGTCCCCACCAGGAGCGAGCCGTCCGGCATCAGCGCCATCGCGTGCACTTCGATTTCGTTGGCATCGAAGAGTAGTGAGGCCTTCCCGTCGGGCGAGATGCGGAACACCTTGCCCTCGTTGCCCGTGCCGATATAGAGCGTGCCGTCCGGAGCGGCCACCGCCGACCAGATGAACGGCGCGCTCGTCTCGTACACCGTCCGGGTGACCGGGCCGAGAATCAGCCGCCCGTAGTTGTCGATCGAGAGGTCGTGCATCTCGCCCTTCAGCAGTTCGGCCCGCGTCGACACGGTCCAGAACTGGGCAGTGGAGGCATGGGCGATGGCGGCAATCGAACAGGCGCAGGCCAGTGCGGCAAGGGCGCGAAACACTCGAGTCAGCATGAGGGATTCTCAGGAAAACGGCGGCTGGCTACGCGGAGCCGCGGGGGACGCGGAGGTCAGTCAGTCTTCATTCTCCGCGATCTCCGCGTGTCCGCGTGAGACTCTTCGGGGGCGCTATTGGTCACCGAGATCGAGGGCCAGGGCCCGCGACCCGCTGACCGCGTAATCGGTCGGAATCTGCCATTCACCGATCGTCGCGTTCTGGAGCGGCGAGAAGCTGCCGGTGCTCCGGTCCGCCTCGTATACGTTCATCGCGGAGGGCGGCAGGGCCTGGAGCCGCTCGCCGTTGACGACGGCGCCGGCGTCGGGGCTGAGGAGCTGCACGTACAGCCGGTTGTTCTTCGGCGCGTCGTTGAGCTCGCGAATCATCTGGCCGAGCGTGCGCGGCTGCGAGCCGCCCTGGCGATCCTCGATTTGTGCCAGCCGCGATCCCGCCGAGACCAGGATCGACAGGTGGCCGTTGGCGTAGCTCGGGATCGTGATCGGCACCGAGCGCGTGATTTCCTCGCCGCGGTAGGTTCGGAACAGGACCTTGAGCGGGACCGTGTCGCCCGGGTGCGCCTGCGCCGTGTCGAGCCACACCCGCTCGAGCGTCGCCGTGCGCGGCTGCTCGGTCGAGGTGATCGTCACGTTCAGCCCTTCGATGTCGACCGGCTCGTCGCCGTTCTTCAGCAAGAAGGTGAGCGGGCCCGTGATGTAGGCGGCGGCGCCGACCGACGGCTGATCGCCCGTGAACATGTCCTCGAACTGGATCGGGCCGTGACCCTTGAGCGTGGCGGTGCCCTTCACCGTGAAGGTCGCGGCGCCGTACTGGCGCTCATACGAGCCCAGCGTGTTCAGGATCGAGACGTAGGTCATCAGCGGTGTGAAGAGCTGATCGCGGACCACCTGGAAGTTGAACGTCTTCGGCGTGCCGCGATCCGATTCGAGCGAGACGTGAATCGGAATCATCACCGGACCCTTGCCGAGCGTCCCCGCGATCGCCGTCGCGCGGTCCTGCTGGAACGTGCCGATGACGCCCGTAGTCGTCGCAATCTTCATCGACGAGTACAGGCTCGGCAGGATCGTGTAGACGTAGGCGTTCGTCATCGGGAACTCGGTCGGCCCGAGGTTGTAGAGCGGGTGGCCGAACGCGTAGACGTGATTGCCGTCGATGGCGGTGACCGTGCCAACGCCGCCGAGCTGCAGGTCGCCGTCGATGAGGTTCACGCCGATGGCATCGCCCGGCTGGAGCGGCCGGCTCGCCGACGCCGCGGCGGGCACCACACCCGTGCCGCCGGCGTTGATGGGGAGAAATCCGTCGCCACGCACCGAGTCGGTCACGAGCGATCCGACCGACGCGTCGAAGCCGCCCATCACGAGAGGCGTCGCAATCGGTCTGAGCATCGCGCCAATCTGTCCCGAGCTCATCCCGAGCAGGCCGCTCACACCGAGCGCGTCGACCTCGCCGGTGCGGGCGAACGGCTCGGTCAGCGACGAGAACGCCGCGCGCAGCGCGCCCGATACCTTCTCGGGCGTGAGCGGGAGCGTGAGGTGGGCCGCCACAGCCCGGCGCGTGGGCGCCGGGAGGCTGGTCGCCTCCGTCATCTCCGCAATCGGGGTGATCCCCGCAATCGGGGCCTTCGAAAAGGTGCCGAGCGAGTAGGACACGGCGCCGATCAGGCGGCCGTCGATGTAGACCGGGCTGCCGCTCATGCCGGCGATGACGCCGGTGTCGGCGAGCGGACCGCCTTCGAGCCTGGCCAGGATGAGGCTGCGGCGCGGGCCGGTGACGTTCGAGAGGACGCCGAGAATGTGCGCCTTGAATTCGGAGAGCTGGGTCCCTTCGAAGACCGTGCGGCCGATTCCCGTCATACCGGGGCGGATCTCGCTGACCGGCATCGTCTCGGCGGAGGAGTGATCGGGTGCGGCGGGCAGGGCCACGACGGCCGTCGCCACCAGGAGTACGGCAAACAGAAGTGATCGGGCTTTCATTGGTACTCGGACCGGACTCACCGAGAGTGAGAGGCCGCCCGCGGTGCTCGCTTCGGGATGTCGAGAAACTGGAATTGTTAACGGACTTCTCTGTTATAGCGAAGAAGTACTTATGGGTCAAGGAGAAATGGCCGACTCGGTTGACACGGATCGGAGAGCTCTGCTATCGTCGTTGTTCACTTGGATCGTTCAGGTTGTCACGTCCAGGTTGCGAGGACGCGCTTCGAACCCCATGGCTGATCGCTTCGCCCTTCCGTGCTCGTTGACCGCGCCGTTCGGCGCGTCGGCGGACGTGTGGGCGGATGCCCGTGCGTGGTGGTGGTACTACGCCAACCAGCCTGAAGGGGTGGACGCCATCGCCTGATTTCGAACGCGCGCGCGAGTCCAGCAAGCCTCTTCAGCCACCCGGTTGAGGAGGCTTTTTTTGTTTATGCCGACGACTCCCAGGCTCTGCGTCACCGTGACGGCGTCCACCATGGCCGCGCTGCGCGCGCGGCGTGATGAAGTGGCCGACGCCGATCTGGTGGAGCTGCGCCTCGATACGGTGCGCGATCCCGATGTGGCGGGTGCGCTCCAGGGCCGCCGGCAGCCGGTGCTCGTGACCTGCCGCGCCCGCTGGGAAGGGGGCGCCTTTGCCGGCTCCGAGGACGAGCGGCGGCGGCTGCTCGAGGAGGCGCTCAGCCGCGGTGCCGATTATGTGGATGTGGAGTGGCTGGCCGGCTTCGACGACCTGCTGGCGAAGACGGCGGGCCGGCGCATCGTGGTCTCGCACCACGACTTCGCAGGCGTCCCGGCCGTCTTCACCGACCGGCTGCGCGCGATGCGCGGCACCGGTGCGGAAGTGGTGAAGATCGCCGTGCAGGTGCCGAACCTGGCGTCGTGTCTTCCCCTGCTCGAGGCCGGGCGGGCGCAGCGCGACGGCGAACAGACCGTGTTGCTCGGCATGGGCCGCGCGGGCTTCGCGACCCGTACCCTCGCGGCGCATTTCGGGTCGTGCTGGACGTACGCCGGAAACGAGTCGGCACTGGGACAGGCGCCGCTCGCCGAGATGCTGCGCGAGTACCGCTTCCGGGCCATCACGTCGTCGACGGCGATCTACGGACTCGTCGGTGCGCCGCTCGTGCACTCGGTGTCGCCGGCGATGCACAACGCGGCGATCGCGGTCGCGGGGCTCGACGCCGTGTACGTGCCGTTCGAGGCGGCGGATGCCGAGGATTTCCTGACGTTCGCGCGCGCGCTGGACGTGCAGGGCGCGAGCGTCACCATCCCGTTCAAGCGCGATCTGCTCGCCGCGATCGAGGAGCCAGACGAGGTGGCGCGGAACACGGGCGCGGTGAATACGCTCAAGCGGTCGGGCGCGACCTGGCAGGGGACGAACACCGATATCGAAGGGTTTCTCGCCCCCCTCGGCGGACGCTCGTTGCGCGGCGCCCGTGTGGCCATCCTTGGCGCGGGCGGTGCGGCGCGCGCCGTGGCGGCGGCGCTGGCCGGGACAGGCGCCCAGGTGTCGGTCCGCGCACGGAAACTGGACGAGGCGGTGGCCGTCGCGCATCTCGCCGGCGGAACGAGCGGGCCGCTGCCGCCGGCGCCCGGCACCTGGGATGTGCTCGTGAACGCGACGTCGGTCGGGATGTTTCCGCATACCGATCAGACGCCGGTGCCTGCCGGCGCGCTCGGCGGCGGGCTCGTCTACGACCTCGTCTACAACCCGCCGGTGACGCGGTTGATGAAGGATGCCGCGGCCGCTGGCTGCGAAACGATCGGCGGCCTCGACATGCTGGTGGCGCAGGCGCGCGCGCAGTGCCGGTGGTGGACGGGCACGGATCCCGATGTGGCGGCGATGAGAGACGCCGCGCGCGCGCGGCTCGCGGCCTACGGTGCAACGGATCGGAGCGGAACGGATCGGATCGGAACATTATGAGCGAACAGACCACGGCGACACGATCGACAGGCATGCGGCTCACCACGTTCGACGAATTCAAGGCGCTCGCCGAGCGCGGCACCTTCGTGCCGGTATGCAAGGAGATCGTCGCGGACCTGCTGACGCCGGTCTCGGCCTTCCTGAAAATCGCCGAGCACGCCGACTACGCATTCCTGCTCGAGAGCGTGGAAGGCGGCGAGCACGTCGGCCGGTATTCCTTTCTCGGCAAGGATCCGTTTCTGGTCCTCAGGGCGAAATCGGGCGAGACGATCGTCGAGCGCGCGGGCGTGACGACCCGGTCCACGCAGCCCTTCATCGATGAGCTGCGCAAGCTGATGGCCGATTTCCGCGCGCCCGTCGTGCCGGATCTCCCGCGCTTCACCGGCGGGGCGGTCGGCTATCTCGGCTACGGCGCCTCCTCGTGGTTCGAGCCGGTGCCGCGGGTGCCGGGTGAGCCGATCGGCGACGATGCCGGCTTCATGCTGTTCGATACGGTGCTCGCCTTCGATCATGTCCGCCACCGCATCCTCATCATCGCCAACGCGCGCGTCACGGCCGACGACGATCTCGAATCGCTCTACCAGTTCGCGTGCGCCAAGATCGGGTTTCTCGAGCGCGAGCTGCAGCGCAGCCTGTCGCAGCCGCCGGCCGCCGAACCGACGGCGCTCGACCTGCAGCCGAACATGCCGCGCGAGCGTTTCGAAGAGCACGTGCGCACGGCGAAGGAATACATCGCCGCCGGCGAGATCTACCAGGTCGTGCTGTCACAGCGCTTCGAGACCGAGGTGCACGTCGATCCGTTCACCGTCTATCGCGCGCTGCGCCACGTGAACCCCTCGCCCTACATGTATTTCATCCGGATGGGCGGCGTGTCGATCGTGGGATCGTCACCGGAGATGCTCGTGCGTGTTGAAGGGACGCACGTGCAGACGCATCCGATCGCCGGCACGCGGCCGCGTGGACGCACGGAGGACGAGGACGTGCGGCTGGCCGAAGAGCTGAAGCGCGACGAGAAGGAGCGGGCCGAGCACGTGATGCTCGTCGACCTCGGGCGCAACGACGTCGGACGGGTGTGTGAGTACGGCTCCGTGCGGGTTCCGCAGTTCATGGGACTCGAGCGGTACTCGCACGTGATGCATCTCGTCTCGATCGTGGAGGGCACGCTCTCGCCGGACCACGATCGGCTCGACGCGCTCGTCTCCTGCTTTCCGGCTGGCACCGTGTCCGGTGCGCCGAAGGTGCGCGCGATGGAGATCATCGCGGAGCTGGAGCCGACGCCCCGCGGCATCTATTCCGGGGCGGTGGGCTATCTCGATTTCGCCGGGAACCTGGATTTCTGCATCACCATCCGGACGCTCGTGCTCGAAGGCCAGCGCGCCTACATCCAGGCGGGCGCCGGTATCGTCGCCGACTCGAATCCGGCGTCGGAATATCAGGAGACGCGGGACAAGGCGCGCGCGATGGTCCGCGCGCTCGAGCTCGCGCACTCAGGGCTGTAGGCTGTTCCATGCTCCTAGTCATCGATAACTACGACTCGTTCACCTACAACCTGGTCCAGTACCTGGGCGAGCTCGGGGCCGAGATGGTCGTCAAGCGCAACGACGCCGTCACGCTCGACGAGATCGCGGACCTGAACCCGGGTCGTATCGTGATCTCGCCGGGGCCAGGACGACCCGAGGCGGCCGGCATCACCGTCGAGGTGATCAAGCGCTTCGGCGAGCGGATTCCAACACTCGGCGTCTGTCTCGGGCACCAGGCGATCGGCCTGGCCTTTGGCGCGACCGTCAACCGCGCGCCGGTGCCGGTGCACGGGAAGACCTCCGTCGTCGAGCACGATGGACGCGGCGTGTTCTCGGGCCTCTCGGCCCCCTTTGTCGCCTCGCGCTACCACTCGCTCATCATCGACGAGCATCACCTGCCCGACGTACTGGAAGTCTCGGCACGGGTGCAGGGCGATGGATTGATCATGGCCGTGCGGCATCGCCAGTGGCCGGTGACCGGCGTCCAGTTTCATCCCGAATCGATCCTGACCGGCGAAGGACGGCACATCCTGCGGAATTTCCTGCAGGGCCGCGCCGACGGGGCGGCGTAACCATGTTTGCCGCCTGGCTGGAGAAGTTGACCCGTCGTGAGGATCTCACCGAAGCCGAAGCCTCGGCGGCGATGACCGAGGTGATGACCGGCCGCGCCACGCCCGCCCAGACGAGCGCGCTGCTCGTCGCCCTCGCCATGAAAGGCGAGCGGCCCGAGGAGGTCGTCGGCCTCGCGCGAACGATGAGGGCGCAGGCGGTGAGAGTGCCGGGAGTGTGGCACGACCTGTTCGATACCTGCGGAACCGGCGGCGATGGGTCGGGCACCTTCAATATCTCTTCAGCCGCCGCGCTCATCGTTGCGGCCTGCGGCGTGCGCGTCGCGAAGCACGGGAACCGCTCGATGTCGAGCCGCTCGGGGAGCGCCGACGTGTTCGAGGCGCTCGGCGTCCGCGTGGCCGCCTCGTCGGATGTCGTGGCCGCCTGCCTCCACGAGGCCGGCATCGGTTTCTGCTTTGCCCAGACCTTTCACCCGTCGATGAAGCACGCGGCGGCGGCGCGGCGCGAGATGGGCATCCGCACGGCCTTCAATCTGCTCGGCCCGCTCACGAATCCGGCGGGGGCCCGTCGCCAGCTGGTGGGCGTGCCGCGCCCTGAGCTGACCGAGCTCGTCGCCCGCGCGCTCCTGCTGCTCGGCGCCGAGCGCGCCTGGGTGGTGCACGGCGCCGACGGGCTCGATGAGATCTCGACGACGGGATACACGAAGGTGTCGGAGTGCCAGGGCGGCACCGTGCGGACCTTCTACGTGCATCCGGCCGACTTCGGGTTGGGCAAGGTGCCGGTGGCGGCGCTCATGGGCGGGGCGGCCACGGAGAACGCCGCGATCGTCCGCGACGTGCTCGCCGGCGCGTCCGGGCCAGCCCGCGACATCGTCGTGCTCAACGCGGGCGCGTCGCTCCTGATTGCGGGTGCGGTCACGTCGATTGTCGGGGGGATGGCGCGCGCCGCGGCAGCGATCGATTCCGGTGCCGCGTCCGCCACGCTGGCCCGCATGGCCGAGATTTCTCAGCGGCCGGACACCGAAGGCGCCGCGGAGGTGCGTGGGTGAGCGCCGATCTCCTGCAAACGATCGTGGCCGCGACGCGGCGCATCGTGGAGGTGCGCGCGGCGACCGAACCGGCCGAGGCCATGCGCCGGCGCGCGGAAGCGGCGCCGCGGCGGCCGGGCATCTTCCGCCAGGCGCTCGAGCGCGGCGATCGGATCAACGTCATTGCCGAGTGCAAGCGGAGGTCGCCGGCGCGCGGCCTGCTGCGGCCCACCTACAATCCGGTGGCGATTGCGAGCGGCTACGAGGCGGCCGGTGCCGCGGCGCTGTCGGTGCTCACGGAACCGACGTTCTTCGATGGCTCGCTGGCGCACCTCGCGGCCGTTCGGGCGGCGGTGACGCTTCCCATCCTGCGGAAGGACTTCGTCGTTGATCCGTACCAGTTGTACGAGGCACGAGCGACGGGTGCCGATGCCGTGCTGCTCATTGTCGCGGCGTTGACGCCCCAGGCGCTCACCACGCTTCTTGCCGGGGCCGTGGCGCTCGAGCTCGATGCGCTGGTCGAGGTCCACGATCTCGACGAGCTGCAGCGTGCCATCGACGCCGGGGCACGAATCATCGGGGTCAACAACCGCAATCTTCGGACGCTCGCGGTGAACCTGCAGACCTCCTACCGCCTCATCGGCCGGATGCCGCGCGGCGTCACGTCGGTGAGCGAGAGCGGGCTGAAGTCGGTCGAGGATCTGAGCCAGCTGCGCGCGGCCGGCTATCACGGATTCCTGCTCGGCGAGCGGCTGATGACGAGCCCGGATCCGGGAGCGGCGCTGCGCATGCTGCTTGAAGGCGCGCCGTGCTAGTCAAGGTCTGCGGCATCACGCGCGAAGAGGACGCGCAGCTCGCCGTGGCGCTCGGGGCGAGCGCGCTTGGCTTCGTCTTCTGGCCGAAGAGCCCGCGCTTCATCGATCCGTTTCGTGCTCGCGCGATCGCCGCATCGCTGCCGTTCGGCGTGACGCCGGTCGGCGTCTTCGTGGATCAGCCACCGGCCTACGTCAACGGCGTGGCCTCGCTGGTGCGCCTCGGCGCCGTGCAACTGCACGGTCGCGAGTCGAGGGCGGAGGCGTGGACGATCACGCGGCCCGTGCTGAAGGCGATCGCGCTCGAGCCGCTCGCGCCGGGCGACGAAGATCGCGTGCTCGACGAATGGGGACCGCCGATGACGGTGCTGCTCGACGCGCACGATCCGGTCCGTCGCGGTGGAACGGGCCGCACGATCGACTGGTCCCGTGCCGCCTCGGTCGCGCGCCGCCGCCGCGTGCTCCTTGCGGGCGGGCTGACGGCGGCGAACGTGGCCGAGGCGATCGCGCGCGTGCGGCCGTTCGGCATCGATGTGTCATCGGGCGTGGAGTCGGGGCCCGGGATCAAGGACCCTGACGGGCTCCGCGCATTTTTTGAGGCCGTGCGCGGCACGGCGTCGCTCGAGGTGGGCAGGTGAGGAACACGGAGTTGGGAATCGAGGCCGCGCCCGTGGTGGGGCGTCGCGATCCGGATGCGCGCGGATACTTCGGCGCGTTCGGCGGGCGCTACGTGCCCGAAACGCTCGTCGAGCCGATCGACGTGCTGACGCGCGCGTACTTCGAGGTCCGGCGGGATCCGGCCTTCCAGCAGGAGCTGGCCGATCTGCTGCGGCATTACGTCGGCCGGCCGACGCCGCTCTACGAGACGCGACGCCTGGCGGCCGCCGAGGGCGGCGCGCGTCTGTTCCTCAAGCGCGAGGATCTCACGCACACCGGCGCGCACAAGATCAACAACGCGCTCGGCCAGGCGCTGCTCGCCTGTCGCATGGGCAAGCGGCGGATTGTCGCCGAGACGGGCGCGGGACAGCACGGCGTCGCCACGGCGACCGCGTGCGCCCTGCTCGGGCTCGAGTGCGATGTCTACATGGGCGCGACCGACATGGAGCGCCAGGCGCTCAACGTCTTCCGCATGCAGCTGCTCGGCGCGACCGTGCGGCGTGTGGAGTCGGGAAGTCAGACGCTCAAGGATGCGATCAACGAGGCGATGCGCGACTGGGTGACGAACGTCACCGGCACCTACTACCTGCTCGGCTCCGCGCTCGGAGCGCCGCGTCGCGATCGTCCCGTGCGCGCTCCCACACAGCCCGGCCCGCGTGTACGTGCCGGGCGCCGCCCTCGACTCGCGACCGTGCAGTTGCACGGCGCCGAGGCGCACCAGCGAGGCCACGCCGTTG
>JANWLS010000144.1 GCA_025450765.1 Vicinamibacterales bacterium | reverse complement strand
CGCGGCTTGAGACCCTGAATGTCCTTCAGCAACTCGTCGCGACTGCTGGTCAGCCGGTTGTTGGCCATGCCGCGGCTCGAGACGACGCCGCCGATTGCGTTTCCCGTGAAGTGCGATTGCAGGAAGTCCTCGGCCGCCTTCTGCACGTTCTTGAACCCGCCCGGCTCGATATGCTCATCGTCGAACACGAAGATGAACATCGGCCGCGTCGGCGGTTGCACGACGGACGGCAAACCGGCCGGCTGTGTCGCGGCCGAACCGCGTTGGGCGGCTCGGGCGGCGGTGCCGGGTGCCCCGACCAGCGTGAATGTTTCGACCGTCTGTGGTTTGCCGTCCTCGAGAATCCGGAAATCGCCCTTGTTCAGGTTGTCGACGAAATTCCCCTTGCCGTCGCGGACGACGACGTCCACCTGAACGAGGGCGGTACCCGCGCGAAATGTCGGCGGCGGCGCTTGAGGAGAAGCGCTCTGCGCGCGCAACGCCGCGACGAGGCAGATCAGGATCGCGCCTGCGATCAGGTGAGCGCGTGCCGAGATATGTGTTTTCACGAGATTCGTCATCATTTTTCAATGCGCTGGGGCCCCACCACTGATCCCTTGTATTACCGATTCACCGTCATTATCTCCAACGTGTATTTCTTCTTGCCCTCGCGCTGCAGGAATGCCAGCTTCGTCCCGTCGTTGGACCAGGCGGGGAGGAGCGCGCCTTGTGCGCCATCGATCACGGTCGTGTGACCCGCCGCGTCGAGCACGGTCAATCGGTCGCCGTGGTCGTGATCAACGAACGTCAGCACGCCGACCGATGCCGGCGACCAGCCGAAGGTGAGGCCCGGCTGCACCGGTTCGTTGACCCACTCGCCGATCAGGTGGCCGGCGGCGGTCAACAGCACGTCGTTGGCCGATTGCCGTGTCCGGGCAGCGGCGGCCATGTCGGACACACTCGGCCCGGTGGCGCCGGTGTCGACGCCGCCTTTCGCGAGGTCGCCGCCCATCGGCGTCGCCACGCCTTGAAAGGTCTTCTGCCGGCTCTCGACCTTGATGTGGAAAGCCCCCGATCCTGGAGAGCTGGGCGACGACTTCCACCGCCAGTAGCTGGGCGCCCAGCCCGGCGCCGTGTTCACCCGCTTGGGCGACTTGTCGCTGAGCGCGATCACGTAATGCCGGTTCTGCACGTTGCCGAACCGGTCGGACTTCGTCGTGCGGAGATAGAGCTGCGAGCCGTCCGGCGACCAGGCGAGTTGCGTCAGTTCGCCATCGAGCTTGCCGGTATCGAGGTGCGCCACCGGGACCGGTGCGGAGAAGGTCAGGGGCGCCGGGGCCGCCGGCGCGTGGAGTCCCAGAAGCAAGAGGAGCAACACATGCATCGTGCCTCCTTGTCAGCATTTTTCAGTTGGCGTGGGGCCCCACCCCCACGCCGAGCTATCGCTGATGCCTCGCCTCGGATTCACTGGTCCTCGGCTCGGCCGTGGCCTACTGCTTTTCCTCGATGGCCGTCAGCTTCGCCAGCAGTTCCGGCGACTGCGGGACCGAGCGCAGGCCCGCTTCGAGCGCCTGCATCGCCAGCGCACGATTGGCCAGCGAGAGATAGGCATCCGCCAATGCCAGATGTGCCGGCACGAGTGAGGGATCGAGCAGCGCCGCGTTGCGCCAGTCGCCGATCGCCCGCCGCGTGTCGCCAGCACCCATATCGGCCCAACCGAGCAGGAACGCCAGCCGGGCATCCTTCTGATCGACCGTAAAGGCCTGGCGCAGCGCGTTGGACGCTCCGGCGTAGTCGTGCCGTGCGAGGTGCACCAGGCCGCGCAGTGCGAGCAGCGAAGCTGAGTCGCCCGTCTTCATCTGAGGCGCGGCCGCAAGCAGTTTTTCGGCGCCCGACCAATCCTGCCGCGCGGCCAGGGCCGCGGCCTGCGCGGCCGGTGATCCTTGCGGGGTGCGCAATTCCAGGTCCGTCACGAACGTTTGCGCGATCTGCCCTTGAAGAACGTCCGCCGCCTCGTGGTCGCCCGGGCTGGGCGTGGCGCTCCCGGACGCATCGGCTGTGCGGGCCGCCGGCGCCGTCCCGGCGAGCACCGTGATCTGCCGTTCGATCTCGCCGACGGTCTCCCCGCCGGCGTGGATCACCGCCTTCGCGAGGTACGAGCCCGGCGGCGTGCCCGAGAGCGGAAATTCCACCTCGGCATCACGCTCAGGTCCCGATGTCGCGTTCTGTACGGCGCCCGCGTGGCCGCTCATGGTGATCGTCGACGTCGACGAATGTCCGAGCGGCGTCAGCGTGAAGCTCACCGACGCGTTCTGCAGTTGCTGCGCCACGCGCGCGTAGAGCGGCACGGTGCCGACGAGGAGGTCGCCCTGGTACGCGCGGATGCGCGCCGGAAGCTGGCCGCTGCGGGACGCGCCAAGCAGAAGATCTCCCGCCGAGACGCCTGGTCCGCCGATCTGGCGCACGGTGAACCGTCGATCGGCGCTTCCCACGAGACCGCCGGGCTCCCGGATGATCACGCGCATCAGGTAATCGCCCGGCGTCATCTCGAACTGCACGCGATAGGTGCCGACACCGGTGGTCGACCCGGACGCTGCAGCGGTGGGCAGGGGAATCCTGTCGGTTCCGTTCGCCACGACCTTTCCGTCGCTCGCGCGCCGGACCACGAACACGACGTCAGCCGTCCGGCCCGCGTCGGACGCCACCGGCAGGTCGGCCGCGACACTCAGGACGATCAGGGTCTGGTCGGCCGATGACGCGCGGAGTTGATAGGTCGTGTAGTCGATCGGGATCGCCTGCTCCGGGAACGGCGCCGCGATGGCCATGTCGATCGCCTGCCGGCGGTCGGCCGGGGTGGCGGGCGGCGGCAGCGCGTATCCCGTGCGCGTGCTGACGCGCGCACCGGGCCGCGTCACCTTCACCGCGACCGCGTGGTAGCCGTCGCGATCGTGCCTGGCCGCGCTCGAGGGCTCGAAGCCGACCAGGTAGTAATCTTCCGACGCTGACGCAATGGCGTTCATCGAGCGATCGAGCCAGGCGGCCGCATCGTTCACCAGCCGGCCGTCGGTGGCCAGGGCGAGCGAAGACAGCGGCGAGATCCGGTTCTGGATTTCCGTCTGCTGATCGCCGCCGCGCGGTGTCGCTCGCGTGGGATCGACCGACCGGCTGTTCAGATCCATGGCGTAGACGACGCTGTAGGAGCGCGCGGCGGCAGCGGCAACCTGCTCGAGCGAGCGAGACAGGTGGTCTGGATAGAAGCCCTCCGAGAACAGGAAGACCGTCTTGCGTCCCTCGATCGCGCGAAGCCGGCCGATGAGATCGCTGAACGTCGCGAGAAACGCCCGGCTGCGCTGGTCGGCCTGGCCGACGAGCGTCCGCGCCTCTTCCTGCACGAGTCTCCGGAACGTGCTCGGATCGTCTCCACCTTGATGCGGCACGTCCGCGAGCGCGTCGTGGCTTCCCGACGCCTGCGACAGGCCGGCGACGACGCGCTGGAGGACGAGCTCATTGCCGCGAACGATCTCGTAGGCTTCATCGATGCCCATGGAGCCAAGGCCGCCCACGCCCACGCGATCGAGGCCGCCGCGCACGCTGCCCAGCGCATGCTCGGCAAGCGCGACGTCGCCCGTGAAGTTCAGGCTGGGACCGGGACCCGGTATGCCGTAGATGGCGACACGATCGCCGGGCTGGAGCCGCGTCCGGAGGAACCGATCGGCGACCTGCCGCACCTTCTGCTCGCGTCCCGGCGTGATGTGATCCTGGTCGAAGACGAGGACGTAGAGATGGCCGCGCGGCGCACCCTGGTTGGTCGACACCTCGCTGCCGATCGTCTGGCGCGCGGCTTCGATGTAGGGCTCGGCCGGCGGCGTCACATGCTGGAAGAAGAGCACGGGACGCCGATGGCCGCCCTCGAGCACCTGGACTTCATCCTGCCGGAGGTCGCGGATCGGACGGCCCGAGGCGTCCGTGACCTGGACATCCAGCCGGACCAGCTCGACGCCGGCCTTGAACGTGGCGGAGTCCGCCGGCGGCGCGGGTGGAGCGGCGCCGAGGCCCGTGGCGGCCACAACCGCGGCAACGGCGAGACAGGCGGGGAATTTCATACCGCGTCTCCGTGAGCAAGGCCCGGTGAATACCTGAATATAGCACCGCTCAGTGCACGGAGAGCCAGCGCGAGAAGGCCTGCAGATCCGGCTCGTACAGCGCCGGCGGCGCGGTTTTCACGAACTGCTCCACGTAGGGCCGCGCCTCGGGGACGTTCCCCTCGCGCACGAGCTCGGCGGCCAGGTTGTACAGCGCGTCGTAGTTGGTCCGATCGAGTGCCACCGCCTGCTTCCAGCTCGCTACCGCGTCGGCCGTATGTCCCGTCTTGAGTTGGACGACGCCAAGGCCCGCATGGGCGCGCGAGGATCCGGGATTCATCGTGACCGCCCTCGAGAACGCCTCGCCTGCGTCGGTCAGGCGATTCTCGGAGAGATAAACCGAGCCGAGATTTTCGACCGCCATGCCGTCGATCGGATCGATCGTCAGCACGCGCTCGAAGCTCGCCATCGCGTCCTTCGTTCGTCCGAGCCGCGCGTACGTGATCCCCAGCGCGTTCAGCCCCTCCACATCGTCCGGGCTCGTGCGCGCGACCGACTCGAGCATCGGGAGGGCGGCGCCGGGTTGCCCGGATTCGGACAAATACGTGGCGAGCTGCACCTGCGTGGCCGCGTCGGTGAGGCCGTGCTGGATGGCGTGTTTCAGCGTCGCCATCGCGCCGTCCACATCGCCCGTTTCCCACTGCACGAAGGCGAGCTGCTGATAGGCGAGCGACATCGGCCGCTTGTCGACAATCTGCTGATAGACCGCAATCGCCTGCTGCGGCTGGTGACGCTCGTACAGGTCGACGGCCTGGTGCAGCATCTGATCGAGCACGATCAGCCGTTTCGGATCATCGTCGGCGGTATAGCGCGCCTTGCGCGGCGCGGATCCCGAGACGTACCCGAGCGATTGAAGGCGCGCTACAACGTCCGGATCCTCCGTGCGGCGATCGCCGGGCAGATCCGCGTGAAATTCGGCCAGGCGCGCCGTGAGCGTCCGCCGCGTTTCGGCGTCGGCCGCATCATCGATCAGGTTGTGCGCTTCGTGCGGATCGGCCCCCAGGTTGTAGAGCTCGGGCTCGGGGAGATCGATGTACTTGTCGTGGCCGACGATCACCCCTTCGAGCGGTGCCCAGCCGCGGTTGAGCATCGGCGCCATCGCCTCGAAATAGGAGTCGCGCGGGGCCGCGCCAGACCGGCGTTCGCTCGCCGCCAGAAAGCTGCGCCCCGGCAGCCCGGATGGGCCCGTGAACCCGAGCGCGTCGAGCACCGTGGGGAGCAGGTCGACATGGCGGATGCCGATCTCGTCGACCTCGCCGCGCGACGGCTCGTGCTCACCTGGGACGATCTCCGCCACGATGAGCGGCACGCGCAAGGTCGATTCGTACGCGAACAGGCCGTGCGTCGCCTCGCCATGATCGCCGAGCGACTCGCCGTGGTCGCCCGTCACGATGACGAGCGTCGGCCGGCTTTGCTGTCGAAGCAGGTCGAACAGCGGTCCGAGCGCGGCGTCGACGTACGCGACCTCGCCATAATAGGGGTGGGCCGCGTATTCGCGATCGAAGGGCGGCGGCGGCTGGTACGGCGCGTGCGGATCGAACAGATGGATCCATTCGAACCATTCACCGTGCTGCGCCTTCAGCCAGTCGATCGCGGGCGGCAGCGTCTCGCCCGCGGTGCGCGAGGCCATCAGGAAATCGGCCGGCCCGCGCGTCTCGCCGAAGTCGTCGTTGTAGACATCGAACCCGGCATCGAGGCCGAAACGGGCGTTCAGCGGGAAGCCGCTCACGAACGCACCGGTGGCGAGCCCGTGCGACTTGAGGATCGTCGCCAGCGTCGGCGTCCCAGCTTTCAGCCGAAAGCCGGTGTTGTCGCGCACGCCGTGCTGAAATGGATATTCGCCGGTGAGGATGCTCGTGTGCGACGGCAGCGTGAGCACCGCCTGCGCATGCGCGAAGTCGAACCGGACGCCGTCGCGCGCGAGCCGATCGAGGTTGGGCGTCTGCGCAGGCCCGCCGTAGCAGCTCAGCGCGTCGGCTCGCAGGGTGTCGATCGTGATGAGCAGGACGTTCTGGCCGGCGATGCGATGGAGATCGGCGATGGGGCGACGCGGGACAAGCCAGAAGTAGGCGCCGGCCCCGGCGAGCGCGAGCAGGACAATCAATGCCGCGACGCCGCGCCGGCTGTGGGCCACGGACTTCGGGCCTCGGGCCTCGGCCTTCTGGCTTCGGACCTGTTTACGTGAGCGCTTGCTCATCGTGGCGACCTGAGTGGCTTTCTCCGCGTGCTCCGCGTGACCGCGTGCCTACTGCCTTCGCGTGCCGAAGCGGCGTCGTGCCTCAGCGCGCGCCGCCTCCGCCTGCTGCGGCTCCCCGAACATCGTCCAGAGCTTCGCCGCGAGCGCGTAGCTGTCCGGAATCGGCGAGGCCTGCAGGAGACGCTGGACGGCCGCATCCGATTGCGCATCCTGCCCGGCGGCGCGATACACCATCGCGAGCCCGGCGTAGGCGCGCGTGTTCTGCGGAAAGTACTTCAGCTCTTCGCTGAACTGCTGCTCGGCTTGCGGATACTGGTTCAGCCGGCCGAAGGTATCGCCGGCGTAGTAGTGGAGCTCCGGCACCTGCACCGGACGATTAGCCGCCTGCGCGAGCGCGGCCTGGAAATGTGGCAGCGCGTCGGCGTACTTGCCCTCGTCATAGAGCAGGCGCGCGTCGACGAACGCCTTCATCGGCAGCGTCGGATCGATCTGTTCGGCGGCCAACGCTTCCTGGCGGGCGTCGTCGGCGTGACCGGCGGCAATGGCGATGCGCGCCGCGAGCGCATGCGCGTTCGCCGCCCCGTGGGGATCGCCAGTCCCTGACACCCTCGCCGCGAGGCGTGCATGTTCGAGCGCGGCGTCGTATTGCTTCAGCTGCATCAGCGCGGTGGCCGCACCCATGTAGCCGATCGGCTGGTCCGGCTTGAGCGCAATGAACCGCTTGTAGGCATCAGCCGCGTCGGCCGACCGGCCGATGCGCAGGCTCATGTTGCCGATCCGATCCCACACGTCGGCCATCTCGGGATCGCCGGCCACGATCTGCCGCAGCAGCGCAATGGCCGGCTCGAACTGCCGGCTGTCCGCATCGTCGACCGCCTGCCGATAGCGCTCCAGCACCGGCAGCTTGTCTTTCGGATCGGGCAGCGTAGAGGAAGGGGTGGACGGCGAGACGGCGGCGACCGTCCCGACGTAGCCGAGCGACTGCAGGCGCGCGAGCGTATCGGGGGAGACCTGCGACGGCGCGTCCGCTTTCGCGCCGGACATCATCTGCGTGAGCGCGGCGGCCATCGCCTCGGCGACGCGCGGCCGATCCGCGGCGATATTGTGCCGCTCGCCCGGATCGCGCTCGAGGTCGTACAGCTCGGGATGCGGCGCCTGGATGTAGCGATAGCGCACATCGGTGAGCGAATGGAGGTCGCTCCAGCCGAAGTGATACCGCGGGTACATCGCTTCGGCGTAAATCCCCTGCTCGGGGATCGTGCCGGTGCCGTCCAGGGCCGGCACGAGCGAGCGGCCGCGCAGGTCCGACGGCCGCGACATGTGCAGCAGGTCGAGGATCGTCGGCAGCACGTCGATGTGCTGCACGGGCACGGGCACCCGTCGGCCCGCGGAGCGGTTGCCGGGCAGTTTCATCACGAGGGCCACGCGGATCGTGTCGTCGTAGATGAAGACGCCGTGCTCGAGCTCGCCGTGATCGCCGAGCCCTTCGCCGTGATCCGACAGCAGGACGATCGTGGCCTGGTCGTACAGACCTTTGCGCTTCAGCAGCCCGATCAGTTGTCCGACTTCCTGATCGTCGTAGGCGACCTCCTGATCGTACGGCGCCAGCGCCTTGAACGCCGGCCTGGGCTCATACGGCCGGTGCACGTCATAGAGATGAAGGAAGAGGAAGAACCTGGAAGACGATTGTCCGTCGATCCAGCGTTCGGCCGCTTGTTCGGTGAGCTGTCCATCGCGGCGGACGTCGCCCACCGAGGTCTCCGGAGATGATGCCGGCATCGCCGCGTCGTAGGTTTCGAATCCCTGGTTGATCCCGGTGTCCGGCCGCAGCACGTAAGAAGAAACGAAGCCGGCCGTGGCGTAGCCGTGCGCCGCGAGGAGCCTCGGCCAGGTCGCCGCACCGGGTGTCAGCGTGAACCCGAGGTTGTCGCGCACACCATGCTGGAACGGGAGCTCGCCGGTGAGAATCGAGGTGTGCTCCGGGAGCGTCTGCGGCGCCTGCGCGTAGGCGCGCTCGAAGACCACGCCGTCGCGCGCGAGCGCGTCAATCGCCGGCGTGTGGCCGTGCGTATAGCCGTAGATGGACAGATGATCCGCGCGCGTCGTGTCGAGCGAGATGAGGATGATCGGGCCGGAGGGGCGGGTGGAGCTGCGCGCGAATCGCCATCCGAAGACAGCAGCGATGAGGACGCCAGCCGAGACGAGGCCGACGATGAGGGGGGCGCGCCAGGAGCGGCGCACGGAGCGGACAGGCGCCGGCCGCGAGGGCGGCCGGCGCCGTGAACCCTTGGACAGCCGTTACCCCTGCTGCAGCTGAGCGATGACCGCCTTGGCCTGCGCCGCCTCGGGCGAATTCGGATCGACGTCGACGACCTTCTGCAGGTACTTCAGCGCGCCGGCCTTGTCGCCCTTGTTGAGCGCCACCAGCCCGAGCTTGAAGAGCGGCTTGCCCCAGTTCGGGTCCGTGTCGGACGCCTTCTGGTACCACTTCGCCGCTTCGTCGGTCTCACCCTTGGCGAACTTCACCTCGCCGAGCGAGTAGAAGACCTCGCGCGTGGCGCTCAGGCTCTGCGCCGCCTTGGTGAGCGTCTCCTCGGCGGCGGCGAGGTCGCCCTTCTCGAGGTCCGTCATGCCGATGGCGACGACCGCCTGTTCGTTGTTCGGGTCGGTCTTGAGGACGTCGTTGTAGACCGCGAGCGCCTTGTCGTACTCCTTCATGTTCCGGTACGCGGCGCCAATCTGCAGGTTCAGCACCGTGAGCGTCGGCGCCTTCTTCAGGATCGCCTGGTAGGCGTCGATCGCCTGCTGATACTGCTTCTGGTTGAAGAGCGCGTCGGCGGCGGAGAGCTCGCCCTGCAGCTCCTTGGTGTTGACGCCCGCGAACGTGCCGCCCGCCGCACCCTCGCCCGGCTTCAGCGTGAAGTCGACCGGCGGGTTGCTGCTGATGGTCGCGACGTTCAGCTTGCCCGACGAGGGAGCGAACCCATCCGCGGCCGCGGTGAACGTCCAGACGCCGTTCGACATCCCCATGATGGAGAAGTCGCCGTTCTTGTCGGTCTTGGTGGTGAAGGAGCTCGGTGACGCGTTCGGGTTCTGCGCGGTCACCGTGGCCCCCGCGATCGGCTTGCCCTTGCTATCCTTCACGGAGCCGCCGACGCGGCCGATCTGGGCCAGCGCCGATCCGGCCAGCCCGATGACGCAGAGCGCCATCACGGCTACCTGAAGCAGACGAACACGTAGACGCATCTCTGATATCTCCCCTGAAAGCGCGGCCAGTAAGTATATATGCGGTTTCAGTTTACCGCCAAGTTGTCGAGCGAAACAATAGCCGCCGGGCTGGCCTGGGGCACCGTGGCCTGAACGCTACAGAAACAGCATCGCGTAAATCACCACGCCCGTCACCGAGACATACAGCCAGATCGGCAGCGTCCACCGGGCCACCTTCACGTGGCGGTCGAACCGGCCCAGCAGGCCAAAGGAGGCGGTGATGAGCGCCAGCGGCGGGACGACGGCCGCCAGGATGATGTGGGGAATCAGGATGGCGAAATAGCCCGCGCGGATGAGGCCCTGCCCCTGATACCGGACGTCGCCGACCTGCGCGTGGTAGGTGAGATACGAAATCAGGAACAGGACCGACACCCCCAGCGCCGACAGCATGCACGCCCGGTGCTGCGCCACCCGCCCGCGCCGGATGAACACGAAGCCGGCCACCAGCAAGGCGGCCGCGATGCCGTTGAGCGCAGCGTTCAAGGCCGGCAGCGCTTCGATGGAAAACATGATCAGGTCAGAACCGTCGAAACCAGGAAGTCAGCGATGGGAGCGCCCGCGGCCATGCCGAGCGAGCCTTCGACTCTGCTCAGGCTCGCCCTGAGCCTGTCGAAGGGCGAGGGACATGTGAATCCCGAGCGAAGCATCGGCGTCAGTTCGCGACCGGGGTGGGGCCCCGCCGCCACTTGAATGATGCTGACAGAATCTCGGGACAACTCACCGAAGCAGGTGCCCCAGAATCATCATCCCCAGCAGCAGCGGCAGGTAGGCGATCGAGCCGAGGAAGAGACGACGAGCTGAGGCGACCGTGCGGGTCATGGCGAAGCGGACGGCGAGCGCGACGAGTCCGGCGCCGAGGATCAGGCCGGCGACGAAATAGAGGCCGCCGGCGAGGCCCGTCACGCACGGGATGAGGCTCACCGGCACGAGCGCTGCGGCATACATCACCGTCTGCCGGCCGGTGCTCCGGCCGTCGGGCTCGATCACCGGCAGCAGCGGGAAGCCGGCGCGCGCGAAGTCTTCACGATACATCCAGCCGAGGGCCAGAAAGTGCGGCATCTGCCAGAGGAAGAGAATCGAGAAGAGCGCCCAGGCTTCGATCGGGAGCGAGCCCTGGCCGGCGGCCCAGCCGACGATCGGCGGCAGTGCACCGGGAATCGCGCCGACCAGCGTGGCGAGCGACGTGCGGCGCTTCATCGGCGTGTAGATCGCCGCGTAGGTGACGAGCGTGAGGACCGCCAGTCCCGTGGCGAGCCAGTTGGTCCAGAGCGCGAGCTCGAGCGTGCCGGCGCCGGACAGGACGCTGGCGAGCAGGAGCGCCTCACCAGGCTGAATCCGCCCGTCGGGCAGTGGCCGCATCCGCGTACGCCGCATCAGGGCGTCCGTGTCGCGCTCGTAGGTCTGGTTGAAGACCGCCGATCCGAACGCGACGAGGCCGGTGCCGACGACGAGATGGACGAAGGTGACGAAGTCGAAGTGGTCGCCGGCGCCGAGATAGTAGCCGGCGGCCGCGGTGATGATCACGAGGAAGTTCAGCCGGGCCTTCGTGATCGTGATGAAGTCCGCGAACCGCAGGCGACTGGTCGCGCCGGCGTCTGCCGTCAATTCCACCGACAGGCTGCGGCTCATCGTCCCCTCATTTCGTGGCCTTCGGTGCGTCGAACGTGAAGGTGACCTGGGCGGTCTGTTTCGGATCGATCGTCACGTTCATCGTCTGTTCGCCGAGCTTCTCGTGCCACGCGGCGAGCACGTAGTGGCCCGGCGGCAGCGTGTCGATCGAGAACGCCCCATCCCTGCCGCTCACGGCGAAATACGGATCGGGCATGACGCCCGCATACGCGTGCATCCAGCGATGGACATCGCACTTGAAGGGGAGCATCACCTCGGGATCGGTGAACACGTGCGTGGTCTTCATCCCCTGGAGCGGCTGGCCGGTGTTGAATTCCTGGTTCACCTGCGCCATCGCGTGGATGTTGTGCAGCGTCGGATCGCTGTTCAGGATGAGCAGCGGCTGCCCCGCGCGGATGCCGAAGACATGCGGCTCGTACTGGCAGCCCTTCTGATCGATGGTGACCGGGGTGGTCGGCACCGGATACGAATGATTCGCCAGGCCCGACTTGACGTAGACGAACACGTCGCCAAGACCGCCATTCGGTCCCACTTCGTACCATTCCTCGTGCGGGGTCGTGCCCTTGGAGGCCGCCGTGCACACCGGATCGGTGGTCATCGCAATCGGCGGATTGGGTGGTGGCGTCCCCTGGAATACCACGCGACCGGTGAGACGCCCAGCGGTCGCCGGATCGACCGGCGGACCGGGCTTGACGGGCGCTGGTTCCGTCGACGGCTGATCCGAGACCGCCTGGCTCCCCGCCTGGGATGGTTGGCTTCCGCCACCGCAGGCGGCAACCGCCAGGGCGAAGGCGAGGACGAGCGGAGACAGGGACAGAGGACGTTTCACGTCGGATTTCGTCTTGGAAGCGGCCAGGATGGCAGTGACGGCGCGGGCGAGCGGCGCACGTACCACTGCCCATGATAATCGCTGGCGCGGGTGGGCGCAAATCGGGACCAGCCCTCGCCATTCCACTTATTTCAGCTGGTCCAGATACGCGACGAGATCCCGTAGATCCACGCCGTTGAAGCTCGTGAGATTCGGCATGAGGACGCCGGGCTTCATCGATTGGGCGTGGGTGACCCAGGCTTCGAGATCGGCCGTGTCGTTCCTGTAGGTGTTGGCGGCGATGTACTGCCGGCTTGCCAGGTGCGTGAGATCGGGCGCGACCTTCCCCTGAGACGGCGTGCCGCCGATGGTGTGGCAGAAGGTGCAGGCCGCGTTCATGTACACCGCTTCGCCGTGCTGCGCGTCGACCCCTTGCGGGATCGCGGCGGGGCTGAGCATGTGTTGATGCCACGCCGCGTAGGTCTGCGGCGAGTCGGCGACGACCAGCAGCCGCATGTGCGCGTGCTGCGCGCCGCAGAACTCCGCGCACTGACCTTGATAGCTGCCGGGGCGGTCGGCCTCGATCCGGATGTAGTTGGTGACGCCGGGAATGAGCTCCACCTTGCCGTGCAGCGCCGGCACCCAGAAGGAGTGCACCACGTCGCCGCTCTGCAGCTCGATGTCCACCGGCCGGCCCACCGGAATGTGAATCTCGTTCGCCGTGACGAAGTGCTCGTTCTCCGGGCCGGTGAGATAGTGCACTTCCCACCACCATTGATGCCCGATCACCTGGATTTCCGGCGTCACCTTCCCGCCGTCCTTGATCGGGAAGGCGCTCTCGCGGACCAGGCTCAAGATGAAGATGCCGGTCAGGACCACGAACGGAATCGCCAGGCCGCCGATCAGGATCCACTGGTGGCCGCCACCGATGTCGATGGGCAGGTGTCCATCGAGTGAACCGCGGCGGCGGAGCGCCGCCATCAGGACGATGATGATCGTGACGACCGCGGCGATGCCGAACGTGATGTAGACCACCCAGCCCAGATGGGCCAGCAGACCGGCCGCCGGACCCGCGGGGGCGAGCGTCGATTGCGGACTGCCGCCGCAGGCGGCGAGCGCCAGCAGGATCGTCGAGAGGGGAATCACGCGGCGAACAGACATGGCTGCGTCTCTTTTTACCTGTTACTGCGGCGGCTCGTGTACCGTGCGCGTCTTCGGCTCGGGCGGCGCGACCGGCGGGTCAGGTTCCTGCGGCGTGCGCAGGGACTTGATGTAGGCGACCAGCTTCCAGATCTGGTCCTCCGGAATCTTCGTGCCCCAGGCGGGCATGCCGTGCGCGCGCCCCTCGAGAATGGAATCGAAGATGTGCGCCGGGTCGCCGCCGTAGATCCAGTCCTTGTCGCGCAGGCTCGGGCCCATCCCGCCTCCGGCGTGGCCACCATGACAGCCGGCGCAGTTGTACCAGAGGAAGAGCCGGCGGCCGTCCTGAATGGCGACCGGGTTATCTGCATATGGATTGCTCGGCAGTGCCGCCGGCTGACCCGGGCCCGGAATGGGGCCCACCGGGATCCCGACGTTGCCCGTGCCCGACATCGGCGGCGCCGGCGGGTCGGCCGAATTGGCCGACCGCCCGCTGCAGGCGAGCAGGCCGAGCGGCACCAGCACCGCGAAGATCGTGAGGAGCAGTCGTCGCATACTCAATGCCCTAAGGGAGACCGAAGATGTACAGCGCGCCGCCCGGCGCGGTGAGCTGCTTGATCGGCTTCATGGCACCGACCACGCCGAGGGCCGCCGTGGGATCGTCGAGAGAGATGCTGGGGAAGGCGACCGCGCCCATCCAGCCGCCGACACCCGAATAGATCGCGACGTATTGCTTGGCGTCAGGGCCCTTGAAGGTGATCGGGTCGCCGACGATGCCCGAGCCGGTCTTGAATTGCCAGAGGACCTTGCCGGTGTGCGCGTCGACCGCCCGGAACTCCCCCTCGAGCGTCCCGTAGAACACGAGATCGCCGCCCGTGGCGAGCACGCCGCTGTAGACCGGCAGCACGGCGTCCTTGATCGACCAGACCTTCTTCGCGTGCTCGACATCCCAGGCGATGAGCTCGCCCTGGTAGCCGTCCGGTCCGGGATACATGTTGACGTCCGCCCCGACGTACGGCGTTCCCTGGATGTAGTTCGCCTTCAGGCCTTCGCGGTCCATGCAGGTGTTGTGAGCGGGGATGTAGAGCAGTCCGGTCTTCGGCGAGAAGGCGGACGGCACGAACTCCTTGGCCCCGGTCGACGAGGGGCATGCGTCGCGTGCGAAGACACCCGTGTGCGTCACCTTGGAGGAATCCACGTCCGGTTCGCCCGTCTTCAGGTCGAACCCGGAGGCCCAGTTCACCGGCTCGAACGCCTTGGCGGACAGGAGCTGCCCCGTCTGCCGATCGAAGACCATCATGAAGCCGCTGCGCGCGGGGTGCAGCAGCAGCTTGCGCGGCTTCCCCTCCCAGTTCATGTCGACCAGGATGTTCTCCATGATTTCGTCGTAATCCCACGCGTCGTGGGGGACGATCTGGAACGCCCACTTCGCCTGGCCGGTCTCCGGATCGCGCGCCCAGATCGTGCAGGTCCACTTGTTGGCGCCGGGGCGCTGATCGGGATTCCAGGGCCCGGGATTGCCCGTGCCGTAATAAATGAGGTTGAGCTGCGGGTCGTACGAGATCCAGCCCCACACGGGACCGCCGCCGATCTTCCACGCGTCAGGCGGCCACGTGCTCACGCCGAGGTCCCTCCCCTGATCCTTCGCGTAGTACGGGTGGAAGTCGGGACCGATCAGGCAGTCCTTGTCCGGGCCGGTGTTGTAGGCGCGCCACATGACCTGGCCGTTATCGAGATTGAGGGCGGTGACGCGGCCATGCGTGCCCAGCTCGCCGCCGCTGATGCCGACAATCACCACGTGCTTCACGATGAGCGGCGCCATCGTCTCGGTTTCACCCTTGGAGACCTCGCCGACTGGCGTCCGCCAGATCTCCGTCCCCTTGTCGGCGTCCACCGCCACGACGTTGTCGTCGAGCGTGGCGTAGACGATTTTCCCGTCGGCGTAGCTCGCGCCGCGGTTCACCGTGTCGCAGCAGGCTTTCCCGACGGACCGCGGATCGGGATGGGGCTCGTACTTCCACTTCATCGGGAAGCCGGGCTTGGTCAGATCGAACGCGATCAGGTAGTTCGGGAACGGCGTCACCATGTACAGCGTGTTGTTGACGACGAGCGGCTGTCCTTCATGGCCGTGCGGGATGCCGTCGGCGAAAATCTTCACCGGCGTCAGCTTCGTCACGTTCGTCGTATTGATGTCATCGAGCGGGCTGTAGCGCGTGTTCGCCATGTCGCCCGCCGGGAGGGTCCAGGTGCCGTCGGGCACGGGGCTCACCAGATGAATGTCGCTCCGCTGGCCGGGCACCGTGACACCGGCTGATTCCGGCGGCGCCGCGTGCAGCCCGGGCGAGAGGACGAGCACGAGGCCACACAGGATGCCGAGCGCGGGGACGAATACCGCCCGCCGCGCCGTGCGGGTCTGCCGGGTCATTGATCCTCCTCAACGCAGCGTGTAGAGGTACGCCGCAATATCGCGCGCCTGCTGCCGCGTCGCGACGAGCGCCGGCATGGCGGTGCCTGGTTCAACCGACTTGGGCGCCATCACCCAGCGTTCGAGGTTCTGCGGGGTGTTCGGAATTTCGCCGGCGATCATCGTGCGGCGGCTGAACCACATGAGCGGCGGTCCCACCATGCCGTTGGCGTTCCGGACGCCGGGAATGACGTGACAGGCGCCGCAGCGGAGCTGCGCGATGAGCTGGCGGCCGGCGTCGGCGTTGCCGCCGGTCGTGATGGCGTACACGCTCGCCGAGGTCCCCCCGACACAGGCCGTCATCGTGACGAGCCCCAGGAGCGCCATCGCCGCGAGCAGGCCGGGACGAAGCGCGCGCATCAGTGGGCCCTCACACACATGCCGATCAGATACACGGCCAGCGAGAACCAGAAGATCCCGATGGCGAGCGACGTGCTCACGATCATCCCGAAGATCGCCATGAACTCCTCGCGGCTGTGTGGCTCCCGCGAGAAGAGATCGGCGGCCGGGCCGGCGATCGTGCGCCAGTTGCGATACGACGTGAGCCCCGCGCCGGCGGCGACCGCGAGCATGCCGAAGGTGATGAGCCCGAGCGAGACGAGGAGCCACGTTTCGGCCGGCAGCAGGAGCACCGTCTCCGAGCGCGGGCACCCGCGGCCGGTCCACGTCACGTCGAGTGCCAGCGCGAGGATCCAGGCCACCGACGCGCCCGCGAAGCCGAACCACAGGTGCTTGCGCGGTACCGTCTGCGGCCGTTCGACATCAGATGGAGTACTCATGATCAATGGACGATGTTGGGATAGACATACAGGATGGCCACGACGAAGACCCACACGGTGTCGACGAAGTGCCAGTACATCGCGGCGTTGTGATACGGCTTGTGCGGCGTGAACTGCGCCGGGCCCCACCTGGGCTGGAACAGCGTCCACAGGAGCATCAGCAGGCCTGCCGTGAGGTGCGCCACATGCAGGCTGACGATCGTGTAGAAGATCGAGCCGTACGAATCGCTCTGCGGCAGGAGGGTCCGAAGGTGTTCCGTGTAATCGAAATAGCTCAGGGCCAGGAACGCGCAGCCGAGCAGGATGGTGACGATGAGCGCGAGCTTGCCGGCGCCGAACGCTTCTTTCTTGACCTTTTCGTCGCCCCAGTAGATCACGAGGCTGCTGACCACGAGGATGACGAGCATCGGGATCACGTAGTGCAGCCTGGGGGGCTCCTCGATCGCCCAGCGATCGGTCTGCGGGCCGAGGTAGTAGTACGCGGCGAACAGGACGACGAACAGCATCGACTCGGCCGTGATGAGCAGCGCCATCCCGAACGTGCCGCGGCGCTCATCGAGCTCGAGCACCGTCGGCGCCGCGTGCGGGCAATCCCGGCCGGTCTGAAGCATCGCCGTCGCGCTCATACGTCCTTTCCCTGCCACGTGGGCCAGAGCCAGATCGCCGTCACCACGATGGTGACGACGGCGCCACCGAGCAGCACCCACAGCAGCTGATACGCCAGGGCCCCGAACGCCAACGCGACGCCGAGCGCCGCGAACAGCGGCTTGATGGTCGTGTCCGGCATCCGCGCCACGGCGAACGGCACCGCGTCCAGCCAGGTCGTGGAGAAGGTGAGGCGCCCCTGGTCCAGGATGCGGGAGCCATCCGGGTCCTCTTCTTCGTCGTGCTCATCCCAGAGCGGATGGCGTGAGGTGACCGTGGGCAGGTGGACGCTGCCGTAGGGCGGCGGCGGCGAATCGGTGGACCACTCGAGGGAGTCGGCGTTCCACGGGTTCTTGCCGGCCGGCGCGCCGTGCTTCAGGCTCCAGAAGAAGTTGATGATCGTGAGCAGGATGCCGGCCGCGAGGATGAAGGCGCCGATCGTGATGGCCAGGTTCATCCCGCTCCAGCCCATGCCCTCCGGATAGGTGTAGATACGGCGCGGCATCCCTTCGATGCCGACCGCGTGCATCGTCATGAACGCGAGGTTGAAGCCGAGGATGATCACCCAGAAGCTCCACTTGCCGAGCTTCTCGTTCATGAGGCGTCCGGTCATCTTCGGGCCCCAGTAATAGATCGCGGCGAAGACGGGGAAGGTGTTCGCGCCCATGACCACGTAATGGATGTGCGAGACGACCCAGTAGGTGTCGTTGAGCTGCCAGTCGACCGGGATGACGGCCGTGACCACGCCGTCCAGACCCCCGATGATGAGGAGGGCGAGGAACGCCACGACGAAATACATCGCCGTCGTCATCACGGGTCGCCCGCGCCACATCGTCGCCACCCAGGCGAACACCTGGATGATCGTGAAGATCGAAATCGTCATGCTCGCGGCGCCGAAGAAGCTCATGCTCATCTGGCCCATGCCGGTGGCGAACATGTGGTGCGCCCACACGCCGAATCCGGTGAGGCCGGTGAGCACCGTCGCCGCGGCCACCCAGGTGTAGCCGACGATCGGGCGCCGCGAGAAGACGGGGAGCATCATCGACACCATGCCGGTGGCCGGCAGGAAGATGATGTAGACCCACGGATGGCCGAAGAACCAGAACACCTGCTGCCACAGCAGCGCCTTGCCGCCGTGCGCGACGTCGAAGAAGCGGAAGCCCCACCGGCGATCGAGCTCGATCATCAGGTTGGCGGCCGTGAGCGACGGGAGCGAGAAGAGGACGACGAAGGAGGCGGTGAGCGTGCTGTAGAAGAAGAGCGGCATGCGGCCGATCGTCATGCCGGGCGCTCGATGCCGCAGGATCGAGACGATGAAATTGATCGCGGCGCCGATCGTCGAGACGGTGAGGAGCAGCAGCGCGCAGTTGAAGAAGTCCATCCCGTGCGCCGGTGAATACTGCGCGTTCGTGTAGGGCGCGTAGGCGAACCAGCCCGCATGCGGCGCCTCGCCGAGGATCGGGCCGACGTAGAGAATCACCGCCGAAAAGAGGAACGTCCAGTACGTGAAGGCATTCAGGCGCGGGAACGCGAGGTCGCGTGCGCCGCTCATGAGCGGGATCAGGAAGATCGCGAAGCCGGACAGGATGGGACCGGCGTACCAGTAGATCATCGTGGTCCCGTGCATCGTGAAGATCTGGTTGTATTCCTCCGGTGTGAGCAGCGTGCCGTTCGGGCCCGCGAGCTGCAGCCGGATGACCAGCGCTTCGAGACCGCCGATGATGAGCAGGATGAAGGCCGTGACGATGTAGCGGCGGCCGAGTTCCTTGTGATCGACCGTGCCGAGAAATCCCCGCAGAGTCTTCGGCGTTTCCCACAACGACGTCAGGCGCTGTTCAACGGCGGTGCTCATGTTCGTCCGCGAGTCGATGGCGGGGGCGTCGGTGGATAGTGGACGCGCGTGTCAGGTTTTGATTCGGCGGGCGCATCGTGGATGACTCCGGTCGGCGCGTGGTGACGCGTCGTGGAGCAGCGGTGCAAGACGTGATCCGGTCATGGCACATGCAATGCCCATCCGTGTGGCGTGTGGGCGACATGGCGGGAGCATCTCGGCGGGCCGGCGCGCATGCGCGCGGTGATCACCTGCGCGTGCGTGCTCGGGCTGGACGGTGTGGACAAGGGCGCGATTGGCGCGATGGCTCGGCCGCTGCAGCACGCCTTCGGCATCGGGCGCACGGACCTCGGCCTGCTGCTCACCGCGTCCGTCAGCACGACCGCGCTGGCGGCCTTCGTGTCGGCCACTTGGTGGATCGGCCTCGGTGCGGTGAATCCGCCGCTCGACGCCGCGCGGCTCGACATCATGCCCGCGGGATTGTGGGGACGTGCGGAATCGGTGCGGTCCTTCCTGCAGAAGTGCGGGGAAGCCGCAGCGCCGGTGTTGTTCGGGTACGCGGCGGATCAGACGTTCGGGGGCGGCGCCGGCGGCCTGCACGACACGCTGCTCGTCATGCTGATCCCGCTCGGAGGCGCCGGCGTGCTCGCCTGGTTCGCCCGCCGCGCCTATCTCCGCGACGTGGCCACCGCGCGCGCGTCGGATCGGAAGGCCTAGCCGCGATGGCGACGGCGCGCGCGGCGGTGCGGCGCTTCGGCGGCGGGCCGATCGACGGCGGCCGCCTGGCTCTCGCCGTCCACGGCGTCGAGCTTCCGCAGCACGCGGTCGGCAATCCAGTGGGCGTCCCACCACTCCACCGGGTTCACCATCTGCCCGTCGACCAGCATCGTGAAGTGCAGATGGTCGCCGCCGGCCATGCCGGTGGCGCCGCTGTGGCCGATGATCTGGCCCTTCTTCACCGTGTCGCCCACCTTCACCGCAAACGAGGAGAGGTGGCCGTAGAGCGACTGTACGCCCAGCCCGTGATCGATGATGATGCAGTTCCCGTAAATCCCGAGATAGCTCGCGTGCACGATCGTCCCGTCGTTTGCCGCGGCGACGGGCACGTTGCTGGTGACGGCGAGATCGAAGCCGAGATGCACCTGCTGGTCGATTTCCTTCCCGTCGTGAAGATACGTGCGGTGATCGGCGAACGCCGACTCCACGGCCGAATTGCCAAGCTGGATGAACGGACCGTTCCACAGCATCCGCGGCGCGGTTTGCGCCGCGTACGATGCAATCTTCTGCGCGTCGATCCGCCGGAGCTCGCCGTTCGCCTTCAGGAACGCCGGCAGGAGATCGCCGGGGCCGCTGATCGAGACGCCGAGTTGCGGAGTCTGCTGGATGATCGGCGGTACCACGCGCTGCAGGAAGGCATCATTGATATCAATCGTGCTGCGCCGGAACGTCTTCGGGAACACCTGGTGATCGAACTGCGCCGTGCCTTCGTTGCCCGCCTCGTCACGGGCGAACACTTCCATCGGCGTGTTCAGGTCCTGGTCGTAGCGCAGGGCGAAGACGGCGATCTTCAGGCCAGGGTCGGCGTGCGGAATGCCGGCCGCCTGCGCCGAGAAGCCGCGATAGACGATGTCGCCGACCTTGACGCCCGACTCCACGTCCGGCGGGTTCACCCGATAGATGATGAATTCCGATCCGCCCAGGTTGATGTAGTGCTTCGTCGAGACGACCTGCACGAGCGGCGCCGTCAACTGCACCTTGATGTCGCGCGTCATCGTGGCGCTCACCTCGCGCAGCCCGAAAAACGATGGGCGCGTGGCGGTCGCGACGATGCGCGCGTCGCCGGCGGTGAGCGCGGGCACGGCCTGCTTGCCGAACGGCTCGCTGATGCGGATGCGATCCGCCGTTTCCTGCGCGACGGTGGCGGTGCCGGGTCCGCTCAGCGAGAAGAGCGGCGTCTCCTTGCCGTTCTGCTCGACCGCGACCGTCACGGCCGTGAACTTGCCCCGTGGTGCCTGCACCGAGACGGTGAGCGTCCCCTTCTGGCCGATCACCTTCGCGGGACTCTGGATTTCGATGACGGGCGGTGTCGCACGGCCGGCGGCGAACCAGGCAATTCCGAATCCGATGGCAACGAGCAGGACGAGCACAACGAGCAGGCGGAACAAAGTACGCATAGCGGATCGATGATACCGCAGAGTCGGTGGAAAAGCTCGGCCAGAAGGCTCGAAATTCGAACGGATGATCTGGACAGCTGCGGGTATCTTTGTTTAACTAGGCCGCGGGCGCTGACGCGAACAGGTGAGGCGATGATGCAGACGATGGCGGCAGGATCGAGCTCCGAACCATCCTGGATGACTGACGAGCTGCGCGGCTTCCGCCGGACGGTTCGAGCGCTCATCGAGACGCGCTTCGTCCCGCACGTGGACCGCTGGCGCGCCAACAAACGCCCGGACCGGGCCGCGTGGGCCGCGGCGGGGCAGGCCGGTCTTCTGCTGGCCAGCGTGCCCGAGACATTCGGCGGTGGCGGCGGAACGGCTGCGCACGACGCGGTGGTGATCGAAGAGCTGGCGCGCGCCGGAATTCAATTTGGCGTCGGGCCGCAGAATTACGTCGCCTGGTACATCCTGAAGTACGGCAGCGACGAGCAGAAGCGCCGCTGGCTGCCCCGCATGGCCCGCGGCGAGCTGGTGGGTGCGATCGCGCTCACCGAGCCGGGCGCCGGCTCGGATGTCGCCGCCATCCAGACCACCGCGCAGCGCCACACACACGACTACATCGTCAACGGCACCAAGAAGCTCATCAACAATGGTGCCCTGGCGGACCTGGTGTGCCTGCTGGTGAAGACCGCCCCCGACCGGCCCGCCGCCATCGGGATGTCGCTCCTCGTGGCCGAAACGCACGACCTGCCCGGCTACTGCGCCAGCCAGCCGTTCGACAAGATCGGCATGCACGAACAGGACACCTGCGAGCTGTTCTTCGACGAGGTGCGCGTGCCGGCGGCCAATCTGCTGGGGACCGAGGGCCAGGGATTCACGCAGATCGTCGAGCAGCTCCCCTACGAGCGGCTGATGATTGCCGTAAGCGCGATCGCGACCGCGGAGCGCGCGCTCGCCCTCACCACGCGCCACGCGAGGGAACGACGGGCGTTCGGCGGCCCGCTGATGGATCTGCAGCACACGCGGTTCACGCTGGCCGATTGCGCCACCCACGCGCGTGTCGGACGCGTCTTCCTCGACGACTGTGTCCGGCGGTTTCTCGGCGGCACGCTCGATGGCGCCACCGCGGCGATGGCCAAGAGCTGGCTGACCGACTGCGAGTGGCGGGTGCTCGACGCCTGCCTGCAACTCCACGGCGGGTTGGGATACGTGCTGGACTCGCCCATCGCCCGGATGTGGGTGAACGCACGCGCACCGCGCATCTACGGCGGCGCCAACGAGGTCTTGAAGGAGCTGATCGCCTCGTCGCTCTGACCCGCCACCTCAGGGGAATTCCGGCAGCCGCACGGTGGCGATCCCCTCAGCCGTGCGGGGAATTTCCTGTGACCAGCCTTCCGCCGCTTCGACGCGCGTTACGTTAGGAGTATGCGCGTCGCGTCCGCTCACGATCACTGTGTTCACGAGCTCTTCGAACAACAAGCCGCTGCCAACCCCGCTGCCACGGCTGTCGTCTGCGACGGTCGGCACCTCACGTACGGCGAGCTGAACGGCCGAGCCAACCAGCTCGCGCACGTCCTGCGCCTGCACCAGGTCGGCCCAGGCACACGGGTCGGTATCTGCCTCGACAGGCGCCCGGAGATGGTCGTGGCCGTGCTCGCGTCCTTGAAAGCCGGCGCCGCCTACGTCCCGCTGGAGCCCACATCGCCGCGTCAACGCCTGGCCTTCATGGCCGCGGATGCCGGCGTGCAGCTGGTGCTGACCCACGCCGCCTCGAGCGGCAGAGTGGCCGGGCTCGTGGAGGCGCTGATCAATCTCGATCGGGACGCCGACCTCATCGACGCGCAGCCGGCGCACGACCTCGGACGAACCAGCACGCCGGATGACCCGGCGTACGTGATGTTCACGTCCGGCTCGACCGGCCGGCCGAAGGGCGCGCTGGTGCTCCATCGCGGTCTCGTCAATTATCTGTGCTGGGCGACGGCGGAATACAAGGTCGACGCCACGGCGTCCGTGCCGGTGCACAGCGCCTTGTCGTTCGACCTGACGGTCACGAGTCTCTATCCCGCCCTGCTGGCTGGCGGCTCGATTGAGCTGTTGCCGGACGATGTGGGTGTCGAGGCGCTCATCGCGGCGCTTCGGCGTCGTCCGGACCGTGCGCTCGTGAAGCTCACGCCCTCGCACCTCGAGCTGCTCACGGCGCAGCTTCCGCCGACCGAGCTGGCCGGGCTGACGCGCCTGCTCGTCGTCGGCGGCGAACAGCTCACGGCCGAGATGGTGCAGCCGTGGCGGGTCCACGCACCCGCGACGCGGATCATCAACGAGTACGGGCCGACAGAAACCGTCGTCGGCTGCTGCACGTACGAAGTGCAGCCGTCGGACTCCTCGCAGGGCCCGGTGGCGATCGGGCGGCCCATCGCGAACACCGCGTTGTACGTGCTCGACCCGGGGGGCGCACCGGTCGCACGCGGCGACATCGGCGAGCTGTACATCGGCGGCCGCGGCGTCGCGCGCGGCTACTTGAACCGGCCGGCCCTGACGGCCGAGCGGTTCCTGGCCGATCCGTTCGGCGGCGACCCGGACGCGAAGATGTATCGCACGGGCGACCTCGTGCGGATACGCGATGGCGAGGTGCTCGAGTACGTCGGGCGGGCCGATGAGCAGATCAAGCTGCGCGGGCACCGCATCGAGCCCGGCGAGATCGAAGGCGCGCTCCTGTCTCACGAGGCGGTGCGTTCGGCAGTCGTGGTGGTGCGGGAAGATCGCCCTGGAGATAAGCAGCTCGTCGCGTACGTCATCCCTTGCGAGGGGCAGAAGCCGGCGCCCGAGCTGCTACGCGAGTTCCTGCGCGGGCGGCTGCCCGCCTACATGGTGCCGGCGCAGGTGGTCGCGCTCGAGGCGTTTCCGCTGACCGGCAACGGCAAGCTCGATCGCCAGGCGCTGCCGGCGCCGGTCCACGCGCCGCTCGCATCGACCGCGGCGCTCGATACGCCCACTGAATCGGCGGTGGCCGATATCTGGCGGGACCTCCTGCGTGTGCCCGCCGTCGGGCCCGACGACAACTTCTTCCTGCTCGGCGGACATTCACTGCTCGCGCTGCAGGCGGTGGCCCGGATGGGCCAGACGTTCGGCGTCGATGTGCAGCTTCGCCACATGGTGGAGTATCCGACCCTTCGTGAGCTGGCAGGCGCGGTGGACGGTTTCGTGTCCGCGCGTCCGGCGAGCGCGTCGGCGGCCGTCGGGTCGCCACGAGATGCGAGCCGGACGGCCGACGCGTCGTCTGCGCTCGTCCCCCTTCAGCCGCACGGAGCGGGCGTGCCGATTTTCGGCGTGCCCGGCCACAATGGCGACGTGCTCTGCTATCGCGCGCTGGCCGACGAGCTCAGCGGCGAGGCGCCGTTCTTCGCCCTGCAGCCCCCCGGCGGCGACGCCGGTGGTGAGCCCCTCGCGTCAGTCGAGACGCTCGCGGCGTACTTCGCCGACGAAATCCAGGCGGCGCGGCCGGAAGGTCCCTACGTGCTGGTCGGCTACTGCGCGGGCGGCACGATTGCCTTCGCACTCGCCCGCGAGCTCCAGGCCCGCGGTGCGATCGTGGAGCGGGTCGTGTTGCTCGGAGCGCCGCATCCCTCGGCGTTCCGCTACCAGCTCGCGAGGCGCGCCATCGCGCGCGCCACCGCCATGGCCTCGCGGCCGACCAACGAGGCGAACCGCCGGTACCTGGCGTCGCTGGCGAAGCGGCTCCGCGTCCCGAAACGATCGTCTGAACGCGAGATAGAGGAAATCATGGAGCGGCGCCGGCCGCTCGAGCGCGCGACGCTCTCGGCGATCCGCCGCTACACCCCACAGCGGGTGGCCGCGCGCCTCGTGATGGTCCTGCCCAACCGGGAATGGCTGCACTCGGCGTTTGCGCCGCATCGCTGGCGGCCGCTCGCCGACGATTGCGAGAGTGTGTTCCTGGACACCACGTGCACCGTTGATGGCATGCTCAAGCGCCCGCACGTGCAGGCCATCGCGGACGTCTTCCGCGCGCGCACTGCGACGTCGGTCAGCTCCGACGGCCAGGCCGTCCGGCTCTGAGATCGCCTGCCTGGATCTGCAGCCGTCAATCCGGCACGTTGAACGCGCCGGCCACGCTCACGGGTCGGCATTGCGTTACGGCTGAGGTTCCTGTATAAGAGCGCGACGCCGTCGCAGGTCGTCGCCACACTGCCTTCCCCGGCGCTGCCGCCGGGTACCTACCTGCTCACGGTCCGTTCGTGCGCAGCGCGGCCGTCACGATCGCGGCGATGACGATGATGATGATGATGCATCGCGATTCGGCGCGTTCAACGTGACGATCGGTGCCACCGGTCCGCAGGGAGCGCCAGGGCCACAAGGCCCCACAGGCGCACCAGGTGCGCAAGGGTTGCAAGGTCCGAAGGGTGACGTCGGCGCGATGGGTCCGGCCGGACCGGCCGGACCGGCGGGGCCGGCGGCGATGACGTGCTCGCCGTACACCCTGCCCGGCAGTGGAGACGGTTCGTACCTCGCGCTGATGACCGGCAATGGCGCTTTCGAACTGGATGTGTTCTACAACTACAACGGCTATTTCGGGGCCGGCTATTCGGCCGATGTGCCGGGCCACAGTGCGACGGTCTTCAACGTGGTCGATGGCGAACCGATCCAGGACCTCCCCTCACCGGTTTTTGGCGGTCCCCCAATCGGCATCGCACGCATTCTCGGCGCCATGCCGGTTCCTCCCGAGCGAGAGGTCGCGATGACGACCTCATGACCGTTCGGCCTGCTCGCCATCCGTACTAACGCGCGCACGCACCGCTTCACGGAACCCCGCCAACTCTGCCAAGGGATTTCGTTCGATCAACACCTGGGAGGGAGATGCCGGCTGAGGTTGGTATACTCTCGCCGCATGCCCGGTTCGAGAGCTCGTGCTGTTCATCTGCGTGCTGTCCCACCTCCGCGATCCGCTCGGCGCGCTGGAGCCGGTTGCTTCCGGAAGGCCGTCGGCTTCACGGACGTGCAGATCACCACTCCGCTCCCGGGGCCGCTGTACCGGACGGCACGGGCGGTAAAGCACTGGGCCACTCACCGAAACACGCGGCATGCCGCGTGCCGGCAGGATCGCGCGGTCTTTCACGCCCGCCGATGACGCGTGTTGCCGCTCCCCAGAACGGTGCAAGGCAGGCACTCCCCGGTCGGGCATCCGTGCCTCGCGACCGAAGGCTTCTCTCGCTGTCCCGTATTGCGCCAGCACTGCTGATTGCGACCGCGCTGTGTGCGGTCTTCGCTTCGCGCGTGTACGTGGAGTTCCATGCCGAGCGATTCAAGGTGGTGACGGCGCCTCTTTCGTCGTCGGCCGGTCGCCTGCTCGTGACGCCTGATCCGCGGATACTGGTCGGGGATCTCGAAACGCCCTTCGCGATGATCGCGCGCCTCGAGAACGACGCGACGGCCCCGGCGGCGTTCACGTTTCAGACGGATGGCCGCGTCATCTGTCGCGTCATCGTGAAGCCAGGGCCCGCTCGACGTGTCGACTGCGCCGTGACCGGGGCCTGGAGCGCAGGCGATCATCGGATTCTCATCACCGGTCCGGATGCGCCCTGGTCTCTCGAGTATCTCGAGCTCGCCACACATCATGGGGCCACACGGGCCTACGACCTGGTCATCATCCCCGCGGCTTCTCACCGGTATCGCTCGCCGACGACCGCTTCGGTGCTGTGGGTGGGGCTCGTCATCACGCTCCTCTTTCTCCTTCCGCCGGCAGCGATGCGACCGGGGCTTCGAGCGCTCTGGTGGGGCCTGGCGGCTGCGACAACGATCTTCTTTGGACTGGTGTTCGGCTCGGCGCTGGCGTCGCCGTACCGAGTGCTGGTGTCGGAGACGGCGTTCGCAGAAGGCGTCCTGCTCGTGGGTGCGCCTCGCGTCTGGACGGCCGCCGCCGCGGTGGCGAGCTGGTATCGGCGGCAGCGATATCGAGCGTGGGTGGCGCCGGTCCTGATCGGCGTGCTCGTGCTGACCGCCTACGGCCGCCTGGTCCACTACGATCTGGACCGCAACTATGGGGGCAACTTCAGCGGCTTTCTGATGCTCGGGCACGAGTGGTACGACGCCGACCCGACCCTGAACCAGCGACAAGACATCCGCCAGACGCTGCAATTGGGCGATGGCGGGTACGACGCCCAGTTCATGTACCTGGAGGCCTACGATCCGTTCCTGCGCACGTACCGCGGACAGCCCGCCGTGTACGGCCGTTTCATCGACGCGCCGCCGTACCGCTACGGCAGGATTGGATTCCCGCTGCTGACCGACCTCGTCTCGCTGGGACACTGGCCGCGATATCCAGCCACGATGATGGGCCTGGTGCTGGCCGCGCTGTTCCTCACGGGCTTCATCCTGGCGGCTGTCGCCCGTGAGGTCGGAGCCAGTCCGTGCTGGGGGTTGCTCGTCCTCCTTGTTCCGGGATTCTGGGAGTCGGTGCAGGTGAGCCTCCCAGAACCAATCGCCGGCGCGCTGCTGCTCGGGGGGTACTGGTGCTGGCTGCAGCGTCGGTACGCGTGGGCCGGCTTCCTGCTCGCGTGCTCGTTGCTGGTGCGCGAGACTGGCACGGTGCTCGTGCTGGCGCTCGCCGCTGCCACGCTGATCTCCGCAGGCCGACGTGACGCCGTGCGGCTCACCGTGATCGCCTTCGCGCCCGTGGCGATCTGGCGGCTCTATGTCGGTTGGGTCTTCTGGCCGACGTGGGGGCTCCACGGGTTGTTCTTCAATTCACACGATCTCGGCGTGCCGTTCGCCGGCATCCGCACGCTCTGGACGCTGATCCACCATCATCAGTACTACGGGGGGATTGAGCAGTTTGCTCGCGCCGGGACCTGGTATCCCTTTGTTATCACGGCGGGCGCAGTCCTGGCCGTCTGGGCGGCGGTCCTCGCTCCAGGCCCGGTGAGCGTCGCGGCGGTCGTGTACGGGGCGGTGGCCGTTTCCCTCAACTACAAGGCGGTCTGGGTGTACGTGGGGAATGGCCAACGGACGACGTATGAGCTATTCCTGATGCTGGCGCTGCTGTCTGTCGGCGTCCCCTATCATCGGCGGGTCTTCAGGAGCGCCGCCGTGCTGTTTTGGGCCGCCACGGCGGCGTACGTGCTCTTCGGTGGGTTTGACGCGGAACACATCCGGCAAGTCGTTTTGTCGCCCTTTTTCTGATATCCGATCGAGCGCGGCGGCGCTAAACCCATGCGATACGCATGCCTGGCGCCGCCGCGTACCGAGGTCTTCTTGTCGCGACTGCTCAGAACACCGACCACAATATTCGCGCGCTCGATCGACAGAGCGCATCAATCGGCGCGCTGGAGGCGGCGATCCGTTCTCACCCGGCTGAGTGGCGGGCGCTCCTTGCCTCGCGACGGGTCGAAGACGGGCGCCGGCTGCTGCGAGAAGTACTCGCAGGACCACTTAGGTTCACGCCAGAAGGACGATCGTATCGGTTCGAAGGGCAGGCATCGTTCGATGGCTTGCTCGTGGCGGGAAGGGCCGATGTTGCAACCTTTGGTATACCGGTACGGGGATTCGAACCCCGGTCCCGTGGCTGAGAAACGCAGCCGGAGATGTCGGCGGGCTCCGGCTGCGTTGGTTTCATTCGTAAAATCGCTCGGGGCCGGCGGAGGGCGTCTGACCGAGATGGCCCTTTTCGTGCACAAAGTTTCAAGATTTTTTCAAGGGCTGTGCGCGTAGTCGACGCGAACAGTCGCCAACCGTGATTCGCTCGCTGTTTCGTTTCGCGGCGCTTCGGCATTCTCCGCGTGTTCACATCAATGGTGCTGTTCCTGACCGAAGAGCGCGACACGCTGTATACCGTCGTCACGTTCCTCGTCCTCGTGCTCACCTTGGCTGGCCTGCTGTTACTCAAATAGCCTTGTTTCGCCGGCGATCGAACCAGTATTCGGTGGATAGACGACTGTGACCGCGACGGACGGCCCCAGCCGGGAGGCGAGTACGCCCGGTGGCCGCCACGTCGCGGCGATCGCGTTCGAGCTACTCCTTCGTCATCTCCTTACCGCAGCAGCAGTGCGGAACCTGTGTTCCGCCACACCTGGGGTTCGCGCCCTTGGTGACTTCAATTTCGCATCCACAATTCGGATCAGGACACCGATAGTGTTCGCCTTTCTTGAGCGGCATGGGTCACTCTCCTTCTTTGTTCGTGGGGTCTGGCTGCGATATCGACGAGCGCCGTACGTGACTCGCCGTGGATGGCACCTCCTCATTGAGCGACTCGAGAATCGGACAATCGTCGGTGGCTCGAACGCGATGCACGCAGGCGTCCGCCAACCGGGCCAGGGCTTCTCGAATTTTGCCGAGATGTTCTATTCGGCTATCGATCGCCTCGATCTGGTGCTGCACGAGTCGTCCAACATCCGCGCAATCGCCCCTGGGCTGCCGATCGAGCGCGAGAAGCGCCTTGATTTCAGTCAGGGCGAATCCCAGCGCCTGCGCTCGTTTGATGAATCGAACCCGGCGCACATCATCTGTCGAAAACACCCGGTATCCGGAGGGGAGGCGGCGCGGGCGAGGCAGCAGGCCCACGCGCTCGTAGTACCGGATCGTCTGCGGATTGATCCCGGTCTGTCGAGCGAGCTGGCCGCTCTTCAGTTGAGTGGATTCGCGCACCGACGGCATGAAACCAGCTTAAACCCTGTACGCGCGTACCGAGTCAAATGACAGATGCGCTCGCGCGTGCGCGGGGTTGCTGTGGTATAAGAGAATCAATGGCTCGATTCGTGCGCGGGCTCGGCGGCACACTGGTTGTGGTGTTGGTGTTCCTGCCGATGCTATCCGCCATCTGCTTGGCCGATTGCGAGCAGGACGCGTTGGCGCACCAGCCAGCCTGCCACGCGACCATCGGTCAGCTCGATCTGCAGGCGCCTGGATCCCATCGTGCGCCGATGCCCTGCGAAGACACGCACGGAGCGTTTCGGACGGTGGCGAATGTGACTCCGTCCGTCGCGGCATCACTTCCCAGTACTCAGCTCGCCGCGATGGTCACCCCCTCGATGGCGCACGCATGGCCTGCGCTGCTTGGCGGTTACTTGGGCGCTCCGGTTCCTCTGTTCAGTAGTCCGCCTTCCGAATCTCGTCAGATCCCGCTGCGGATCTAACTCTTCTCACTCTATCGCCTTTGTCGTGATGGCCCCGCCGTGCGGCAGCTCTGTCTGCTTGCCCCGCTGCGCATGACGACGATCCCAATGTGTGCCGCCGCTCGGTCGTCCAAGCGGGCGCGCCTGCGCGTCCTGTGAGGCATGGTCCCGCGGCGATGGCGAGGAATTGAGATGAGTCACAGCAGACGTGAGTTCGTTCGAAAGAGCTTGCTTGGTGCGGGCGCCATGGCGAGCGCTACCGCCGGCCTGCGGGCCCAACACATGCCAGCGATGTCCGGGATGGCGATGCCGGCGCCGCCGGCAGCCAGGGCCGCGCCGCATTCGGATACCCACTCGGGCTTCTTGTCCGTCCAGACGCCGGACGTGCCGGCGTTGTCGTACACGCGCGACGGTGAGGTGAAGGTATTTCATCTCGTGGCTGAACCGGTCAAGCAGTCCTTTCTGCCCGGTTCGATCATCGATGTGTGGGGCTATAACGGCAGTGCCCCAGGGCCGACGATCGAGATCGTGCAAGGCGATCGCGTGCGTCTCGTCGTCGACAACCATCTTCCCGAAGCCACCTCCATGCACTGGCACGGGTTCGAGATTCCGCCTGACATGGATGGAATCCCTGGTGTCGATCAGGACCCCATTCCGCCAGGTGGCCGCTTCGTCTATGAATTCACGCTGCACCAGGAAGGTACGTACTTCTATCACTCGCACATGCCGATGCAGGAAATGATGGGGATGATCGGCCTCTTCATCATGCACCCGCGCCAACCGTATCGACCCCGCGTCGATAAGGACTTCGGCCTTGTCCTGCAGGAATGGGCCATCCTGCCGAACAACACCATTCCGAACTCGCTTTCCATGGAGTTCAACTGGCTGACGCTCAACGGCAAGGCCGGCCCCGCGACAACCCCGCTCATCGTCAAGCTGGGAGAACGCGTGCGCATCCGGTTCGTGAACCTGGGCATGGATCACCATCCGATGCACTTACACGGCAACACGTTCTACGTCACGGGCACCGAAGCCGGTCGGGCGCCGCAATCAACCTGGCGACCAGAGAATACCGTGCTCGTCGGCGTGGCGCAGGCGCGCGATATCGAATTCGATGCGAAGTACGCCGGCGACTGGATGCTGCACTGCCATCTGCCGCATCACATGATGAACCACATGGCATCGATGGTCGGGCCGCTGTCGATGGCGGGGCACGGCATGCAGACCGGCAAAGGCATGGAGGAAGGGATGGGTATGCTGCGCGAAGGCGGTGCGCTCTCCGAGAGTAACGGCCCGAGCCTCGGTCGCGGCACCGGCCTCGCGGCCTTCGACACCCCAACGACGAACATGCCTTTGCCAAAGTCTGCGGCGCCGGCACCTCAACACGATATCTCCAAGATGCCCGGCATGTAGATGCCGGTGCAGCCTGCCGTGAACGCCGGCCTCGTGCCCGGTTATCCGCAGGACATGTTCATGGCGATGGATGCGATGGTCGCGAAGCCGGAGACCTATGGCCTCCGACCGGGATGGAGCGGCGGCGTGATGGGCATGATGACCCTCGTGCGTGTCCTTCCGCCGGATCTGTACGACCAGGTGATGTCGCGCATCAAAGCAAGAGACGAGCAGAGCCGAGGGACGGCTCCTGGCGGGAGGGCGCGATGAGGGGCCGCCGCTCCCTTGGGTGCCTTGGCCAAGCTGCGCTGCTGGCGGGCATCATGACGTTGACCGTCGGATCGCAGGCACTCGCGCAGCAGTCCGCGCACGTGCACGCTCTTTCCCCGCCAGCGGGTGCGCCGCCGGTGACCACGTCGCCCGCGCGCGGTACCGGCCTCACGCTCGCCGAGCTCGAGCAACTGGCGCTCGCGCACAACCCGACCCTGGCGCAAGCGCAGGCCGATGTGCAAGCCGCCATCGGGCGGAAGCAGCAAGCGGGTCTCTATCCGAATCCAACCATCGGGTATGAGGGGCGACAGATCTCGACGTCGCCTGTGCTGCGCGGTGGTGAACAGGGCTTCTTCGTTCAGCAGCCCATTATCACTGCCGGCAAGTTGGGCCTCAGCCGGCAGGTCTTCGCGCAGGAGCAGGCGCAGACGGAGTCGGTCGCTGATGCGCAGCGCTATCGCGTGCTGACGGCCGTGCGCCTGGCCTACTACGACGCCCTCGGCGCGCAGCAGCTCCTGGCCCTCCGGCAGCAGCTCGCGCAGCTCGCGACGACGGCCCTCACGACGTCGCGGGAGTTGTTCAACGTCGGCCAGGCCGACCAACCCGACGTGCTCGAGTCGACGGTGGAGGCGCAGCGTGCCGAGCTGGCGGTGACGGCCGCGCAAGCGGGTCAGCGGCGAGCCTGGCAGCACGTGGCCGCGCTCATCGGAGATCCGTCGCGTCCGCTGACGGCGCTGGTCGGGGCGTTGGACACCGATCTCCCGCAGATCGATCGCGACGCGGCCTTGCAGCGGATCTTGAGCCAGAGTCCGGAGATCAAGGCCGCCGATCAGAACGTCGCGCGCGCCCAGGCGGTGCTGGCGCGCGCGCGTGTCGAGCGCGTGCCCGACGTGGTCCTGCGCGGCGGGCTCGATGACAACCGCGAACTGCTCGAGCCCGGGAACCGGCCGTTCGGCTGGGAGTGGAGCGCGGAAGCGGCCGTCCAGGTGCCCATCTTCAACCGTAATCAGGGGAACGTGGCAACAGCGGTCGCCGAAGTGACGCACGCCGAACGCGAGCGCGATCGCGTACGGCTGGCCCTTACCTCCGCGTTCGCCGCGCCGTACGAAGCCTACCGTCTGGCCTTGGAGACGGCCGACCGGTATCGCTCGCAGATCCTGCCGCAGGCGCAACAAGCGTACGAGCAGTACCTCCAGCGCTATCAGGAGATGGCGGCGGCCTATCCCCAGGTCCTGATTGCGCAGCGCACGTTGTTTCAACTCCAGGAAGAGTACGTGCAGTCGCTCGTGTCGCTGCGTCAAGCGGCGGCCACGATCAACGGATTCCTCCTGACCGACGGGCTCGCCGCGCCCGTCGGCCCTGGCGAACCGGCATCCGTTTCGCCCGGCGTGGAAGTGGGCACACCACACCCATGAACCCTCGTTCGCCCGAATCGATGTCCGAGAAGACGACAACCCAAGAGGAGAAACGCTACATGACTCGCTCGCTGAGATTCGTCGTCACCTTCGCGGTCTTCCTTCTGCTGGCGCCCATCGCGTTGCTGGCTCACCCCGGCCACGACGAGCCCGGAGCGGCCGTCACGATGACGGGAGAAGTGATCGATCCGGTGTGCTATCTGTCGCATGAGCACGCGACCGGTGCTTCGCACGCCGCCTGCGCCACGGCGTGCGCCAAGAAAGGCAATGCGCTGGGTGTGCTGGAGGCCAAGACCGGCACGATCTATCTCTCTTTACCCGTCAATCACGGCGATCCGAACGTCAAGCTGCTGCCGTTCGTCGGCCAGCAGGTGGAGGTTCAGGGCAAGAAATACCAGAAGGGCGGTTTGACGGGCATCTTCGTGGAAAGCGTCAAGCCAGTCGCACGGCAAGTTGGTTTCCAGCCGCCGTTTCCCGGAAGCCGGAGCGGCGGCTGAACGGTCAGACAGGACGAAACGCGCCGTACCGGCGAGTGGAGATGACGTGTGCCCCGTTGGATCTTGATCGCGATTCTCGTGATCGTGACGTTTGTCGTCATCTTCGTCCTGCTGCACATGCTCTTCCGCTCCGCGGCGGCAGCGATGATCGTGATTGTCCCCACGTTCTACGCCCTGACGGGCGGCTTGATTCTGCAGTGGTGGCTCGGCTACGACTTCAGCGTGGCCGCCTGGATCGGGTACATCGCGCTCTTCGGGATCGCGGTCGAAACGGCGGTCGTGATGATGGTGGGAGAAACAGCACCAATCCCATCGACTGCCAGCCAGAGGAGCAGCAGACTCGTCACGCTCCGCCGCGCCGCGCATCGTGTCGCCCGGCATTGTTACCAGACGCCAACCCAAGCAGCATGGCGCCCGTCACAGGCAGCATCGTCCAGTCTGGTAACGCGCCAGACACGCGCTCGCGCCCGCAAGACCTACTGCTCCGGTGCTGTTCGTGATCGTGCGGGAACGCGCCCGCCGGCGTGGCAGACTGCGG